>JBQDFB010000023.1:0-30345 GCA_052085045.1 Microbacteriaceae bacterium | reverse complement strand
GCGCTTCGACCCGCACGGCGATGCGATTCCGGATGCTGCCGGCGCGGTCGTCCGCACGCCCTTCGTACTGCTCGCCGATGCCGCCGTGGGTCACATCGGGCGCGTGCTGCGCGTCGCCGACACCGACCCGGAACTGCTGCGTGCGCTGGAGAAATCCGGTCTGGATGTGGGTGTACTCATCACGGTCACCGATGGCCGCTCGCTCATCGGCGGTGTGCCCGTCGACCTTCCTGATCGCGCGCCCGACGTCGTCTGGATCACGGCGTAGACAGCGTACGCGCGCTGCGCCGACGACACCCCTGCTTTTTGTAAGTGCGCTGTACTTTCTTCGGGCCCTTTGGTAAAACTCTTTAGATGTGCCTGTGCACTGAAAATAGTTAACGACGACTGATCGAGGACTCGATGTTGAGAAGACCCGCCGCCGCAACCACCGCCGCTCTGCTGTTGCTGGGAATCCCCACTGCCGCTGCGGCCGCCAGCGACGACGAGGCGGTGCTGCACACGTACACCCAGAATGCCTCCGGCGAATACGGCTACAGCGACACACCGGTGGAGACCTATCCCGGGTCGGGCACGCAGGTGTCGATCCCCACCGAGGACTCCGCTGAGAACCGCCGGTTCTCGAGCGCGTGGGTTGCGACCATCGCCAACCTGAACTTCGGCAAGCCTGCCGATGCCGCCGACTTCGACGCACGTTTCACCTCGGTCCTCGATGACTTCGAGGCGTGGAACATGAACTCCGTCATCTTCCAGGTGCGCCCTCTGCTCGATGCCTACTACCCCTCCGACCTCAATCCGTGGTCCGAGTTCCTCACCGGAACGCAGGGGGCCGACCCCGGGTACGACCCGATGGCTCGCGCGATCGAGGCGACGCACGCACGCGGCATGGAGTTCCACGCCTGGCTCAACCCGTACCGCGTGACGAACGTGAAGATGACGGCGCCCGACATCCTCGATGCGCTGGAGATGACCGCAGAGGAGGTCACGGCGCTCAGCATCCCCGACTACATCGCCGCACTCAACGGCGCGGGCATTCTCGCCGACGACAATTACGCTGCCGCCCACCCCGACCAGGTGCTGAGCTTCGACGAGAAGCTCATCCTCGACCCGGGGCGCTCGGAAGTGCGCGACTACGTCGCCGCGACCGTCACCGAGATCGTCAAGAACTACGACGTGGATGCCATCCACTTCGACGACTACTTCTACCCCTATCGGATCACCGTCGACGGCGAAGACATTTACTTCGGCGACGAGGACGAAGACCGCCACACCTTCGAAGAGTTCGGGCTGTCCGCTGGCTACGAAGACACCGAAGAAGGCATCCAGCAGTGGCGTCGCGATAACATCACCACTCTGGTCACTGACGTGCGCGACACGATCAGCGCCCACAATGACGAGGCCGGCACTGCGGTGCAGCTCGGTGTGAGCCCCTTCGGCATCTGGGAGCACAGTGAGAACGATCCGGCCGGATCCCACACGCCGACCACTTCGTCGCAGAGCTACAGCGACCAGATCTTCGCCGACACCCGCGGCTGGGTCCAGGACGAGCTGGTGGACTATCTCTCGCCACAGATCTATTGGAGCTTCGATCAGCCGGCGGCGCCCTACGGCGAGCTCGCCCAGTGGTGGAGCGACACCGCAGCCGACAGCCGCACCCAGATCTATGTCGGCCATGCGCTCTACAAGCACGTCAACAACGGCAGCTGGGAGTCGGCGTGGATGAATCCCGAGGAAGTACCCAACCAAATGCGCTTCAACCAGAAGCTCGATGGGATCGACGGCAGCGTGCTGTTCAGCTACAACGACATGCAGCCGAGCGACGTCGCCTCTCTGCCCGCAGAGGAGCAGCCGAAGAACGAAGCGAAGAACTCGGCGATCGATCTGCTGAGATCCTCGGCGTTCGATCACCCGACGCTCGTACCGGCAAAGCCGTGGCTGTCCGACGGCGACGTCGCCAGCCCGATCGATGTCGTCCTCGAAGACGACCGACTGGAGTGGACGGCGGCCGATACCACCGGAGCCCGCCAGTACGCCGTCTACCGCGGCACAGGAACCTCCGAGGAGATCGTCGCGGCCGAAGGCACGCTTGTCGATACGGTCTGGGCTGACAGCGCCGATCAGTTCACCTTCGACCTGCCGGCAGCGCCTGCGGCAGCTGTCGCTGCGACCGAGACCTGGGTCGTCACCGCCCTCGACGCGGCAGCGGTCGAGAGCGCCCCGGTGGCCGCGGGGGCTCCGACCGACCCCACGAATCCCACCGACCCGACGGACCCCACCGACCCGACCGACCCCACGGACCCCACGGACCCCACGGAGCCGACCGACCCGACCGACCCCACCGACCCCACCGACCCGACGGACCCCACCGACCCGGGTGACAACCCTTCTGAGGGCGACGACGGGGCAACGGGCTCCGACGACGGAGAGCTCGCGACGACGGGCGGATCCGCGCCCGTCTCGCTGATCGTCGCGGCCGGTGCGCTGCTCGCGGCCGGTGCCACGATGGCCGGGATCACGGCCGTGCGACGCCGCCGCAACGGCTGATCTCGAGGTCCACCTCTGTGAGGGCCGTCTCCGCCGTCCGCGGGGACGGCCCTCACAGCATCTCCTGCTCCAATAGGCTGATCACATGGCACACCGTGACGACATCGAATGCTGGCTCACCGACATGGACGGCGTGCTCGTCCATGAGAACGACGCCATCCCGGGGGCGTCCGAGATGCTCGCCGGGTGGGAAGCGAACGACATCCCATACCTGGTGCTCACCAACAACTCGATCTTCACCGCCCGCGACCTCTCGGCACGCCTGCGATCCAGCGGCCTGGACGTGCCGGAGAAGCGGATCTGGACCTCAGCGCTGGCCACCGCCGCATTCCTGCAGCAGCAAGTGCCCGGCGGCTCGGCGTTCGTCATCGGTGAGACCGGCATCCTCACCGCGCTGCACGACGCCGGATTCATCATGACCGAGACGAACCCCGACTTCGTCGTCGTCGGCGAGACCCGCACGTACTCCTTCGAGGCGATCACGAAGGCGATCCGACTGATCAACCGCGGTGCGCGCTTCATCATCACCAACCCGGACGCCACGGGCCCGAGCGCCGAGGGCCCGCTGCCCGCGACCGGTTCCGTCGCGGCGCTCATCACCAAGGCCACCGGACGCGAACCGTACGTCGTCGGCAAGCCGAACCCGATGATGTTCCGGTCGGCGCTGAACAAGATCGGCGCGCACTCGAAGAAGACCGGCATGATCGGCGACCGCATGGACACCGACATCGTCGCCGGCATCGAAGCCGGCCTGCACACCGTGCTCGTGCTCACCGGCATCAGCGATCAGCGCGAGATCGAGAAGTACCCGTTCCGACCCGACGAGATCGTCGACTCGGTCGCCGACCTGCTGCCGACGATCACCGGGACGATCCGGACCGTCTGATTCCATGGGCGTTCTCGACGACGGCGAACGGATCACGGCAGCGGATGCCGCGGCCTGGCGCGCGTGGCTCGAGGAGCACCACGCCACGGCGCCCGGTGTGTGGCTTCTGAACGTGCGCGGCGCCGGTGCATCGATGGCGTATGAGGATGCCGTCCGGCAGGCGCTGTGCTTCGGCTGGATCGACGGACCGACGCGAACCTTCGCCGAGGGCCCCTCTGCTGGCAGTAACGGCCAGTGGTTCTCGCCGCGACGACCGTCGAGCGGTTGGGCCGCGACCAACAAGGCACGGTTGGTCGCTCTCGAAAAGGCAGGCCTGCTGGCACCGGCCGGTATCCGCGCGATCGAGGTCGCCAAGGCCAACGGCACCTGGGAGATGCTCGACGGCCCGGAGGCCGGGGTCGAACCCGACGAGTTCACCGAGGCGTTGGATGCTGTGCCCACCGCCCGCGCGAACTGGGATGCCTTTCCGAAGTCGGTCAAAAAGCTCGGACTCACGCACATCGCGACGGCCAGACGGGCAGAGACACGGACGGCGCGCATTGCGAAAATCGTCACGGATGCCGCAGAAGGGAAGCGCCCATGAACCAGAGCGACCTGTGGTTCCTCGTCATGATCCTCATCGGATTGTCGACGCTGACGATCATCATCTGGCAGTTCGTGCGGTCCCGCCGCCGCGGCCCGGGTGATGACAATCGCGGCGGCAACTGGTGGGAAGGCCCCTGGGACGACGACCGCAAGGGCTGACGGCCCCGCGCGATCGCGGCTCAGGCCGTTGCGAGCGCCAGACTGCGCAGCTCGGGGACGGGCTCCGGCATCCGCAGCGGGCCCGCACCCGGCGTGATCGTGCCGAGGATGCGCGGTTCGCGCGCGCCCGTGCCGCCGGGAGTGACGGCGGCAACACCGTGCATCGTGCACCAGCCGATCAGGGCGAACAGGATCGCCTCCTTCGCATCGGCCGAGGCGCCGAGCTCGTCGGCGAGGACGACGTCGGTGCCAGGGAGTGCGGCGCGCGACCCGTCCATGATCAGCGGGTTGTGGCATCCGCCGCCTGAGACCGCGAGGAATCGGACACCGACCGATCGCACGTCCTGCGCGACGATGCGGATGGTCAGCTCGGTGAGGGTGCGCACCAGATCGGTCACCGGAAGGTCGCGGCCGAGGGCTGCGACGTGCTCACGCACATAGCCGAGGTGAAAATGCTCCTTGCCCGTGCTCTTGGGGGCCGCGAGCGCGTAGTACGGATCGGCCAGCAGTGCTTCCAGCAGCTCGACGTCGATGGAGCCTGCGAGCGCGATCTGCGCATCTTCGTCGTAGCCGAGCGGGTTGAGGCCGTACGCCGAGATGACGGCGTCGACGAGCGCATTCGCCGGACCGATGTCGTACGCGCTCACGCCCTCACCGTCGACGACGGTGATGTTCGCGATGCCGCCGAGGTTCAGCGCAGCAGAGACTCCCGCGCGTTCTCGCAGCAGCAGCTCGTCGAGGAACGACACCAGCGGAGCCCCGTGCCCGCCGGCGGTGATGTCGCGGATGCGCACATCCGAAACGACCGGAGCCCCGACGGCCTCGGCGATCCACGCCGCCTGGCCGATCTGCAGGGTGCCGCGGGCGTGGTCGTCCTCGACCCAGTGGTAGACGGTCTGGCCATGCGTGCAGACTGCGTCGACCCCGCCGACGGACGCTGCGGCCACACGTGCGACCTCGGCGAACGCCTGGCCGATCAGGGTGTCGAGCACGCACACTTCGGCGAGGGTCGTCTGCGCCGGCGGAAGCGCGGCTACCAGACGGGCGCGCAGTTCCGGTGCATACGGCACACTGTCTGCGTACAGCACCGTGCCGCGCAGCATCCCGTCCCGCTCGTCGAAGTCGACCACCGTGACGTCGATGCCGTCATGTGAGGTGCCGGAGAGCAGGCCGAGTACGCGCATCCCTCGAGCCTACTGTTGCGCACGTCGGACACTGTGACGCACGTCGGAGGTATTCGCCGGATCTCTCCGACGTGCGTCACATGCTCCGACGTGCGTCACACCGCGGGCCACCGGTTTACCTGAGCACGAAGGCGGCCGCGCCGATCAGCGGGCCTTCGTCGCCGAGCCCTGATCGCACCACCCGCGCCGCGCGGGAGTAGTCGTGCGCAGCGGACGCCGTCAGCGCCGCCTGCACGAGGTCGATGTAGTCGTCGGAGACCCGGGAGAACCCGCCGCCGATCGCGATCAGGTCGAGGTCGACGAGGGTCGCGGCATCCGCCAGGGTCTCCCCCACCGCTCGCGCCGACCGTTCGATCGCCGCTCGCGCGGTGGCATCGCCGGCCGCGGCATCCCGCGCCAAGTCTTCTCCGGTCGCGCCGGTCCAACCCTGCGATTGCGCCCACGACGCGCTCGCCGGCCCTGATGCAATCTCCTCCAGAGTCAGCCCGCCCTCGCGTCGCATCTGCCCGAGGTGCCCGGCGTTGCCCGAGGCGCCGGGAACGTATTGGCCGTCGACGACGAACCCGCCGCCGATGCCGGTCGAGACGACGATCGACAGCGATGCCCTGGCGCCTCGCGTGGCCCCCAGCCAGGATTCGGCGAGCGCGAGCGCGCCGCCGTCGTGCCCGAACACGGTAGGGACATCGACGCCCAGAACTGCGGATGCTGCGGTGCGCACAGCATCCGCCAGCCGGTACCCGCGGGCCTGCGGCATGTTGACGGGGATGATCGTGCCGGTGTCTCGGTCGACGGGCCCGGCGCTGCCGACTCCGGCGCCGGCGATCTCGGCGCCGGCGGGGAGCGCGGCAAGCGCATGCTCGACGACGGAACGGATCGCGGCATCCATCGACGCCGGCGTCGCCTCTCGCCCCGTCGCCTGCCGACTGCGGCTGCCGGCCACCAGCACTCCGTCGGAGCCGACCAGTGCCGCCTCGAGCTTCGTGCCGCCGACGTCGACGGCGAGTGCGTGACGCGTCACTGCGGTTCGAGGCCGAGGTCGTCGAGGTCGAAGGCCGCGAGCCACTGCAGCCCCGCCGCCTCGATCGCTGCCTGCGCGCCGGTCTTGCGGTCGACGATCACGGCGACGGCGACGACCTCGGCGCCCTCGCGGCGCAGCGCCTCGACGGCCTTGAGCGCGGACTGCCCGGTGGTGGAGGTGTCCTCGAGGACGACGACGCGCTTGCCCGCGACATCCGCCCCCTCGATCTGGCGACCGCGGCCGTGATCCTTGGGCTCCTTGCGCACGACGAAAGCGTCCAGCGGATGATCTGTAGCGACCGACGCGTGCATGACCGAGTTCGCGATCGGGTCGGCGCCGAGCGTGAGACCGCCGACCGCGACGACATCGAGTCCGTCGATGAGGTCCATCATGATGCGCCCGATCGCGGGAGCAGCGCGGTGGTCGAGGGTGAGCTTGCGCATGTCGACGTAGTACGTCGCCTTCTTACCGCTCGAGAGGGTGAAGTCGCCATGGAACACCGCCTCATCCTTGATGAGGGCGAGCAGGGACCGGCGGTCGGCGTCGAGAGTCACGGCATCCAGTGTATGGCGCGCCGCGTCGATCATTCGATCGATGTGCACCCGGCCGCTGCGCCGCATGATGGGAGCATCCGCCCCGTCGATAGCATGGCCGCAGACAGAACAGGTGATCGCATGACGACTCCCGAGACGCAGAAGGTGCAGGCGCCGACCCGCAAGGACTGGTTCGCGCTCGCGGTCCTCTCCACCGGCCTCGGGATGATCGTGCTCGACGGCACCATCGTCGGCGTCGCGATGCCCGACATCATCGGCGACCTCGATCTCGATCTCACCGACGCGCAGTGGGTGAACAGTCTCTATGCGGTCGTGCTGGCGGCCCTGCTGCTGTCCACCGGCCGGCTCGCCGACAGATGGGGGCGCCGGCTGCTCTTCCTCGTCGGACTGGTCGTGTTCGTCGCCGGCAGCGTGTTCGCAGCGAGTTCCGGGGATGCTGCGGGGCTGATCGCCGCGCGCGCCGTGCAGGCGCTCGGCGCCGCGATGATCATGCCGGCCACACTCTCCACGGTGAACGCGGTGTTCCGCGGTAAATACCGGGCCGCGGCCTTCGGTGTGTGGGGAGCCGTGATCTCGGGTGCGGCGGCGATCGGGCCGCTCGCCGGCGGCGCCCTGACCCAGTGGGTGTCATGGCACTGGATCTTCCTGGTCAACATCCCGCTCGGCGCACTGGTGTTCGTCGGCGCGATCTTCACGGTGCCCGAGACGCGTGCGCGCGTCAGCCGCCCCGGCGCTGATGTCGATGGGGCGCTGCTCAGCGCGATCGGCTTCGGCGCCCTCGTGTTCGCGATCATCGAGGGGCCGGATCTGGGCTGGTGGACGCCGACGAGCGAGCTGTCGATCTTCGGCTGGGTGTGGCCGGCGGATGCTGCGATCTCGATCGTGCCGGTCGCCATCCTGATCGCGGTGGTCGCACTGACCCTCTTCATCTTCTGGGAGCGGCACCGTGAGAAGGTGCGCCGCTCGGCGCTGCTCGATCTCACTCTGTTCGAGCTGCCCACCTTCTCGTGGGGCAACATCACCGCGGCGACCGTCGCGATCGGCGAGTTCGCGATCATCTTCGTGCTGCCGCTGTACCTGGTCAATGCGGTCGGGCTCGACATCATGGGTGCGGGCCTCGTGCTCGCCGGGATGGCGATCGGAGCGTTCCTCTCCGGCGCCGCGGCCCGCCATCTCGCCGCGCGCTTCGGCGCCCCCGGGACCGTGCTGATCGGGTTGTCCCTCGAGCTGGTCGGTGTGATCGCACTCGCGCTGATCGTGCAGGCCACGACCCCGGGTTGGCTCGTCGCCATCCCTCTGGTCGTCTACGGTCTCGGGCTCGGGCTGGCCTCTGCCCAGCTCACCGGCACGGTGCTGCGCGACGTTCCCACCGGTGCGTCCGGGCAGGGATCCGCAACGCAGAGCACCGTCCGGCAGATCGGCACGGCGCTGGGCACCGCGCTCGCGGGCGCCGCACTGTCGGTATCCCTCGCGGTGACCCTCCCCGCCGCGCTGAAGGGCGCCGGCGTCACGGGTGCGGCGGCCGACCAGGCCGCGGAGAGCACGCGGCAGTCCGCGGGCACCGCGATCGAGCAGCTTCGCGAGCAGGGATCGTCCAGTTCGTTCGGCAGCGACACCGCGGCAGTGGTCGACGCGCTCAGCGCCGGATTCGCCGACGGCACCCGCTGGGCGTTCTTCGTCGCCGCAGCGTTCCTGGCGCTGGGGCTGGTCGCCGCGATCCGCCTGTCGATCTCCGCCCGGCAGACCGACGATGCGGCCACGGAGGCTGGCTGACGCGCTCTGGGCGCAGGCCGCTGGATGCGCCTATCGTGGCTGTGACGTCATGTCCGTTCCGATAGTGCAGGAGGACCCATGTTCTCGTACGACCCCTATGCCGAATTGGCCACGCTCCGCGACTTCGCGCCGCTCGAGTTGACCAGCCCAGATTTCGAGCCCGGCGGTCCGCTGCCACTGTTCGCGTGGGGCGCGAAGCGCGGCGGCGAGGATCGGTCCCCCGCACTGCAGTGGTCGCAGGCACCGGCGGGCACGAAGAGCTTCGCGGTTTCGTGCTTCGATCCGGATGCTCCGACCGGTTCCGGATTCTGGCACTGGGCGGCGTTCAACCTCCCCGTGGGCACCACGACGCTCGCCAGCGGCATCGGCGACCTCGCCGCGCTCCCCCCGGGCGCGACGGTGCTGCCGAACGAGTCGCGCAGCGAGCGCTACATCGGCGCCGCCCCGCCCGAGGGAACCGGCATCCACCGGTACTTCTTCGTCGTCGACGCTCTCGACGTCGAGACTCTCGAGATCCCCGCGGACTCGACGCCGGCCGTGCTCGGGTTCAACCGCCACTTCCACTCGCTTGCCCGCGGCGTGCTGATGGGCACCGCCGACCCCGCCGACCGCTGAGGCGGCGGCCGGCTATTCCGACAGCGACTGGCCGAGCACCGACAGTGTCGCGACCTGCGCCGCTGTCGCGCTCGGCCCTCGCGTGTGCACGAGGAGTCCGACAACGGACTCGGTGACGAGCATCAGCGCCGCACGCGACGTGTAGAGCAGTTCGTCGCGGAACGAATCGTTGATCGGAGCGACGACGAGCGCGGTGTCGGCGAGCTCCGCCACCGGCGATCGCGGGAACGAGGTGATCGCCAGCACGCGAGCGCCGCTGGCCCGTGCCGCCGTCATGACGTCGATGGATGCTCGGTTCACCCCGGATCCGGACACCACCAGGCACGCCGATCCGGCACCGAGCTGCGACGCGGTGATCTGCTGGCCGAGGGTGTCGGCCACGTACTCGGCCGGGCGGCCGGCCGAGGTCAGACGCATTGCGAGGTCGGCGCCGACCGGTGCCGACAGACCGTTGGCGGCCACGAGCAGCCGAGTGGAGACGTCGAGTTCGTGCACGAACGCCGACAGGGTCTCCTCGGTGAGCGCCGAGACCGTGTGGGCGAGCCGGGAGGCGAAGCGGTCGACGGCCCCGCGCAGGGCCCCGAGCATCGTGGGATCTGCGGCGTCGTCGGCCACCGGTGCGGCGGTGGCCCGCTCGCGGGCGAGCGCGACTCGCAGCTGCGGATACCCGTCGTAGCCGAGGGTCTGTGCGGTGCGGATCACGGTCGCCCGGCCGACGCCGACGGTGTCTGCGATCTCCTGCGCCGTCCACTCGATCGCCGCATCCGCGTCCGCGGCGATGGCATCGGCCACGCGCCGCTCGCTGGGCTGCATCGATGGTGCGAGCATCGCGATGCGGGCGGTCGGTGGTGCGTCAGCGGGCCCTTGCCACATCGGGACTCTCCTCCTTCGACTTCACGCTCGCCCGCGCCCGGGGACCGCGCATGATCCTTCGGCGGATAGCGCCGGAGACGGCATCCATCAGCATCGTCGCGAGCACCACCACGATGAGCAGCATCCCGACCGTGTCCCACTGACGAAAGTTCGTGTAGTTCGCGAGCATACTGCCGATGCCGCCGGCGCCGACGAGCCCCAGCACCGCCGAGGTGCGGATATTGATCTCGAAACGGTAGAGGGCGAACGAGAGCAGCGCGGGCGCCGCCGCCGGCCACAGGGCCCACCGGGTGATCTCGGCCGTCGTGCCGCCGGCCGCGCTGACCGCTTCCGACGCCCCCTCCTGCACGGACTCGATCGTCTCGTAGACCCATTTGGCCTGCGTGCCGATGCCGGCGATCGCCAGTGCCAGCGCCCCGGTGAACGGCGTCAGGCCGGTGACGGTGAGCAGCAGCAGCGCGATGATCACCTCCGGCACGGCGCGGATCACCGCGAACAGTCCGCGCAGCGGCAGACGCACCCAGAGCGGTCCGACACCGGTGGCCGCCAGCATCCCGAGCGGAAGGGACACGACGACGCACCCGATCGCGCCGATCCATGCCATCGAGATCGACCGCCACGTCTCGAACAGCGCCTGCGGCAGCATCTCCCAGTCGGGGCTGGCGAACATGAGTCCGAGATAGTGCGCGACCTGGCCGGGCAACGACCCGAGATCGTTCCACGGGATCGGGAGTGACACGGCCGCGCCGAGGATCACCCCGCCGACGAGGACGGCGACGATCGTCGGGACGAGTCGAGAGGGGTGCCGCGGCAGCTCCAGCTCCCGGGCGCGCGCAGATGCGGTGAGGCTCATACCAACCGCCTTCGCAGGAAGTTGGAGAAGATCTCGATGAGCACGACGACGACGAGGATCTCCAGCACGATCACGGCGACATCGTCGTAGGCGTAGAAGGCGCGTCGCTCATCGAGCAGCCGGCCGATGCCGCCGGCGCCGACGATGCCGAGGATCGCCGAGATGCGCACGTTGAGCTCGAGCGTGTAGAGCCACTGGTTCGCGAACAGCGGCCAGGTCTGGGGCAGGACGCCGCGGCGGTTGATCTGCGTCTGCGTTCCTCCTGCGGCGCGCCCGGCCTCGATCACCGGCAGGTCAGACGAGTCGATCGCCTCGGAGACGAGTTTGACGATGACGCCGAGGTCGAACAGGAACAGCGTGATGAGCCCCGGGAGTGCCCCGACCCCGACCATCGCGACGAGGACGGTAGCGTACACGAGGTCGGGAACCGACCGGATGACGTTGATGATCGTGCGCACGACGATGCGAGTCGGCGTATTGGGGTTCGTCGGCGACGCGGCCCACAGCGTGAGTGGAACCGAGATCACCGCTGCCAGCGCCGCGCCGACGACGGCCATCTGCAGGGTCTCGAGCATCGGTCCGATGGTGCGCGGGAGGAACCCGAAGTCGGGCTGGAGGAACTGCGCCAGAAGTCCGGAGCCGTTGCTCCAGTTGCGGATGAGCGCCCCGATATCGAGGTCGATGCCGCCGATCGCCGGGATGCAGGTGGCGATGGTGAATGCGGCGAACGCCAGCGCGACGAGAGACGTGCGCACCCGAGAGGTGGGCTTCTTCGGAACGACCAGCGGCCGCGGCTGGCTCGTCATGTTCCGAGCACGTCCCTCGGCTGGATCGGACGGCCGTAGATCTGCTCGAAGTCGTGATCAGTGGCCGCGGCGGCCGGGCCGTTGTAGACGACCTCGCCGGCACGCAGCCCGATCATGCGGGTGGTGTACTGGCGGGCGAGGTCCATAAGGTGAATGTTCACCAGCACGGTGAGCCGGTCGTCGCGGTTGACCCGTCGCAGATCGTGCATCACGGCGTGCGCGGTCGGCGGATCGAGGCTCGCGACGGGCTCATCGGCGAGCATCACGCTCGGCTGCTGCGTGAGAGCCCTCGCGATCGCGACGCGCTGCTTCTGGCCGCCGGAGAGCTGACCGGCGCGGTTCCACACCTTCTCCAGCATCCCGACCGAGTCCAGGGCGCGCAGCGCCAGCTCGCGGTCCTGCGCGCTCGTCACCCCGAGCAGCGTCCGCCAGGTGGCCGTGTGCGCGAATCGGCCGACGAGCACGTTGCGGTAGACATCGGCTCGATCGGCGAGGTTGAACCCCTGGAAGATCATGCCGATGTGACCGCGCAGCTCGCGCAGCATCCGACCGCGCATGCCGGTCACGGTGTGCGGGCCGACCGTCACCGTGCCCGATGTCGCGGGGACGAGCCCGTTGATCGTGCGGATGAGCGTCGACTTGCCCGAACCGGACAGGCCGACGACGGACACCATCTCGCCCGCCGCGATGTCGAGCGAGACGCCGCTGAGGGCACGGGTGCCGTTGGGATAGGTGACCGACACGTCGTCCAGACGGATCGACCACGACGCGGAGGCCGGGAGTGGTGCCCCGGCCTCCGCGCGGAGCGCATCAGCGTGCATGCAGCGGATCTCTCATCTGTGGTGAATCAGGTGTGGGTCGTCAGTTCGAGAACTCGCCGAGGATCTCGCCGTAGCGGTCGATCTCCTCTTCAGCGGTTTCGCTCGTCCAGTCCGACAGACCGACGAGGTCGAACATGACCGATGCTGCTTCCTCAGAGGAGTCGGCGTAGTCGTCGAGCAGCTGCGTCAGCTCGGCCACGAGGTCGTCGGGCAGCGACGGGTTCACCGCGACGCCGCCGTTGGGAATCATCTCCGTGTAGGCGAACGCGACGACCTTCTCGGCGATGTCCGGTGCCTCCTCGGCGACCGTCGTACGCGCGTCCCAGTAACCGAAGCTGACCTCGGCGTCGCCGTTGTAGACGGCGAGGACGGCGTTGTTGTTGCCCTCGACGGGCACCTGGGTGATGCCGGCATCCGTATCGACGCCCTGGTCGCGCATCGCGACGACCGGGTACTGGTAGCCGGCGGGCGAGGTCGCGGCCTGCAGGGCGACCTTCGTGCCGTCGGTGATCTCACCGAGTGCCTCGACCGCCGCGGGGCCGGAGCCGGTGGATTCGCCGCCATCCTCCTCGATGCCGTTGCACGAAGACAGTTCGATGCCGCTGGCGGCATACGTCGACATGACCGGCTCGTCGTCGCAGTACTTGTCGGGGTTGTTCGTGTAGGCGACGGCGGCGTACGAGGTGGCGCCGAAGCGCACATCGCGCAGGATCAGTTCGGCGTCGTAGCGCTCGGTGGCGTTGTAGAGCGAACCGGCGTCGGTGATGATGACCTGCGCCTGGTCGGTGCCGAGCGCTTCGACGGTGGCCGCGTAGTCGGATGCGACGACGCCTTCCACCTCGATGTCGAGGTTCTCGGACAGGTAGGCGGTGAGCGGGTCGAGAGCCTGGGCGAGGTCTTCGCCCTCGACCGAGGGAACGAGCGACAGGGTGATGGACGAGGGCCATTCGGTCGCTTCGCCGCCCGTGTCGCCCTCGGAGGAGCTGCTGGCGCAGCCGGCGAGGGTGAGTACGGCGACTGCGGCGATGCCCGTGGTGAGCAGGGACTTACGCATGCGGATCGTGCCTTTCGGTGAGGGTGGTGCCGGTGGGGGTACTGCTGGATGCCGCATCGGCGGCCCAGGCTTCGATGTCGCCGTACAGGTCGGCGATAGTGCGTCCGCGCATCGTGACAGCGGCCGGGGATCGTTCGGCGGTGGCGCCGACGAGCGCGGTCGTCGCTCCGAGGTCGGCCGCGGGGGCGAGGTCGAACGCGAAGATGTCGCCGACGGAGAGCACCGGGCCGTCGATGACGGCCGCGCTGACGATGGGAACGAGCCCATCCGGTTTGCCGACGGTGAAGTGCAGCTCGTCGAACAGATCCGCGACGTGCCAGCCCTCGAGCACCGGGCGAATGCCGGCACCCGGCGCGTTCGTCGCGAGGACGACGCGTGCGTGCGTGCGGACCGTCGCGAGGAAGACGGCAAGACCCGTGGGCGGGGCGATCGCCGCTTTCTCAGATCCGAGCAGCGCCCGCGACGACTGGTAGGCGGCTTCGAGGGCATCGACTGTCACGCCCTGCTCACCGGCGAGGGTGCTGATCACGTCATACCCGTCGCGCGCTTCGCTCTCGCCGCGCTCGAACGCGGAGACGGCGTCCATGGCGCGGTCCGTGAAGGCGGCGTCACCGGCGGCGGCGGCGATGCCCCGGGCGAAGGCCTCGAGGGGGCCGGCGCCCAGCGCGATGGTCCCATCGAAGTCGAGGATGATGGTCGCGGTCACTGCTCTCCTGCTCGGTTCTTCGGGGTCATCGGCCACGGACGGACGATGCGTCCACAATTGCACCTGGATGTGGACGATCTGACCACAGAGCGTGAACGTCACGTGAACTCCGTGTCCGACCTCGCCCGTAGGCTGGATGCATGCGTTTGGCCACCTGGAACATCAACTCGATTCGCACCCGCGTCACCCGCACTGTCGACTTCGCCGTACGCGAAGACATCGACGTGCTCGCGCTGCAGGAGATCAAGTGCAAGCCCGAGCAGTTCCCGTATGAGCCGTTCGAGGCGGCCGGGTACCAGGTCGAGGCGCACGGCCTGAATCAGTGGAACGGCGTCGCCATCGCCAGCCGCCTGCCGATCACCGATGTCGAGACTTCATTCGCCGGGATGCCGGGCTTCGCGAAGGGCCATGAGGGGCCGGATGCTCCGCTCGAGGCCCGCGCACTGGGCGCGATGATCGACGGCGTCAAGGTGTGGAGTCTGTACGTGCCCAACGGCCGGTCGCTCGACGACCCGCACTACGCGTACAAGCTGCACTGGCTCGACGAACTGCGCAAGGCGACGGCCGCGCAGCTGCAGGCGAAGCCCGACCTTCCGCTCGCCCTGGTCGGCGACTTCAACATCATTCCGTTCGACTCCGACAACGGCGACCCCGACATCGTCGAAGGCGTCTCCACGCATGTGTCGCCGGAGGAGCGCGCCGCATTCTTCGCGTTCCAGGATGCCGGGGTCACCGACGTCGTGCGTCCGCTGATCCCCGAGGGCTTCACCTACTGGGACTATCAGCGCCTGAAGTTCCCCCGCAACGAGGGAGTCCGCATCGACTTCGTCCTCGGGTCGCGAGCGTTGGCGGATGCCGTCACCGCAGCATCCATTCATCGCAATGAGCGCAAGGGCGAGCAGCCCAGCGATCACGTGCCGGTCGTCGTCGACCTCGACTTCGGCGGCGCCGACGACGACGGCGATATGCCGATGATCTTCGCCTGAGTGTTCTTCCCACTGGGGGCGGGCGAACTTGCGCTTCACGTGCTCGCCGAGGGCGGCGTTGACCAGGCGTAAGCGATAGCAGGAGCCGTTGTCAGTGAGGACGCGCTGGACGGTGATGCCGAGGCTGGCGTAGAACGCATTTGTGAACCGACCCAGGTTCATGGGCGACCCACCGACTTCGGTGACCAGCAGCGCATCCGCTACCGCGGCCGTAATGTCGTCGAGCGGTGCTTCAACAAGCTCAAGCAGTGGCGCGGGGTCGCGATGCGCTCAGACAAGACAGCCCGCAACTACCACGCCGGACTCTGTCTCGCCGCCACTCTGCACTGGCTCGGCAGCATGCCGATCCTGGAGCTCAACAAGACCGAGCAATTCGCAGTCACTGTATCCTTGTGAGCATGATGACCAGCCAGGCCCATGTTGGCCGCTCCCAGAACGGCGATCTGGTCGTGCCCTGATCCGCGCTCCTCCTTGTGTGA
This sequence comes from Microbacteriaceae bacterium, assembly GCA_052085045.1. Lineage (GTDB taxonomy): Bacteria > Actinomycetota > Actinomycetes > Actinomycetales > Microbacteriaceae > Microbacterium. Next base: position 14,449 of record JBQDFB010000023.1, on the reverse strand, counting down.
GTGACCCGAACTCACCCAGACAACACAAGGAGAACCATGACAGCACACTTCAACCACACAATCATCGCCTCGATCGACGCTGCCGAAATGGCGGAGTTCTATCGTGACCTGCTCGAAGCCGACGACGCCCCCGCATGGGGCCCGTTCGTCAACGTCCAGATCGCCGGCGGCGTCTTGCTGCAGTTCGCAGCTCCGCCGATGGAGTTCCCGCCGCAGCACTACGCGTATCTCCTCGATGATGCACACTTCGACCGTGCTTACGCCAAGATCGCCGATCACGGCATGGCTCATTGGGCAGACCCTCAGCGCTCCAAGCCCGGAGAGATCAACCACGAGCACGGCGGCCGAGGCGTATATCTCCTCGATCCCTCAGGGCACTATCTCGAGCTGATCACCCAGCCCTACCTCTGACCCGCAGCCGGCGCGACGGGACATCCGGTCCGCCTACTCTGATGCTGACCGGGGCGGGGTCGGCTCGAAACCCCGACGTCGGTTTAGCAACACGGCCTAGTCGAGGGCGATGCCGCGCAGCGGAAGGACGGGGAGGAGCCCGTCGAGATAGGCAGCGGTTTCCTCCCACCCTTCGACTGCGTGGCACATCACGCCGAGTGCCAGCACCGGATAGTCGTTTCCCAGCTCATCTAGGCGGTCGCCGACGAACAGCATGTCATCCAGGGCGATCCCGGTCTGGTCGACGAGTCGCATCATTCCGTAGGCCTTGTCGATGCCTCGCTCGGTGATGTCGATGGAAGTGGAGCCACCCGAGCGGACCTCGAGATCCGGCAGGAGTGCCGCGACTGCTGCACGAAGCGCGTTCTTCTTCTCGCCCGCCGGATCCCAGGCCGACTTCGCCGACACCGGTGCCTGTTGCCCCAACGCCGAGAACGTGATCTGCGAGCCGCGGTCCTCGAGGATGTCACCCCAGGTGTGCTCTTGCCACAGCCCGAGCCTGCGGGCTTCGGATTCGACCACGGTGAGGACCTTGAGTCGCTGAGCGTCCGGCAGACTGCGCGCATACAGCGTCTCGATTCCCTCCGGCCGGATGCGGTAGTACTGCGTGCCGCACGCGGGCAGCAGATGGAGATGCGACAGCAGTTCGGCACTCGCGAGCGGCAGCTGGTCAACGACTTGCGCGGTGAACTGCTCCAGACGGCCGCCGGAGATGATGGCCACTTCGACGCGCGCCGCCAGCGCAAGCAGCAGATCGCCGATCCACGGGTCGATCGCGGTCTTCGAAGGAGCAAGCGTATCGTCCAGATCGAAGGCGACGAGGCGCAGCGCAGGAAACGAATTCACGTTCACACGCCCACCCTCGGGGCGGGGCCGAGGGTGCCACGGACCGGTCCGGTGCTTCCGCGCACGATGAACTCGACCGGCGGCAACTGGATCGAGCCCGGCGCTTCGTCCTCCACGATCGACACGAGAGCACGTGCACAGGCGTTGCCCCACTGGAATACGTCCTGTCGCACCGTCGTCAATGGGGGAATAACGTATGGAGCAAGTGGGATGTCATCGAATCCGACGATCGAAAGGTCGTGAGGGACACGCACGCCTCGGTCGATCGCGGCGGAGATGCCCGCGATCGCCATGATGTCGTTCGCATAGATGATCGACGTAGGCGGTTGCGGATGGTCCAGGAGTTCATGGGTCGCTCGGGCGCCTGACGCGCCGGTGAAATCCGCACCGACTATGGGCCCGGGGGCGAGTCCGAGCTGCGACATCTCGTCTGCCCACGCATCACGGCGAACGCGGGAGTGCACGTAGCGGTCGGCTCCCGCGACATGGGCGATCCGCTGATGCCCGAGGGCGTGCAGGTGGCGCACCGCACGCCGGATTCCCGCCGCATCGTCGAGGCCGATCAGCGACGAGCCGTTCATGTCGTCATCGGAGCCGAGCAGAACGCAAGGCATTCCGAGGGCGGCCAGTATCGACGGACGTTCATCCTGAGTCCGCAAATCTGTGAGGAAGACACCGTCGACACGAGATTCGTGCGCGAAGCGAGAGTATGCGTCACGCTCCGCCTGCTCGCCATCGACCACCTGCAGCACCAAGGCGTATCCGACTGTCGAGAGCGTGCTCTCGACGCCCGCTACGAACTGCGGGAAGAACGGGTCGGTGCTCAGCAGTTCGGGGTCTCGGCGGATGATCAGGCCGAGCGCCTGAGCGCGACTTCGAGAAAGTGCTCGCGCACGCGCGTCCGGACGCCAGTCGAGCTCCCGCGCCGCCTCCAGGATTCGCTGTTTCGCCGTCTCCCCGACGCCGGGTCTCCCGTTGAACACGAACGACACCGCGCTCTTGGACACCCCTGCCCGCGCGGCGACATCGCCGATCGTCACCTTTTGCCCGCGCTGCGCGCCCTTGGCACCGGCGGATGCCGCGTCGCCGGTATTGCGGCGGTCGTCAAATGTCACGTTCATGCTCCGTATCATAGCGGCATGTTTAGCGGATTTTAGCTGAACTACACCGTCTGATGCGTGCCGAGATATCAGCTGTGTGCGCGAACGACTATAGGTCACCTCCCCAGAGTTGACCCGCCGTTGCAAAACCGGTTTACTTGGTAAATCATCGCCGAAGAAACGAGTCGCTGAAGTGTGCGCGGCTCAGTACGACGGTCGTATCAGTGAGGAGGACCACGATGAGCAGTGACGCACCTGTGCGCGAGACGAAGAGACCGAGCCGCCGCCGCGGCACCAACAGCACCCTGCGCCGCTGGCTCGGTGAGAATCCCCTCGGCCTGATACTCAGCGCCCCTTACACGGCGTTCGTCATCGTGGTCTTCCTCATCCCCTTCGGATTCGGCATCTGGATGTCGGTGCACGACTTTTTCTTCACCGCACCGGGCGTCGAGGTACCGCACCCATTCGTCGGTTTCGATAACTTCGCCACAGTCCTTGCCGATCCGGTCGTGCACCAGGCCTTCGGCAACCTCCTTCTGTTCCTGGTGATCAACGTGCCGCTCACAGTGGTGCTCGGACTGCTGCTGTCCTCCGCGCTCGACGCGGTTGTGCACTGGCGCGGATTCTTCCGCATTTCGTACTACATCCCCTACGTCACGGCATCCGTCGCGACGCTGTCGGTGTGGATCTTCATGTTCAACGGCAACGGCGTCGTCAACTCGTTCCTTGGCTCGTTCGCACCCGACCCGTCGTGGCTGGCCAATCCGGCACTCATCATGCCACTGATCGCGGTGTACGTGACCTGGAAGAATTTGGGGTTCTACATCCTGCTCTATCTCGCGGCTCTCCAGAACGTGCCGAAGGAACTGCACGAGGCTGCACAGTTGGACGGTGCCGGCCCCTGGCAGCGCTTCCGGTCGGTGACCCTCCCCGCTGTGCGCCCCGTGACATCGCTTGTCGTGCTGCTCTCGATCATCATGACAGGACAGATCTTCACAGAGCCGTATTTGCTCACCGGCGGCGGCCCGAACGGCGCATCCATGACACCGGCCCTGCTCATGTATCAACAGGGCATCCAACAGGGCAAACCTGATATCGCGGCCGCCATCGGCATGATCCTCGTCGTCGCCGTAATGATCGTCTCCCTCCTCTCCCGTCGCATCACGGAAGGCAAGACCCGATGAGCGCGTCGATGTCCTCCACCACACGCCGGACGCGTCGCGGCCGCACTCTTCCGGTTCTTCGCTTCGTCCTCTTGCTGCTGGGCGCCCTCGCCGCGCTCGTGCCTTTCTATTACATGGTGATCGGCGCTCTGCAGCAGAAGCGCGACATCAGCTTGTTCGGGCTGTTGCCCCTTCCCGAGAATCTCACTCTCAACAATTTCGTCGAGATCAATGAGTCGGTGAATCTGCTCGGCTCGCTGCTGAACTCGCTGATCTTCACGGCCGGCGTCGTGGGCTGCACCCTCGTCTTCGGCCTTCTGGTCGGATACGCCCTCGCCGTACTGTCGTTCCGCGGCCAGGGCATCGTGTTCGCGCTCGTGCTGCTGGTTCAGGCGATCCCGTTCCAGCTGCTGATGATTCCCCTGTATGTGATGGTGGTGCGCTACTTCGGGCTCGCCGACAACTTCATCGGGATGATCCTTCCGTTCGCGATCAACTCCGTCGCCGTGCTGATCTTCCGGCAGTACTTCCTGCAGATCCCCCGCGACGTCTTCGATGCGGCGCGCATCGACGGTGCCAGCGAACTGCGCATCCTCGTCTCCATCGCCGTGCCACTGGTGCGCCCCGCAGTGCTGACCGCAATGCTCGTGACATTCATCGGACCGTGGAACGAGTTCCTCTGGCCGTTCCTGGTCACGAAGGATGCCGCCAAACAGACCCTCGCGGTGAGCCTGGCGAACTTCTCGCAGTCGAACGGTTCGTTCCTCGAGAACCCCATGGGCGCCGTTCTCGCCGGGGCATGCGTGCTCGCGGTGCCGGTGGTTGTGCTGTTCCTGCTGTTCCAGCGGCATTTCACCTCCGCGAACCTCGGCTCGGCCATCAAGGGCTGAGCCCCGACCCGAAACACCTCGAAAGCAGCTTCATGACATCTTCACCCATCACCGCTCGAGCGACCGCGATCCCGTACTCCCTGAACAGGTTGGGAACGATCATGACCGCCGATCCGGCCGATCCCCTCGAAGCGGAGGGCGTGCTCAACCCCGGCTCCGCGTGGGGGCCCGATGGCGAGCTCTACCTGTACCCGCGCGTTGTCGCAGCCGGTAACGTCTCGCGCATCGCGCGCGCCAGGGTGATCGTCGAGGACGGCGTCCCCGTGGGCGTCGAGCGTCTCGGCGTCGTTCTTTCGCCGGACGAGCGCTGGGAGCATGGTCAGCAGAACGCCGGCGTCGAGGACCCGCGCATCACGTTCCTCGAGCCGCTCGGACTGCACGTCATGACGTACATCGCGTACGGCCCGCTCGGTCCGAAGCCGGCGCTCGCGTATTCGACAGACACTGTGACGTGGCACCGGCTCGGGCCGATCAAGTTCGCCTACCAGCCGGAGCTCGAAACAGACCTGAACCTGTTCCCGAACAAGGACATCGTGTTCTTCCCCGAACTCGTCCCCGGCCCCGACGGACGGCCGAGTATCGGTCTGCTGCATCGCCCGATGTGGGATCTCGACTGGCTGCGCCCCGGTGAAGGATCGCCCCTTCCGGCCGGTATCGATGACGATCGTCCGTCGATCTGGATCGGATACATCGACGTCGAGGCGGCAAGGGCAGACCTCTCGGCGCTGACTCGCGTCCACGGCTCAGCCATGATCGCCGGCCCGGAGATGGCGTATGAGTCAGCCAAGATCGGGGCAGGCCCGTCTCCGCTGCGCGTGCCGGAGGGGTGGCTGCTGTTGCACCACGGTGTCTCAGGAGAGACCCCAAAGGGCTTCGAGCTCGCGCACGGGTCGAAGTACTCGGCGGGCGCCATCCTGCTCGATGCCGAAGACCCGCGCCGCGTTCTCGCGCGTACCGAAGAACCGCTGCTGGCGCCAGAGACGGCAGAAGAGCTGACCGGCACACTCGGCAACGTCGTGTTCCCGACGGCGGTCGAAGAGATCCAGGGCCGCCACTTCGTGTTCTACGGCATGGCCGACTCGTCGATCGGCGTCGCTGAGCTCGTGCGCCTCTGACCACCCACGCCGCACGCAAAGAGGGCCGCTTCCGATCGGAAGCGGCCCTCTTTGCGTATCGTCAGTTCCTCTCGCGACGCATCCTCACGGCGGCGAAGCCCGCGATCAGAAGCAGCCCAGCGATGCCGAGCATCCAAGGCAGCCAGCCCAGGTCTCCACCCGTAGTGGGAAGGTTGCCGTCGTCATCCGGATCTCCTGGTCCGCCCGTACCCGGGTCGTCGGCGGCTGCGATCACCACGCGTGTCGAGGCGATATCCAGGTCGCCGAGCATGACCGCGACCGTGTGCTCGCCTGGCTCGATATCGGCAGGAACGGTACCGCTGAACCTGATCTCGCCGTCGCCATCCGCAGTGACGGTACCGAGATCGGCCGGCGTCGATCGCAGCTGAATGACGTACTCGGTCCCGGGTTCGAAACCCGAGCCCGCGATGTCGATGCTCTCGCCCACTTTCGGCGCGCCCTCGACGCGCACCGTCGGTGTCACCACCTCGGGATCGACGACGACGGTCACCGGGTCGGACGGCGCCGACCAGCCACCGGCGTTCTGCGCACGGACCGTCACCGGGTACTCACCGGCGGCAAGGCCCGTCACGTGGGCGGACAGAACGGATGCTTCGGCCTGCACCGTCTTGTCGCCGACAGCGATCTCATAGGCCGTGATCTCCGAACCGCCGATGTTCTCCGGCGTCGACCACTGGACCTCTACGGTGTTCCCTGATGCGGCGGCGACGACGTCACGCGGTGACGACGGGGCGGCATCTCTGCGGAGAAGTCCCGCCAGCGCGGTCTCCAGCGCGGCAGCCGCGGCATCCACCTGCTCCTGCGGCGAGCCGGGGGCACGGATGAGGTCCTTTGCGCGCTCGAGGGCCGGCAGAAGAGGCGCCCAACTGTCAGAGGTGTACGCGTTGCTGTCCAGGGCGTTCGCCGCATCGATCTGCGCCTGAAGACGACCTGTGTCGGCAACGACGGTGATATCGCACCACACGACCTCGGCGCCAAGCGCGTGGCGCAGCATCATCTGCGTGTGCCCTGGCTCGTGCGTGGCAAGGTCGATCTCGATCCGTCCATCGTCCGAGACGCGGGCCTCACCGGCCACAGTCGCGACCTCCTCATCCATCGACACCGCGGTGTACGCGTCGTCCGGGTTAATCGGCGAGATCGTCGCTGCGACGACGGCCCCGCTATCGCGGTCCGCAGTGACGGGTCCGGCGCACTCGAATGTGCTTCCTCCGTACAACTCGAGTTCCCAGATGTTGAGGCCGTACCTCGTGGCCGGCATTCCGGTCAAGCGAACATAACGGGCATCGACCGACGCGAAGTCGTGCGTATGGGTGAGCGATGACTGCGCCTCTCGAACCTCTGCCAACGGCATCCACCTCTCGCCGTCGGCGGACCCCTCGATGCGGTAGTCGTTCGAGGTGCCCGCCTCCCACGCCACGACGGCGCGGGACACCGAGCTGACCGCGCCGAGGTCGACCTGAAGCCAGTGCTCGCCCTCGGCCCGGTCAGACGACCACTTCGTGACGGTCGAGCCATCGGTCACCATCTGCGGCTGGATCTCGGCGAGGTCATTGTGAACGCTGTCAGCGGTCGTCGGTCGGTCGAGCGCGAGATTGCTCTCGCCGGTCCGGACCGTGGGCGCATCCACGACGAGACGGTCGGAGAATATCTCGAACTCCCAGAGCGAAGGACCGTACTCGGCGGAACGCGCGACCGTCTGCATCCGCACGAATCGCGCACTCTGGTCATCGAGCGTGATCACGTCTACATCGCCGTCGCTTCCGCCGCTCGGCGTCGCGTAGGCGTCGCGCCAGGACGCGCCGTCATCCGAGAGTTGGATCTTGTACGCCTTGGCGTACGACGCCTCCCAGTGCAGTCGAATGGCCGACACGGGCCTCGGCTCGCCCAGGTCGACCTGTGCCCAGGCGTCGTCGGATCTATTCCCGCTCCAACGCGTCTCGGAATCGCCGTCGGCGAGCGCATGGACGAGGTTGTAACCGGTGTATCCCGATGCGCGGGTGCCGCTGTCGATCGCCTGATTCACCGACGAGGTGACGGACAGCTCACGGATACCGTACTGGTCACCGTCCAGCATCAGCACGCGCACGTGCTCGGCCGCTGTCGGGTTGATCGGCACTTCGCTGACGTCATCCTCGCTCGCCTTGACGCGAGCCTGATCGGTCCAGTCCGTCCCGTTCGGGGAGGTCTGCACGATGAAGTCGCCGGGTGCCACATCCGCCCAGTCGATGTCGACCTTCGTGACCCACGATCCACGATCGAGAGTTGCTGCGGCCCACTGCGTGCCACCGCCGTCGGAGTACCATGCGAACTCGGTGTCGCCATCCCCCAGCGCATCGGCCGACGAGCCCTCCGCTGTGCTGCTCGCGGCGAACTCGTCCGCTTCGGGCAGCGGTCCAGGGACGAGCTCCGCCGTGACGGTCTTACCCAGGTTCTCGCCGGAACCCAACGCGAATGCACCGTGCCAGTCCTTGCCGCCGCCGGTCAGCGTGACGCCCACCGAGAGCCCCGGACGATCGGGGTTCGAGATGCTGACGACGGGGGTCTCACCACTCTCGTCGAGGAGCACGATGCTCGGCTGGTTGACCGACAAAGATCGGCCGTCGTCGAGATCGAGGGATCCGGCGGAGTAGAACGTCGCCATCGTGACACCGGCATCGCGGTTGCGGACCGCCTGGACGTCGCCGTCGTTGCGGAGGGTCTCGACCGTGGGATCCGCTGCGTACGCCTCGGTCTCGTCGGGTGTCGCCGCCGGCAGCACGGTGTAGTCGTAGCCGTCATCGCGGGGGCTCACGCCATGGTCGACGTACAGAGAGAACGCGTCGTGCTCAACGGTATCCTGGCCCTCCCAGCTGCCCGACTGCGTCTTGTCCGATACCTTGACATCCTGACCGTCGGCGAAGACGTACCCGACCTCGTCGTTGTATGCCCAACCGGCGTCACCGACGCTCTGCTGATCCGCGCCAGCATCGACGCGCTGACCGTCGACGGTCGCGTTGTCGTTCGCCGATGCCTGATTGATCGTGGTGTGCACCGCGGCTTCGCTGGTCGACGCTATGCCCGCGCCCAGCGCGACCATTCCCCCGTCGAACGTGAAGTAGCTCTTCTGCGCACCGGTGCCAGCCGTGTCGAGAGTGAGTACGCTCGCGCTGTATTCGCCGTCGGAGACACCGCCGGTGAAGCTCGCGCCGTCGCCGTTGCGCGTTCGCTGGTCAACACCACGCTCGGTGCGCTTCTCATACGGTGCTGTTACGCCAGGGTAGTGCAACCAGTCGAAGGTGGGGCCGAGGTCCAGATACTCGTGATTGTTAACCTGAATCGCGGTCGAGCCCATGGCGCTCCAATAGACCGGGTTTCCGAGCTCTTCGCGGTACACGGTGCGCAGCTCGACACCGATCGTGCGGGACGAGTTCAGCTTGGTGAAGATCCCATAGTCGTCCCGGATGTGCGACGCGAACTCACTGCGCCAGAAGTATTTGTCGCCGGTAACACCGTTGGTTCGGGTCTCGCCGAGCACGCCGTCGAGGACGCTTTGATACGAGGTCGCGTACAGAGGGTCTGTCCGCGCCATACGCTGCAGTGGTTCGATGAACTCCGCAGCATGACTCGTGACGCCCTGCACCGTCTTAGGCGGCCGGTAATTCAGATAGAGCATCCCGATCTCCCCGCGAATGATCCACCGGGTGCCATTGATGATGAAGAACGCGATCGCGTCGAGCTGATCGCGTGAGAAGCCGAGTTCGGTGCCGCGTGCAACGTCGGCCCAGAGGGCGGCGTAGGTAAAGAGGACCATGCCGTACCCCTCGCTATACAACTGAGGGCCGTGCGCCCAGAATGTCGCATCCGGCTGCACGGCCTCGTTGACTGCGCCAGAGTGGTCGACGGCAATGGTGGCGACGATCGTGGCGAAGCCTTCCTGGACCTTTTCTATGTCGCGCGTCGTGAGGGCTTCAAAGAGGAAGTTCGATGTGCGCCACGCGCCGTTTGCGCCAACCGGGTCAAGGCGACCCGAGTTGTGCTTCAGCGCCACTTTGAGCGCATCGTCGCCGAGGTCATCCCCCAGGAACATCGAGATCCGCCCCATCGCGATGGACTCTCCGATTTCGGGATCCCACCAGCCGTCGTTCCCAGGATCGACCTGGTCCCAGTGCAACAGCGCTCGCTGTACAGACGCCACGAGACGCGGATCCTCGTAGCCTTCGGCCTCCGGGTCGAGATAGGCGTGGGTCATCGCCAGCATCCGGTACAGCGCAATATACGGCGACCAGGCCTCTCCGTTGGCAGATCGTGTGCGGTCGGCGTAATCCACGTCTGACCAGGACCCGTCGTCATTCTGCGCAGCGACATAGTCGAGCGCCTCGGAGGTGCGGGCGAGGTAGATACCGTTGGCGAGGATGATGTTGTCGCCCTGACCGAGGTAGTAGTCCTCAAGCCGTTCGATGACAGTCGCGAAAGCGTCGTCCTCCACCGCGGTTGCCGGTGCGGCCGAAAGACCGGAACCGGCGATCACGAGAGCGAGTGCGAAGGCGAAGAACGCGGTGATACGTCTCATGGCTGGGCTCCTTTGCCGAGATGCCGTGTGGGTTCCGGTGATGCGATTGCGGGGGTACAGTGCGGGTGCTACTTCTGGAGCCCCGGGGCGGGCAGTACTTGCGCACCCCGGGGAAGCCCATCGAGCGAGTCAGTCATTCATCGCCCAGGCCGTCGATCTTGTCGGCGGCCGTTGTGAAGATCTCCTGGAGGTCGCCATCGCCAGCCTGGACCGCCTGGCCCCAAGCGTCGCGGAACGTCTGCCAGATCTCGGTGGCGTTCGCGATGTTCGGCACGTCAACAGTGAGCGGGACTGACTCCGAGAACGTTGCGAGCACCGGGTCGCCGGCGAGGAAGTCGCCCGCGATCTCGTCGACGTCACTGCGAGTCGGGAACTGGCCGGTCATCTCAAGGAGGGCGAGGTCGTTCTCGGCATCCATAGAGAACTTCGCGAAGTCCCAGGCCGTCTGCTTGTTCTCACACGACGTGTAGAGACCGACGTTCTTGGAGTCGCCGAAGGTGTACGTCTCTGCCGCCGCCGTTCCGTCGGCGGTCGGCAGCGGGACGATGCCGTAGTCGACCTTTCCGTCGAACGACGCCGCGCCCCACGGACCAGCGATTCCCATGGCGGAGACGCCGTCTGCGAACGGACCGGCCCAGGCGTCACCACTGTAGGCCTCCGCCGACGAGTAGCCCCCGGCGTACAGCTCCTTCCAGAACTCGAGCGTCTCGAGCCCCTCATCGCTGGTGAACGCCGCCGCGCCGTCACTCACCAGCTGCGTACCACCGGAGTTGGCCAGGAAGAACGGATAGAAGTCGAACAGAGAGTTCGTGTAGTCGCTGGATGCCGGCGGGTACAGCGTGTAGTCGGCGGCGCCGCTCTCCTTGATCGCGGCGGCGGCGGTGAGCACATCGTCATACGTGGACAATTCGGGGTTCTCCGGATCGAGGCCCGCGGCCGCGAAGACGTCCTTGTTGTAGTACAGCATGAAGGGGTTTGCCTTCCACGGCACCTGGTACAGGTCGCCATCTGGGGAGCGGAAACCGTCGGCCGCGTCTCCGGAACGCTCAGTGATGAAGGACTCTCCGTCGTCGAACGTGGCTGAGATGTTCACCAGGCCGCCCTGCCGCTGGAACGCCGGTACGGCGGCAGGGGCGGTGTTGTAGACGAGGCACGGGGTGTTGCCTGCCGTGATCGCCGCGCCGATAGCGTCCTCGGACGACTTGCCTGCCGGAATCGCCGCCGCAGTGACCTGCTCATCGGGGTGGTCGGCGTTCCACGCCTCCACAACGGTCTCGGCCCAGGCGATCTCCTGCTCGTTCGTCGAGTACCAGATGGTGACGGGTCCAGAGGTGAGCTCCGTGCCTTGTGATGTGCCGGTGGCACCGCATGCCGCGAGGGGCAGTGCGATGGCAGCCAATGCTAGGGCAGATGCATAACGCTTCATTGCGGGGAACTCCTTCGTCTGGAAGTCGCTACGCGGACTTCCTGCTGTGTGGGGAGCCCTTTCCCCTCCACCGATCACACCCGTGGGGACGTGCTCGCATGGCTCGGGAAAGGACTGAACACGGATTAGTAAACCGGTTTTGCGATGCAATGTCAATCCACATGATCGAAGCAGGCTCCGGCCCAGATTCAGCAACTGGATGGGGAGCAGACAGCACGGACGGAGAACTAAAGTTTGCTAAACTGCGATTCCGAAACGTCCTTCCCTACGGACTTTCTGCGCTCGACGACCCGCACACCGGAGCGCGTCCGTCCCGCCCGGGACCGCACCTTCGCGCGCCTGACCGCTGGGGGTTGGGTCAGTCGCCCATCGTGTCGGTGCGCACCGGGCCGGGCGCGGGGGGCATAGCGCAGGCTCAGCGCTCCGTTCTCGCCGGTCTCCGCGCCGAGCAGCCTGAGGTTCCCGGCAGCACCACCATTCGGAAAGGCCCTCTTCTCCCCTGCCCGAGCACGATCGGGCAGACCCACAACTGCGGCACCTCGAACAGCTGCTGGTCCAGCAACGTGTGCGCGAGGTCAATGCTGCCGATGGCGTGCACGTCCTGGTCCTGCGAGCGCAGGTGTGCGATCTCGGCATCCAGATCTCTCCGACGCGCGTCGATCCTCGTCAGTCGAGCGTGATGTCGGCGTTCCGGGATGCCACGCACCTCGGCACCCGGTCGAACAACTGGCTGATCGATCCCTCGGGTCCTGTCGTGTGCTGCGGGGTGCGCCCATCAGCAGCCGATGTCGATGGGGTCTGTCACCCGAATCCGCCACAGGGCGGATGCCACGGCATCCGCTCCCCCGTACCGTTGAGTCATGTCCGCATCCTCTCGCGCGCTCACGCCGCGTCAGCGTCAGGCCGACGCGCTGCTAGCCGTCGTCGTGTTCCTCACCGGAATCATCAGCGCCGCGCTGTCGGCGATCTCGCAGATCTACGGCGACGAGCAAGCACCGCTCTGGCAGGCACTGATCTACCTCGCGGTCGTGTCCGCACCGTTGGCGTTCCGCCGGGTCTGGCCGGCGCCGGTCCTCATCATCGTGTCCGTCGCGTATTTCATCGGCGTCTCCCTCCGCATCCCCGAGGTCTACGCCGGCAACATCGCCGTGTTCATCGCGCTCTATACCGTGGGCGCCTGGATGGCCAACCGTCGCGCGGCGTTCGTCGTGCGTGCCGCGATCATCACCGGCATGTTCGTCTGGCTGCTGTTCACGATGTACCGCGATGCCATCGACACCTCCCGCGAGGAGGACGTCATCGCGGGCGCGATGTCGCCATACCTCGCCTACATGCTGCTGAACCTGCTCATCAACGTGCTGTACTTCGCGGGCGCGTACTTCTTCGGCGAGCACGCCTGGAAGTCCGCCATGCAGCGCCAGGCGCTCGAGCAGCGCACCGCCGACCTCGAGCACGAGCGCGAGGTGAACGCGGCGCAGGCCGTCGCCCTGGAGAGGGTGCGGATCGCCCGTGAGCTGCATGACGTCGTCGCACACCACGTGTCGGTCATGGGCGTGCAGGCGGGCGCGGCACGAATGGTGATCGATCAGGATCCGGCGCGCTCGAAGGACATGCTCGGCGGCATCGAGGCGTCGGCGCGCACCGCGATCAGCGAGCTGCATCACCTACTCGAGACGCTGCGCTCATCGGACGGCGAGATCGAGGAGGCCGCGTCCACTGTCGAGCTCGTCGACATCGCGGCGCTCGTCGACGCGTCGAACGCCGCGGGTCTTCCCACCGAGTTCTCCGTCGTGGGCGAGGAACGGCCGGTGCCCTCCGTCGTACAGGTGAACCTCTACCGGATCGCCCAGGAGTCGCTCACGAATGCCCGTCGTCACGCGGGCACGGCCGCTACGGCCGACGTGCGCCTGCGCTACACGGACGACGACGTCGAGCTCGAAGTGGTGAACACCGGCCGGCGTGTGCTCGCACCGCGCCCGGGCATGGGGCAGCTCGGGATGCGTGAGCGTGCGCTCGCCTCTGGGGGGACGATCGAGTCCGCGCCGCGCGAGCAAGGCGGCTGGCGGGTGCGTGCCCAGATTCCGCTCGTCGATTCACCAGATCTCGTGGGAGCCCCCGCATGACCGCTCCGATCCGCGTCCTCCTCGTCGATGACCACGCGGTCCTGCGCGCCGGGTTCCGGACGATCCTCGACACCCAGCCCGACATCACCGTGGTCGGCGAAGCATCGACGGGCGCCGAGGCGGTGGCACAGGCATCCGTGCTGAAGCCCGACGTGATCAGCATGGACGTGCAGATGCCCGACATGGATGGCATCGAGGCGACGCGGCGGATCGTCGCCGACCCCGACGTGCGCGCCGCGATCGCGATCGTCACGACCTTCGACCGCGACGACTACCTGTTCAACGCCTTGGATGCCGGCGCCAGTGGCTTTCTGCTCAAGAACAGCGGTCCGGAGGATCTCGTCGCCGCGGTTCGCGTACTCGCCGCCGGCGACGGGATGCTGGCACCGGAGGTGACTCGGCGTGTCGTCCAGCGGTACGCGGCGAAGGTGCCTGGCGCGGAGAGTGCGGCCGCGGCATCCGCTCCGGTCGAGCTCGCCGACCCGTTCACGGAACGCGAGAGCGAAGTGCTGGCGCTGATGGCGGAGGCGATGAGCAACGCGGAGATCGCCGCGAAGCTCTTCATCGGCGAGGCGACCGTGAAGACGCACGTGTCACGAATTCTGCAGAAGCTCGGCGCGCGCGATCGCGTGCAGGCCGTGGTGCTGGCGCTGCGCGGCGGGTTGGCGTGAGCCTTGGCGTTTTCCTTACTCTTTCGCATTCTTCCGCCGCGAGCTATTCTCGCAGGAAAGGAGGTTCATCATGCCGACCGCAACGATGACGAGCA
>JBQDFB010000022.1:0-30609 GCA_052085045.1 Microbacteriaceae bacterium | reverse complement strand
ACGGCGAGCTGTCTGCCGCCCGCTACCTCGCCATCGTCGGAGCGCACGCACCGGCGGAGAAGAACATGGGGTTGCTCACCGGTGTGCTCGCCAATGCGGCGTACGCGACCGGACACTATTTGACGGACGAGGCGCGTCCCGCACAGCACGCCGCCTGGCTCGAGACGACCTGGACGGCTTTGGGCGCCGCCGCACCCGGCAGCGATGCCCAGTTGTCGTGGGCGCGTGCGTTCGCCGCGGCATCCGCGTTGGATGCCTCGCGCGCCGCAGATGCACGGGCAATTCTCGGTGGTGACGCACCGGAGGGCCTGCAAGTGGATCCTGATCTGCGCTGGGCTCTGCTGACCGCACTGGCGACCACCGGGCAGGCATCGGATGCCGATATCGAGGCCGAGCTCGCGCGGGATGCCACGGCGAGCGGCCGCACGGCGGCGATCCGAGCTCGGGCGGCGGCACCGGCGCAGGAGGCGCGCGTGGACGCCTGGCATCGGGCGTGGGAGGACGAGTCTCTCACCAACGATCACCTCAGCGCGACGATCGACGGCGTGCGCGCCGGTGGCCGGCGCGACCTGATCGCCGCACTCGACGACGGGTACTTCGAGCGCATCGGGGAGACGTGGCAGAACCGCAGCATCGAGATCGCCCGGCGACTGGTGCTCGGACTGTTCCCGGCGTCCTCGGATCTCGGGCTCGTCGACGGGTGGCTCGCAGCGAACGAGTCCGCGCCCGCAGCGCTGCGACGGCTCGTCGTCGAACAGCGCGACCACCTGGCGCGTGACCTGCGCGTGCGCGCGGCGCAGGCTCAGATCGAGAGTTGACCGTCCGGCTCGACGGTCATGCCCATCACGGTGCGCACGATCCACGGATGCGCGCGGTCCTCGGCGATGTGTGTCATACCCAGATGCTCCGCGACCCGCTGCGAAGCGATGTTCTCCGGGTGGATGATCGCGGTCAGCAATGTTGGTGCGAACTCTCTCCGGACCAGCTCGACGCATGCACGTGCGGCCTCGGTCGCGAGACCGTGCCCCTGGAAGCGCCGCGCCACGTGGTATCCGACCTCTCGAACCGGCGTCTCGTTGTACGACTGCCACGTGATGCCGCAGTCACCCACGAACTCGCCGCTGTGAGTCTCGATGATCCACAGTGCGTGTCCGTCGCATGCGTAGCGCTCCTGCATCCGATTGATCCACTCAGCACTTTCGTCCCGCGTCTTCGGAGCGGGGTAGAACGCCATGACCTCGGGGTCACCGAGCAGCCCAGCCATCTCAGTGAGATCACCGACGGTCATCTCACGAAATCGCAGTCGCGAGGTGGGTTCGGGGAGCAAGCGCGTCACAGGTCGAGGGAGTCGCCGGGGTCGAGCTCGAAGAACTCGCCGCCGTGCTGCTCAGTGGCCCACTGCAACCGCTGACGGTGCATTCCGCGACCGATCACCGACAGAGTCATGTCGTGGACGCCGAAAGCACGCCGCGGTTTCACGGCGAGCACGAAGTCCATGGCTTCGCCGATCTTCAGCCAGGGTGCCCCGGCCGGGGCTGCGAGCGTGTCGACGGCAACGCCCTCGGGGACGGCATAGGAGTCGCCGGGGTAGTACAGCTCGTCGTTGACGAGGACGCCGACATTCTGCACGGGCGGCAGAGAGGAATGGATGACGGCGTGGTCGCCGCCGAAGAAGCGCAGTGTGAATCGTCCAGCGGTCACCGTCTCGCCGGGCGCGACGACCGTGACCTCGTGGTCGGCGGCCGCCGCCGCGACGCCGGCGGGTGCGAAGATCGGCGTTCCGGGCGCTGCGCGGAGAATGCGGTCGAGGTGTTCTGGCGTCCAATGGTCGGGATGCTCGTGGCTGAGTACGATCGCGACGACGCCGTGCAGGTCGTCCAGCGGCGTCGTGAACGAGCCGGGATCGATGATGAGCGTGTCGCCGCTCTCGTCGATCCGGAGAGTGGCATGTTCGTGCTTGGTTACGCGCATACGGAGAGTCAACTCCCTTCGCGATTCGGTGGCAAACGCCGCGTCAGAACGAGGCGCGCCCGGGATCCGCGCGCAGTCCATGTCGATTTTGCGGACTCGAAAACCTCATGGCATACTTGAACGGTTGTCGCGGTGCGAAAAGCGCTGCAAGACCTGGCCCCATCGTATAGCGGCCTAGTACGCCGCCCTCTCACGGCGGTAACGCGGGTTCGAATCCCGCTGGGGTCACCAGCAAGAAAACCCCCGCTCAGGCGGGGGTTTTCGCATTCCTTCTGTGAGGCGCTACGAGGTGCTACGCGGCTTTTGGCAACAGATTGGCAACATCTGATCGCATCGCTGCTTGGTCGAGCGCCGTGGCAACACCGTCGAGGTCGTCATCGAACAGGTCGGCGTACACGTCAAGGGTCACAGCGGCCGAGGCATGCCCGAGCATCCGCTGTACGGCCTTGACGTTCGCTCCGGCGCTGACCGCGAGTGACGCGGCGGTGTGCCGTAGCTCGTGGGGTGTGAGCCCTTTGAGGCCGATTGCGGTTGTGGCGGTGTCGAACCAGCCGACGCGGTAGACGTGGTTGCGGAGCCAGGTGCCGGTGCGGATGCCATAGAACACGGGAGCGTCGGCGTCGCGTCCGGCGATCTGTGCACGGAGCAGGCGGACGAGGAACGCGGGGATCGGGATGCTCCGGTGCTCGTAGTCCTTCGGCGGCTCGATGCGCTGGTATCCCTTGTCAGCGACGACGGTTTGTTCGACGGTCAGGCGCGGGTGTTTCGCGTCGAGGTCGAGGTCGCAGATTCGCAGCCCGGAGAGTTCGCCCCAGCGTAGGCCACAGTACGCGAGGGTGAGCACGACGAGGCCGTACCCGTAGTCTCGACCGTCTTTCATGTCGTCAATGGCCTGAGCGAGGGCCGCGACCTGATCGTGTGAGAGGTAGCGCTTGCGCGTCTTCGTCGGCTTGGGGAGTTTGAGCCTGGCGGCGGGGTTCGACGGCAGGCGCTCGTCCTCGACCGCGAACCGTAGTGCTCCTGAGAGCACGTTAACGATCTTCCGCACTGTCGCGGGAGCGCCTGGCAGTGCGGAGGCCCATTCCTGTACTCGGAGCCGGGTGAGGTTGCCGATCGGGATGCTGCCGAGCTCGGGCGTGATGTGCTTGTCGATGATGTTCTCGACACGGCTGCGCGTGGTTGCCCGTAGGTCGCCTCGCGCGGCGAGCCAGGTCTGGAGCCAGTCGGCGACGCTGACCTTTGCGAGTGAGGGATCGAGATAGCGACCTTGGGCGATGTTGACCTCGGTCGTTGCGAGGAACAGCTCAGCGGCCTTCTTCGTCGTGAAGCCGCGCTTCTGGGTCTGCTTCTTGTCGGGGCGGCGATAGAGGGCACGGTAGCGACGGCCTTTCGCCGTCTCGTACGCCTCAATGCTTCCCATGGTTCTGTCGCCTATTTCTCCAGCCCGGCGAGGCGTTGCACGTCGATGCGACGGTAGACGCGCTTGTGTCGGGTGAGTCGAACCGGCTCCACCGGAGCCTCGCCTGCGAGGGCGAGAGTGCGCAGCGTCGTGCGGTGGATGCCGAGCAGTGCAGCAGTTTCTTCCTCGGAGTAGAAGAGCGGGACATGTGGGCGCTCGTCTGTGGGTGCGGTGTTCTGACCCATCGTGCCCTCCGATCTAGCTCATATCATAGCTGCGATGGCAGCGAGTATCTTAGATTAGATCACAACACGCCGATAACAGCAAGTGTTTTAGTTGCTTGTGTTGCTCGCTAGAATCGGGACATGCCCACATCCTCCGGTCATCGCCCCGGCGACCAGTCCTATGATGGACTGCTCGTGCAGGACGATCTGCCTGACGGGTGGCATTTGCCCGACCGCTTTCCGGGGGAGCGCACCGAGGATGCGAGCGCGTTCCTTGATGAAGCGCTCGGCTATAACGATCAGGTTGTGACTGCCGAGGACCGGCAGGCGCAGCTCGACTCGGAGCAGAACGAGACGATCGACGGTCGTTGGCGTTACATCGAGCATGCGGCGACGGCGACTCGCGTGTTCATTCGGCTCCAGCGTCAGCAGTTCGCCGTGCCGGAGGAAGTGAAGATCACGGGCGTCGTGTACCTTCCGTGGCGACCGGGCGATCCTATCTCCAGTCAAGATCTTCGTGCGCTGCCGACCGCTCGGATCGAGGCGGCGATCAACGAGCGGCTGTTCGCCATGAAACGGACGGTGACGATCACGGGCGGAAAGATCGTGCTGCCGTCTGGCCGGAAGATCAGCGAGCGCGATCTACTCAAACCGCTCGGGAACCCGAAGCAGACGCCGGACTTCTACGAACTCGTCGCACTCCAGTACGGCAAGCTCGCGTCACAGGGCGATGAAGC
Organism: Microbacteriaceae bacterium; assembly: GCA_052085045.1. Taxonomy (GTDB): domain Bacteria; phylum Actinomycetota; class Actinomycetes; order Actinomycetales; family Microbacteriaceae; genus Microbacterium. Next base: position 26,278 of record JBQDFB010000022.1, on the reverse strand, counting down.
TCCGGCGGTGACCATGGCGAAGATCAACGATGTCGCTCACGCCACTGCGCAGGGCTGGCTCGTCCGTACCCGCGCTCGCGGGCTTCTGCCTCCCGGTCGTCGGGGATAGCTCGCTGCGCGGGCCGTTCAGAGGTCTTTGAGTCGCTGTCGCCAGTACCCAGGGCGGCGGCGCTCGTGCGCGTACGCGACAACGATGACCTCGTCGTCTCGAACGAAGTAGATGATGCCGTACGGGAACACATCGGTGCCCTTGCGTCGAAGACGAGGGTTGCGCTGGCGGCCACGATAGAGCGGCGCGGACTCCGGCCACTCCCTGATGAAGTCCACTCCTTTGTCGAGGTCGTCGCCCAGTCGGTCGCCGAGTCCTGCTTCCTGGTCTTCATACCAGGCGAGGGCGTCGAGATACTCCTCGCGAGCGGCCGGATGCTCGCGCCAGGGCAGCGCACTCACTTGCGGCGAGCCGCCAGCATTGCTCGGGCCATGCGTCGGGTTTCTTCGCCGTCGACAAGTTCGACCTTGCCGGTCAGAATCTCATCCACCCGAAGGTCGATCTCTTCATCCCACGCGGCATCGACTTCTGCCTGCTCGGTGTCACTGATCTGCTGGAGCGCGAGCGCAGCAATCTCGCGCTCATCGGCAGAGAGGGTGCGTCCCGCTGCGATGTAGTCTGCGAGCTTCGGTGTCATGCCCAAAGTCTACCGCTGAGGACTGACGTTCGGGGGTGAATCTCGCTACAGGCTTGGAGCGTCGCGGTGCGGAGTGCTGTGCCCGGAGCGACGCCCAAACGGATCGTGGGAAGCGTGGAGCTTGCGCGCGCGGGCCTCTCGGTCGAGCCGTGCTTGCTCTGTGGCCTCGCGCTGGGCCGTGATCCGGGCAGCGGCGTCGTGCATGGACATGCCTCGCAAGGCGGCTGCTTCTTGTCGTGCGATCGCGGCGGCATGGTTGGCTTTGGCGGTTTCTCGGTCGGGGTGTGTGAACTCGTAGCGCAGTGGGTCGCGCCGTACTTGTTCGGCTCCGAAGATGTCTGCGTGGAGCGCGCGGCGTTCGCTGCGGTGTCGCTTGTCCATCTCCGCTCTGGCAGCGCGGGCGGCTTCGGCGCGCTGTTCGGCTTCGATCACGCGCGAGTCGTGGGCGGCGAGCCGTTCTGCGGCGCGCGAGGCCCAGCCGGTGAGCGTGTCGGCGTCGTGAGGCGCTGTGCCCCAATGGTCTGCGATGCGGGCACGGCTCTTTCCTGCGAGTGCGGTCGCTGCCTGGTGGTCTTTGCGTGCGGCGCGTCTCCCGAATCTCCCTGCCATGTTGAGCTTTGTCTGTGTGGTTGTCTCTTGGTCGAGCGCGGCCAGGTGCTCGATACCTTCCTCCATGGCGACCACCGTGAGCGGTTCCCGCACTTCGGCGCGTACTCGTCCTGCCGCTTCTGTCTCGGACTGGATCACGGCGGTTTGGTCGTCCTTTTCCGCCTGCTGGTGTTCGTGCTGTTGGTCGAGGCGGGTGCCGACGCGCTCCCACCATGCAGCGCGGCGATCGGCTTTCTCCGCGTCCTGGATGAGTTGCGCGACGTGAATGTTCACGAGTTTCACCGGGCCGTCGTCAACGAGCCCACGCACGGCCTCCGCTGCGCGCTCTGTCGCATCTATGAGGCCGCGGTCGGCGTTATCGCGTTCCATCGCGTCGATGAACTGCGCCCGCGCCTCGGCACGGCTCTCCGCGATAACGTGCAGGGCGTTCTCGCCCCGGCCCCTCGTCATGCCGACATACACCGCCGCACCATTGATGCCATCGGAGAGAATCGTGTGCGAAGCGGAGGCGGTCACGCCTTGCACGCCGTAGGCAGTCGCCGCATAGGACAGGTGCGTGTGCTCGCGGATGTAGTCGGCGGGAAGGTGCCGCGTGTGCTCCCGCTTGCGCTCGTCGTGGGCGTCGCGCACCCACATCGAGCCGTCCGGATCGACTCGTTGCACGATCCACTGCTGCCGGTTCGCTACACCCAGCGCAGTGTCATTGCGACGCGTCTGGATCAGATCACCCACACCGATACTCAGCCCATCACTGCCCGTTGTAGTGGTGGCGTCCTCGACCAGGCCGCGAGCGAGCCGCCCCTCCCGGATGCGCTCATTCAGTTGCGCCGCGTCCTCGTTGGATGCGACCGTGATCGTCTCCCCGTCGCGGGCATGCCGCGCGATGTGCTCTCGTAGCTCGTCGCTGTCCGCGTGCAGCCGGATGAGGCCGAGCCGGTCGAGCTGGTCGAACACGTCGCCAGGGTTGCGGCGGTCACGCATTCGCACGGTGAGGTCGGCATAGTCGGGGTCGGTGAAGCGGTGTACCTCGGCCATGTCGAAGGTGCGACCGCGAATCTGCGCCGCCATGTCGAGGACACCGCCGCGCCCGACAGCAGCAAGTTGCGCGCGGTCACCCACGAGCGCGACCGTTGCACCCGCTTCCGCTGCAACCGTGAACAACGCGAGGGCAGCGTCTTGGTCAAGCATCCCGGCCTCGTCAACCACGATCCGATCCCCGCGCCGCAACACGGCACCGGACGGCGGGCCGGTGACCGTCGCACCCGTGGCCGGGCCAGTAGCTCCCGGCGCAAGTCGCGTCCATACGCTGTCCTCGTTCCACCGATACCCGTGCGCATGCACGAGGGCGGCAACCGATGTTGCGGGCACGCCGAGTTCCTGGTGTGTAACATCGGCGGCGCGCTTGGTCGGCGCGACGACTCTCACGCGTCGGCTGTGATCGTTCGTGGCGGCGATTGCCGTGGCGAGCATCGTGGTCTTGCCTGCCCCGGCTGCGCCTTCCACGATCACGAGCGGGTCGGTGGATGCGACTGCTGCGGCCGCATCGAGTTGACCGGCGTCGAGACGCTGCCCGAGCCGTGCAGCGACGTGCGACACGTCACGATAGCGCAGCTTGTTCTCCGGCATGCGGGCGGTGAGCAGGTCGCGCAGTTCGGTTTCGACCTGCACCACGCGCAGCGATGTGAGATGCGCCACATGCTCCGGTGCGGGTGCACCAGTCGGGAGGATCGAAAAGCAATCCTCGAGCGCGAGCGCCGTTGAGAGTGCGACCAGCTCACGCAACTCCTCGTGGGTAGCACGCACTCCGTATTCGTTGATGATGCGGGTGACGTGCTCCTGCACGTCGTGACGCGTCCACGCCGAGCACGCGGCGGCGCAGCGATCCAGCGCGCGCGACGTAATCTCCTGCACCGACAGTTCGTCTGATTGCGCCGGCGCGCTGACGAGTTTGCGGGTGAGGGTTTCCGGGTCGTAGCCGGCCTCTCGTAGCTCGGTCAACCATTCAGCCTCTTCCCGCGTCGTGGCGGGCTTCTTCGCGGGCCGCTCGAACGCCCACGCCTTCGCCGTCAACCGCGACGACACCACCGGCCCCATTGTCTCGCCCGGATGCGCCGCTTCCCACTCGGCTTCGAGCCGTTCCAGGTTCTTCCGTACCTGTGCGCCGCGCTTGCTCATCAGCGCGTTGAACGGCTCCAACTCCGTTACCTCTCCCGTCACCGGGTCAAGGGTGAGGCCATGCTTGTCGAGCACCGCCGCAAGCTCAGGGCTGGCAGCGATCACGGCGGCCCCGAGCGCACGGATCGCGCCCTGCTGTTTGAACATCGCCGCCGTATCCAACGCCCGCCATTTGCCTGCCGCCCAGACCCTGGTGCCGACCTGCATATGGATGTGGCGGTGCGGGTCACCCGCACGAGAAGTGCGATGCGTGATCCCGACGACCTGCATGTGCTCGATCGGTACAACCTCCTGCTTCCCGCGCGGACCGACACGCGTCACTGAGTGCTGAGCGAGCCACCGCTGAATCTCCGATAGCGCGTCCTGCTGCGCAGCATCCAAGGCTTCGGATACTTCGGAGTGGAGAGCGGCGGCGATGGACAGAGATTTCGGAGTGTTGATGACCATCTCTGCGAACCGAGGTGAGCCTTGACGATCCGACCCCGCGAGCCGTGGCCTGCCCATTCGTTCGCCGGTGTCGGGGTTGATCCAGTCCACCCAGCCCGCATAGTCATCAGAGCTGAGCGATCGGCTATTCGCCTCGCCGGATGCGTCGACGACGGCGTAAGAGATGCCGGTGGCATCGCCAAGGTAATAGTCATCTGCTCGCGAGCGGTCGGCCTCGACATAACGCATGGCATCGGCTCCGGTGCCCCGGAACAGAACCACACCGCCATGCATCTCGACTCCTATCTAAGATGACTGCTGTCGTCGTAGTATACGTTCATTCTTATTATGAATGCTTTGTATGAAGTGAGGTCTGACCGGGCTTGGCTGAACGAGGGCATGCGGTGCGGCCGTTTGGCAACGCGTGGGTGCTATTTAGTCCGCAGGTGTAGGGCGCATCCGACCGTAAGAAGGGCTATGGCTGCGACCCAGTTCGCCGGGTGGCTGGTGTCGGTGAGGACGAAGCCCCAGGTCTCGCTGAACGGATACTGACCGGGGTTGACGACGACCGGGAGCAGGATGAGGGTCGCTGGTGCGACGGCGGCGATGCGTCGGTCGAGGAAGCGGGCGGCGATCAGGCCCGCACCGAGGAGACCGAGCATGTTGCGTAACGGGGCGAGTGTTCCGGTCGTGCCGATCACGGCCTCATCAGCCGCGAGGCCGAGCAAATGCGAGAGAAGTAGCGCGGTGCCGGTGCATACCGTCAGGACGATGCCGTGCAGGAGCAGACGTTGCGGCCACAGCGGCCGAGACGCGAGGCGTTCGGCATCGCGGGTATGTGAGCCGTAGACGATCAGTGCGGCAGCGACTGGGATGAACTGGCCGAGCGCGGTGAGGGAGGTCGCCGCAAGGAAGTCCGGCCGGGAGAAAACGAGCGCTCGCGCGCCAACGAGCGCGAGCGCGGTCTGGAGGGCGAGCACCGACAGAATGACTGGGAGCAGGTGCCGGGCGTGCAGGAAGCGGAGTGTCATCCGATGATGTCCTCAGGGCGCAGCGAGCAATCGAGGTACGCGGCAGAATGCTCGGCGAACCAGGTTTGCGCCTCGGGGAGTGTCTTCGAGCGAAGCGCGTCGACCAGTCGATTCAGCTCGGCGGCATCGACCGCGAACAGGGCGGCGTCGGGATCATCGGCGAGGAACACATTCACGGCCCCGAGGGCGGGCCAGGCGCCGCCGGCCTCGTCGGTCCCACAGCGCTGCCCGACCAGCGAGAACAGCGCGGCATGCACGCTGTCTGTGACGGGGTCGGCGCTGGCCGGGTTCAGTGCGAACGTCTTGAATCGGTCGCTGCCACCGTCAGGCACAGTCCCGTCGCCTTGTGAGAGGGTGTCGAAGGCAAGTTCGCTCGATGCGACGAGGGAGGCGATGCGTCCCCAACGAGTTAGTAGATCCTCCCGCAGAGGCGCGTATTGCGGCAGAACATGCAGGGCCAGCGCGGGATCCTCTGAGGTGAGTGTCGTGAAGGATAGCTCGGACGGCGAGACAGAGACGGTGATGCGTTCGGCGGCGGGGGCGAGCGCAGCTGCGACGGGCACGCCCGCCGCGATCAGGGCGGCCCCTGCCACGGTCGAGACGAGCCGTCGCGGGCCGCGGAGTACAGCGATGATTGCGATGAGTGCAGTGATGACAAGGAGGACGAGCGCGTAGCGCAGCAACACCCAGTCGGAGTCGACGTGGGTGAAGGCGTCTTGTGCGGTGTCGATGCGGCGCAGCGGGTTTGCGAACTGGAGCCAGGGCGCCCCGAGGTCGAGGAACTGCGCCAGGTAGAGCATGGTCGGCGCGATGATCGCAACTGGCAGTGCAGCCCAACCGGGGAGTGCGGCAGCGGTCGTGGCGCCGATGGTCACGCTCACGAGCACCACCAGCAGTCCGTGCAGCAGTGCGATCGTCGGTGCTCCGGTGATCCCTACGATGACCGCGCGGACGACAAGTCCGGCAAGGACGATGAGCCAGAGGGCAGCTCCCCACAGCCAGGCGGCGATCGTCTGACGGAGGATCGCGGCCGCGAGCGACCGCGGGGCGGTGCGCAGAATCGGGCCGCCGCCGCTGCGGACCTCACGGGTTGCGTCCCACGCGGTCGCGGCGGCGAGGATCGGAGCCAGGAGCGTGGCGCCGGCGCTGAGGGCAGAAGCAATGTTCGCCCAGCTCGCCACGACGGGGTGCGTTGAAGTGGAGGCGGTAATAGCGTAAGCGGCGAGGATGATCGGGCCGGCCGGCAGCAGCAGGATCGACCGCCGCAATCCGATCGACAGTGGCCCGCGGTTCACGTCAGTGCCGCCGTTTCAGCGAGTAAGGCGGCATAGCCGCGCTCGAGTGGACTGTCGCCTGGAGAGTCCGGTCGGCCCTGAGCCTCCAGCTCCGGGACGGTCCCGACGAAGACGACCCGGCCGCGATCCAGGACCACGACGGTATCCGCGGTGGCGCGCACGTCCTCGATGAGGTGGGTGCTGGTGAGCACGGCGGTCTGTCGGCCAAGGTCGCGGATCAGTTCACGGAACGCGACGCGCTGCGCCGGGTCAAGTCCGACTGTCGGCTCGTCCAACAGCAGCAGCGCGGGTCGATTCACAATCGCCTGCGCGATACCGGCGCGGCGGAGCATTCCACCCGACAGCGACTTCAGCGGCGACGCCGACCGCTCCGTAAGGCCGACCGCCTCTATCGCCTGGATCGCCGCGTCGGACCTGCGTGGAGCGGGTATCTCCTTGAGCCATGCAACGTACTCGACTAGTTCCCGGACCTGGAACGAGGGCGTGAAGCGGAAGTCTTGGGGCAGGTAACCCAGGGATGCGCGCGCGAGCCGCCGCCCCACGCGATTTCCCAGATCATGGCCGCTGACAGTGACGATTCCCCGGTATCGCATGTCCAGCGTGGCGAGCGCGCGAATCAAGGTCGACTTCCCGGCGCCGTTCGGACCTACCAGTGCAGTGACGCCGGTGTCGACGGTGAGGCTGACCTCGTGCAGCGCATCCACGCGCATGCGCCGGTGCCGGATGGTCAGTGCCTCCACCCGTGTGGTCGGTTCAGTCATCGGATGAGTCCTTTGTCGAGGGCGAAGGCGATGAGCTGGAGGCGCGAGCGCATCCCGAGCTTGGTGAGGATATGGGAGACATGCGATTTCACGGTCGTCTCGCTGATAAACGCGATGGTGGCGATCTGTGCGTTGGACAGGCCGCGCGCCGCATACAGGAACACCTGGCGTTCCCTCGGGGTGAGTGGGTCGAGCGCGTCGACCACTGGAGTCCGCGTGACCGTGCGCGACTCGCGCAGCACTTCGGTGGACGACCGGCATGCGAACACGCTCTGCCCGGCATGGACGGTCCGCACCGCGTCGAGCAATGTCTCGGCCGTGGTGTCCTTCAGGAGGAAGCCCGCCGCCCCGGCGCGCGTCGCGGCGGCCACAGCCTCGTCGCTGCGGATCGTCGTGAGCACCAGCACCGCCGGGGCATCCGCACCAGCGACATCGAGGATGCGCGCGGTGGCGGCGATCCCGTTCAGCGCGGGCATGCGCACGTCCATCAGCACCACATCCGGTCGCTCGCGCTGCACCAGTGCGATAGCCGCTTCTCCGTCGTGGGCGGCGCCGGTGAATCGCATGTCGGGCTGGGACTCAACCATCATCCGCACTCCGTCGCAGAACAGCCGCTCGTCATCGACGACAGCGACGCGAATCTCACTCATCCTCGCCGCCTCTCGTCCGCGCTGGCAGGTAGGCGGTGACGATCCAGGAGTTCTCCTGCTCGTCGCGCGCCGCAGAGAGCCAGCCACCGGCCAGACGCGCGCGTTCCTGCATTCCAGTGACGCCTCGCCCACTTCCCGCGACCGGTGCTTCACCAGTGGCGCGAGAGACCACGGTGACCGCGAGGCCGGCGTCCTGCCAATCCAACGACACGTCCGCACCTCGTTCCACGGCCCCGTGGACGAGAGCGTTCGTCAGCGCCTCTTGAACAATCCGATGAGCTGACAATTCACTTACTGGCGACAGCGCACCAGGAGAACCGAGCTGCTGCACCCGCACCGGCAGCCCCGCCTGTTGCATCCGCTCGAACAGAGCGTCCAGGTCGGCAACGCCCGGGGCCGGGGCGTCATCGCCAGGCGCACCCAGAGCATCGATCAGCCAGCGGACATCTCCGAGAGTCTGCCTTGCCGTATCCGCGATCGTTCGCAAAGGGACGCTGGCTTGCTCGGTCTTGGCGGCGACGCGGGCGCCCTCGGCCTGCGCGACGATGACGGCCAGCGAGTGTGCGAGCACGTCATGCACCTCCTGAGCGATCCGATCGCGTTCCCCGGCCAGCAGGAGCTCACCCTCTGCTGCCGACAGCGCCGACAGCGCCGACTCGCGGGCAGCCCGCTGCGCGTCCAAGGCCGCAAGGCTGCGCCGGTAGGCGAACGCGATCGCCCATACTCCGATGAACACGAGGAGACTCCCGAGAGCCCAGCTCGCGATCTGCCCGGCAAGGTCCGGGGAGTCCCAACTGTAGGTCACCGTGGTCGATCCGCCCAGTGGTAGTGAATTCAGTGCCGCCACACACAGCGCCGCAATCACGGCGAATCCGAAAGCGCACCGGACTCGGCTATGGGGCAGCGTCACGGTCGTCACCGCGATCACGACCAGCAGCGCACCGTACAACCACACTTGCCACGGCCCGAGGAACGCCCCGAACCGCAGCGCCGGGAGAGCGAGCTGGGCGATGAGGAGCACGAGCCCCAGCGCCAAGCTCGTCATCGGCAGTCGTCGCGCCAGGCACAGCGACGTCGCGAGCAACGCGAGACCGATGGGCGCGACCGGTGACGCGATAAAGAAAGACGGCAGGCCGGCCCCGATCAACAGCACAACGCCGGCCAGCGGCAACGCTGCCTCGCTGGACCACCGCTGCAATCGAATCATGCCATCGACTCTATGAGCTGACCTTGCCGTTCTACTGGACTTCGTTCGCAATCTCATCCAATAGGTGGAGAAGCAGACGGACGACAGTCGTACGAAGCTCCATTGCCTGCCGGTGGTGCGGTGCAGGGCCTCCGGCGCTATCTCTACATCGGTGCTGAGGAATTTGGGATTGGTCGCCGCTACAGGGCGGCAACGTGGCAACATCCTGGCAACCAACGCTGGTGACGAGAACTTTCGCGTCGCACTCGACACACGCAGGACCCCAGTAAACACAGGGCAGAACGGAGTCGGGTACGCAGTTCCGGGGGGAGCCGATTCCCCTCTCACGGCGGTAACGCGGGTTCGAATCCCGCTGGGGTCACAACAACATCGAAAGCCCTTTTTCTTCGAGCAATCGGAGGAGGAGGGCTTTTCGCTTGGATGCTTCGGGTAGCGGGGCGGATTAGGCCCCCAGGCCAATTGGGTGTGTCGTCCGTGCTGAACTGGGTCTCCGCTTTCATGCTCGAAGGGCCGCCATCGTTGATCAAGGATCATTCTCGATGCGGTCGCGGTATCGCTACCGACTTCGCCGCCTGCGGCGAGCTGCATCGCGAGTTCGCTTGGCGGCGATGCCCAGGGAGACTGGTGTGTCTGTTGGCGGCTCTCGGAGTTGGAACGTTCGAGCGCCGCCGACAGCTTGAGATGGCGCGAGCGCACACGACAGCATCCCTGTGTGGAACAATGTGAGACGGCCGGAGGGGGCGCAATGAGTGCAGCCCCGATGTACGACGTGCATAGAGCATAGGCACGCGAGGACGGGGAGAAATTCAATGGCGAGGGCAGCCGGTATCGATCTCGGAACAACCTATTCGGCCGTGGCGGTGCTGCAGCCGACCGGAATCCCGATCGTCGTCGAGAACGATGAGGGCGAGCCGATCACACCTTCCGTCGTGCTGTTCAAGAACTCGGCGGGTAAGGACACCCCCGTCGTTGGCGGATCCGCGAAACGCCAGGCCGGAATCCGGCCGGACGACACCGTTCAGCATGTCAAGCGGTTTATGGGCGATCCTAGCTGGCGTTTCGACTCCTCCAACGATGTGACCTATCGGCCGGAGGAGGTCTCGGGAATCATCCTGCGTGCTCTCGTGCAGGCCGCTTCAACGAGGCTGGGCGAGCCGATCGAAGATGTCGTGATCACCGTCCCCGCCTATTTCGATGACTCTCGACGCACAGCCACGAAGCAGGCCGGAGCGATCGCGGGTCTGAATGTGTTGCGCGTGCTTAACGAGCCGACCGCGGCGGCCCTGTCCTACGGGATCAGCGCGGAAGATGACGGATATGTGCTCGTCTACGATCTCGGCGGCGGAACTTTCGACGTCACAGTCCTCGGCATAGAAGACCGCGTCTTCGATGTATTGGCGACGGACGGCGACCGCAACCTCGGCGGCGTTGACTGGGACAGCGCGATCCTCAGGCTCATCGCGGGTGAGCTCGAGTCCGCGCACGGCGTCACCGGGCTCTACGACGACCTCGACGTAATCGCACTCCTGCGAGAGAAGGCGGAGCAGGCGAAGCGAGCGTTGAGTGACCTGGAGAGCACTTCGATCCAGTTCTCCTTCGCTGGTGGGCACTACGACATCGCCCTGACCAGGGAGCAGTTCCAACACGCGACGAGGTCGCTGCTGCGCCGTACCCAGGAACTCGTCGAAGACACGTTGGACGCATCAGGACTGGCCTGGGACGACATCGGCGAGGTTCTCCTCGTCGGTGGATCGACACGGATGCCGGCCGTGCACGCCCTCGTGGAGCGTCTCTCCGGCAAACTTCCGGTGGCCGGGGTCGATCCCGACGAGGCCGTCGCTCTGGGCGCGGCCATTCAAGCCGGGATCGAAAGCGACAGCGTCGGTGTGTCGAGCGCCGCGGACATCCGTATCCAAGACGTCACATCGCACGCCCTCGGAACCATCGCGCTCGATTTCGACGACGAGGGTCGCGGATTGCGCAACTTCGTGATCATTCCGAAGAACACGAAGATCCCGACCAGCGGCGAGCAGGAGTTCAGGACCATCGGACCGCAGTGGCAGCGATTCGTGTCCGTGACACAGGGCGATGACCCGGATCCCGACTTCGTGACCGAGGTTGGTCAGGGCATCGTGAAGCACGCCGAGGAATGGCCGGATGACACGCCGCATCGAATCGTCTACCACTACGACATCGATCAGACGGTGACTGTGGAGATATACCGTCTGCCGGAAAACACCTACGCGGGTTCTTTCGAGATCGACCGCATCGCAAACATGTCGGAGGACAAGATCGAGGAGGCGGCGCAGAAGATCGAGGAGATCTTTCCTGATGCGTTAGCTGCTGCAGGAGTGCCGACGACGGATCCGAATGCCACCACGGCTCCGGCGACGAAGCCGGCCGCGCCCGTGTTAGCGCCCTCGGTACAGACCGTCAGCGCTCCGACCCCGGATGTCTCCCACTGACCATACGCTGAACCAGACATCGACTGCAGCATCGCACTGAGACCGAACGGACGGAGCTGGACATGAGCGCACCCGCGGGCGACTACTACGGCATTATCGGCGTGCCGCGCGACGCTGACGCTGCGGCGATCCAGACTGCTTTGCGATCCTCGCGTAAGCGTTGGCGGCAGCTCGCCGGATCGCCGGATCGTGAGCGCGCGCACCTCGCGGAGACGCGGATGGCCCAGTTGGAAGCGGCTGAGTTGACGCTGTTGAATGAAAGCGCGCGAGTAAAGTACAACGCGGTGTTGGCGGCGCAGGAGACGGCGCCCGAGTCCACTGTCCTCTCGCCGACAAGATCCGAATCGAGCTGGGGAGTTCGCGCGGAGGAGTATTACCGCGATGGCGATGTCCGAAATGCTTTCGCTGCCGCGAAGAAGGGCACGGACATCGATCCGGACGACGCACAGTCGTGGCTGATCTACCTGCTGGCCGCTGCGGACCTGGAACGTTTCGATGAGGCAGACTTCGCGTCCGCAGAGCTTGTGAGACGCACACCAGGCAACGTCGATGCCCATGTCCGTCGGGGAGAGGTGCTCGACCGTCTGGAGCGCTTTCCTGAGGCGGAGGCCGTCTTCAGGCAGGCGGTCGTGCTGGATCCGAGCGCGGTGTATCAGCGTGTTCGTGCGGCGTGGGCGGTGCTCGACCAGGGACACACCCAGCCAGCCGTCGAAGAGGCCTGGCAGATCATGGAATGGTTTCCACACGAGTCCTCTCCTCGGAGCGTGCTCCGCGCAGCGTGTGAGGCACTCCGGACGCAGGGTCGGCCACAGGACGCCCTCACCGTCGCGCATCATCTGCACAACATTGACCCCTCTGACGGTGCCTCACTTGAGCAGGTCATCCTCGCCCACCACGGGCTGGCAGATATCGGAGCTGTGGATGCGGCCCTGGAACACGGTTGGAATCTGCTGCTTGCCTTCCCTGAGAATGAGCAGACGAAGCAGGGACTGTGGTACACCATTACGGCAACGCGCAATCAGGGAAGACGGGGAGATGCTCTTGAGCACGCCAGGGCGCTCATCGCTCGCTATCCGCAGGATGTGACGATGCTGCGCTCTTTCGCCTGGAACCTCCTGCACGACGCCGAATGTGCCATGTCGCAACACGGTGATGGGGTCTACGCGATCACGACGAGCACAGAAGCGAGATACTACGACGCAGCGCTTGCTGAAGTCGCTGCTATCGGAGTCCCCGACACCGATATCCAGCGACAGTGGGAGTCGATGTCCGCGTATGCCGCGGGGCAGCGCGCGGCGAAGCGGGAACGACGTACCGGAGGCTTCATCGTCGGCGCCGCGGTAGTGCTGGGAGCGATGAGCGATGCGCGTCGATGAAGAGCTGATCGGTACCGACCTGAGAGTGAAGGGACGAGTGTGACGACTCCGACGACGGATGCGGATGACCTGTACGAGATCTTGGGAGTCGCGCACGGTGCCGATGAGGAGGCGATCGCGGCCGCGGTCAGGACGTCACGTAAACGGTGGCGGCAGCTGACGGGGTCACCGGATCGGGAGCGCGCCCACCTCGCGGAGGAGCGCATGGCACAGTTGGAGCTGGCCGAGACGACGCTGCTGGACGAGGCGAGCCGTCGTCGATATGACGCATCGCTGTCTGCGCGGCATGCTGCACAGACAGCGCAAGCGCAGGCTGCCATCTCCGTCGCGACGAATGCAGGTGTCGCGTGGGGCGAACGTGGGGAGGAGTATTACCGCAGCGGCGACATCCGCAACGCATTCGCCGCGGCGAAGAAAGGGACCGACGTCGATCCGGATGATCACCTCGCCTGGACTATCTATCTGCAGGCGGCTGTCGATCTCGAGCGCAATGACGATGCCGACTTCGCCTCTGCGGAGCTCGTACGGCGAAGTCCCGCCAGCGCAGACGCGCATCGTCGTCGTGGTGAGTTTCTCGACAATCTCGGGCGAGCTCCGGAAGCAGAACGGTCGTTCCGCCGCGCCGCCGAGTTCGAGCCAGGGAGCGCGTATTTCGCGGCTCGGGCAGCATGGTCAATGCTCGATCAAGGGCGTGTGCAGGATGCCATCACCGAGATCTGGCAGATCATCGAGCGTTTCCCCGAAGATCCGTATCCTCGAAAGGTGTTGTATGAAGCCTGCGACGTCCTGCAAAACCAGCACCGGGCCGAGGACGCTTTTACAGTTGCCCGCAGGCTGCTCGCACACGATCCCTCAGACGACGACACGATGCGTCAGGTCGTGGCGGCGACTAATGCCCTGTCCGATGTAGGGAAACTTGACGAGGCACTCTCGCGTGCGTGGCCGCTGCTGGAGGAGTACCCGCACAACACGCGGGCACGGCTCGGGATGCTGTACCTGATCGTGGGGCTGCGCAAGAATGGCCGTCCTGCGGATGCGCTGGAGCACGCCAAGGCACTACTGATTCGCTACCCAGATGATGACCAGGTCAAGTTGCAGTACGGCTGGAGCCGGGTGTTCGACGCACAAGCGAGGATGGCCCAGCTCGGCAATGAGACCCACATCATTCTCAACAAGCGGCAAGCCGACTTCTACGCCCAGGCGGTGGGCGAGGTGTCGGCGATGAATCTTGACGACAGCGACATTCGTGGGCAGGTGGAGACGATGCGCAAGTATCACGCGGCGCAGACCGCCACGAAGGTGCGGCTCAACTTCGGTAAGGTCCTGTTGGCGATCGTGGCCGCCTTGTTCTTCCTCATCGGCATCGGCGTACTCGGAGGATCGTTCAACTTCGGAATGGTCCTGGTCGCGTTCCTCTTCTGCGCCTGGTTCTGGCTCGTGACGTTCCGTAAGCAGTACAGCCTGAACCGCAAGGACGCCAGCCGCGCTGAACGACAGAGTGGGATCCGATGAGCGCGCTCTCACCGGACTCCTCCGCTGCCCTCGCCGAGGAGGTGCGGGCGCTGCGCGAGTTGTTCCAACGGCGCCTCCTCGAGGATCGGGCGAAGAATGCGCTCATTGACACCGTGCAGACCCATCTCGCTGAACGAGCGGCGCTGGACAGCGGCGAGGCCTTCCGGGGGCTGATCGCGGAAGCGCTTCTCGCCGTCGATCGGCTGATCTTCGAGGATTCGAGCGCAGACCTGAGCATGTCAGTCGCGGCCGAACTGCTCGAGATCTTCGCCCGGCGGGGGCTTCGCCCCGTGCCCACCACAGGAATCGCGGATCCCCGTATCCATGAGATAGCCGGCATGGTCTCGGCAGCAGTCGCCGGAACCGACCCTGCTACTGGGGCGGGTGAGATCGTCGAGGTGCGCCGCCGCGGATACACGCTGGGGGAACGTCTGGTGCGCCCGGCGGTGGTGCTCGTCGCTGCCGACGATGACGACTGAGACGACAGACAGCAGGGACACGATGAAGGACAAGATGCGGCGTGACGCGGTGCCCCTGGGCGCGGTGCGCGCCGGGGATCTCCTCTCGGCACTCGCGGCGGTGAGCAGCGCGGCGTCCGACGAGGAGAACCCGCTGAGTGGCGCCATGCTCTATGCCGTCGGCAGAAACATGACAATCTGGGCATCCGATGGCACGCGGCTGGCGATGATGACCATCCCTCTGGTGGAGAAGAGCGCGTCACCGTCGTTCGCAGCGGCACCGCGCGAGTTCGTGGACACGTTCAAGGGGGCAGTAGAACGCGACGATATCGTCGAGCTCGGTCTGAGAGGTCAGTCGTCGCTGCTCGTTCGCTGTCGGGGTGAGCAGCGCACTCTCATCCAGCCGCTCTGGGATCCACAGGCGCTTGTCGACGCCTACGGTTCCTTCGTCACCGGTGACGTCTCTGCAGGAGTTTTCACCACACGTGGCAAAGATCTGATCGCGCTGATGAACTCCGCCGGAACAGATGCCGTCTCGGTCGATCTGGAGGGCGAGGCGCTGATCGTCCGGCGAGGAACCGGGGTCGTGGGCACGCCGCTCGCGGTGGCATCGACGCTTTCCTCGCGGACCCTCGATCTGTGCAGCGCACCGTTCACTGAGGCGGTCGTCGCCGTGACGAACGCGAAGTTCCCCCGGGCGACGGTCGAGGTGCTCGGTGACGGCGGGATGCTCAAGCTTTATGGTGCGAGCAAGACCGACCCGACGACGTTCGGCGCATTGGACATATACCTGCAGACCGGTTCGAAGCCCAAGCCCGCCTCGCCGGTGAACGTCACCGGCGCAGTCCCCGGGGCTGCGCGGTTCGAAGAACCAGTTGTCGCCGAGCCTTATGAAGAGGTGCTCGCCGAACTCGAGGCGATCATCGGTCAACCTGAGCTCAAGAGGCAGGTCACCGCGATCGTGACGCAGGTGCAGATCAACCGCAAGCGTGAGGTACAGGGGTTGAAGGCGAGTCGCACCGCGAACCATATGGTGTTCGTCGGCCCCCCAGGCACAGGGAAGACCACAGTCGCGCGCATCGTCGCCCGACTGTTCCATGCACTCGGTCTGCTCGAGGGCGTCGAGGTCCATGAGGTATCGCGTCCCGACCTCATATCGCAGAACATCGGCGGTACTGAGGAGAAGACCGCGAAGGCGATCGATAATGCGATGGGCGGAGTGCTCTTCATCGACGAGGCCTACTCACTTGCGAGCGGAGGCGCGAACGACTTCGGCGCTCAGGCGATCGACGTCCTGCTGAAGGAGGTCGAGGACCGGAGGGATCAGTTCGTGTGCATCCTCGCCGGGTACACCGACCGAATGAAGGAGTTCATGAGCTCAAACCCTGGTCTGCGCTCGCGCTTTCCGCGGACAATCGACTTCACGCCCTACTCGGCGGATGAGCTCGTGGAGATCGCGCGGTCCATGGCGACCGGAATGGACAATCGTCTCAGCGACGATGCGGCAGATGCACTCCGTCAGCGCCTGACCGATGAGGAGCATCGCGGCGGGTTTGCCCGTGACGAGTGGGGCAACGCCCGTTCTGTTCGTAATATCGTCGAGGCGGCCGTCACACACCGTGATTTGCGCATCGGTCTGTCTGGTGCGCACGATCTTGACTCGCTCGTGGATCTCACGCCGGCCGATATGTCCGAAGCCTGTGACGATCTCCGCATCGGCCGCGCCGAAGGCATCGTGGAATCGATCGATGACGTCCTGGCAGAGTTGGATGCGCAGGTCGGGCAGCCGCAGTTGAAGCAGCAGATCCGCGCGATTCTCGCCCAGGCGCGAGTGCAGCAGGCGAAGCAGGCGCAGGGGCTGTCCTCCGCTGGCTCAGCCATTGAGCATTTGTTGTTTGTTGGTCCTCCGGGGACGGGGAAGACGACGATTGCGAGGTTGGTGGCTCGGTTGTATCGGGCGTTGGGGCTGTTGTCGAGTGATGCTTTGGTGGAGGTTGATCGGCAGAAGCTTGTGGCGGGGTATGTGGGCCAGACGGCGATTCAGACGTCGAAGAAGATCGATGAGGCTATGGGTGGGGTGCTGTTCATCGATGAGGCGTATGCGTTGGCGAAGGGCGGTGCGAATGATTTCGGGGCGGAGGCGATTGATACGTTGTTGCCGCGGTTGGAGAATGATCGGGGGAAGTTCTTGGCGATTGCCGCGGGGTACCCGGATCAGATGCAGCAGTTTTTGAATGCGAATCCGGGGATGCGTTCGCGGTTCACGACGCGGATCGAGTTTTTGTCGTACTCGGTGGACGAGTTGGTGAAGATCGCCGCAGGCATGGCGACCAGTGCCGGGGAGCATCTCACCGAGGGAGCGAGTGAGCTTCTCCGCCAGAGGCTTGCCGCCGTGGAGCGCTCTGGCGGTTTCATGGCGAAGGACTGGGGCAATGCCCGGGCCGCGCGAAACGTCGTCGACCGGGCCGCGCAGATGCGCGACCTGCGCGTCTCCGACGGAGATCTATCCGCCGATCCCGATCTGCTTGTGACGATCACTGAGGCGGATGTGGCCATGGCGTGCGACCGGGAGGGTCTTGCGGCTGACGCTGCTGTCGAGAGCGCCGATGATGTGCTGGCGGAGTTGGATGCGCAGGTCGGTCAGCCGCAGTTGAAGCAGCAGATCCGTGCGCTCCTCGCGCAGGCGAAACTCGCTGTCCAGCGCCGCGAGGCGGGGCTCAGTGCGAATTCGATCCCGATTGAGCATTTGTTGTTTGTTGGTCCTCCGGGGACGGGGAAGACGACGATTGCGAGGTTGGTGGCTCGGTTGTATCGGGCGTTGGGGCTGTTGTCGAGTGATGCTTTGGTGGAGGTTGATCGGCAGAAGCTTGTGGCGGGGTATGTGGGCCAGACGGCGATTCAGACGTCGAAGAAGATCGATGAGGCTATGGGTGGGGTGCTGTTCATCGATGAGGCGTATGCGTTGGCGAAGGGCGGTGCGAATGATTTCGGGGCGGAGGCGATTGATACGTTGTTGCCGCGGTTGGAGAATGATCGGGGGAAGTTCTTGGCGATTGCCGCGGGGTACCCGGATCAGATGCAGCAGTTTTTGAATGCGAATCCGGGGATGCGTTCGCGGTTCACGACGCGGATCGAGTTTTTGTCGTACTCGGTGGACGAGTTGGTGAAGATCGCCGCAGGCATGGCAGATCGAGCAGGTCAGCTTCTTGATGAAGAGGCTCTCGGCGCACTCCGCGACCGCCTGTCGGCAGCGGAGCGGTCGGGGCTCTTCGGCACTAAGGATTGGGGCAATGCTCGTCAGGCACGCATCATCGTCGAGGATGCGATGAAACGCCGGGACCTTCGTCTTGACGAGACAGGGTACGCAGCAGCGGACGAGATGATTACCCTCACCGCAGCCGATTTTAATGCAGCGTGCGTCGGGCTCAACATCGGTCAGGGATAGCGAAACGGGAGCCGGTATCGCCCTCAGCCAGCCACCGGTGATGAACTTTATGGACAAGGCATCTTCGAGACGCCATAACGGACAGCGACCTGCCCGTAGGTGAGGTGCTGCACGGTGACGGCTTTGATCAGAATCTCATACTTGGCCACCGTTCACGATGCCCCGAACCATCCCAAAAGACGCGAGACGAGTCGTTCACGATGTCCCGAGACATGCGTCCACGATGTCCTGAGGCCAACACCGCTGGGGTCACACGACATCAGAAAGCCCCGGAATCCCGGGGGGCTTTCTGCGTTTGCCGAGGCTCAGGCCAAGCGCGACTACGCCGCTGAGCGCTCCGCGATCGGACGACGCCGAAGCGCGGGGGTCTCGATCGGTGGGGTGTTGTACTGCTGGTCCATCCGGCCGACGCTGGTGCCTGGCGGGACGATCGCATCGATACGGTCGAGCGTCTCGTCCGAGAGCTGCGCGTCGGCTGCGGCGAGAAGGTCATCGAGCTGCTCGATCGTCCGTGGGCCGATGAGCGCCGACGTGACGCCAGGATGTGCGATCACGATCACGAACGCGAGTGCCAGATGCGTGCAGCATCCGAGGCGACGTGCGCGCAGAAGACCTCATTCACGCCCTCAGCCGTCTCGCGCAGGACCACTCGGGCGACGCAGGTGAGCGCACGACGCACAGATGCCCGACCTGCTGCTGGACGGGCTGTTCGTGCAGCGCTGACGCCCGGTGCATCGTCGCGTCCTCGCTAGGACCGCAGCGACATCTCTCGCAACTGTTGATTACGCAGAGGAAACACCATCATCACCATGAGCGCCCCTCCGAAGACGACGAATGGCACCCAGGTCGCGGTGGCCGATGCCAGCGCGCCGAACGCCGCCATCGCCAACGGCATCAGCACGTCATCTCCCAGCCGAGTGATGGAACTCATCCGCCCCAGATACGCCGTATTCACGGTCGCGGCGAAGGTCGCCCCGAGAAGCACCGATGCGTAGCCCGCGGTCACACCGATCACGAAGCATCCGGCCCCCGTGAGCCAGGCGGGCCCGACGCCGAGCAGAACGATTCCGGCACCCTGGACGACGAGCGCCCAGAACGCCGCGAAAGCCTCACGCCGCGGACGCCATCTGGCGACGGAGATGGCACCGAGAGCCGCGCCGAGACCGATCAGAGCCTCGAATAGTCCGACGGACTGCGCACCCCACCCCTCGTCATGAGCGCGCAGCGCGATGCCGATGGCCGTCGCCGGTCCGACCGCGAGGTTCAGCCCTGACAGGGAGATGACGAGCGTGCGGGTCGTTGGCGCGTCGCGCAGATGGGAGAAGCCGCGATGGATGCCGCGCAGCGCCGACTCGCGTGCGGCGCGCGCCAACGCGAAACGCGGACGCAGCCAGATCGCGATGAACGCGATGACGAAGGTGAAGGTGAGCGCATTCAGTGACGCGCTTCCGCCGAAACCCGCGTACGCCACGAGGAAGCCGCCGATGGCAGAGCCGCCCATTGTCCCGAGGCGCGTGGCGGTCTGCATCACTGCGCTGTACGACGGCAGGTCGGCGGTGCGCACCAGTTGACGCCCGATCGTGGCCGCCGACGGCTCGTAGAAGGCGTCACAGATCCCGAAGGCGATCGTCGCGAGCAACAGCAGCAGTACCGACGGCGGGGATGCCAGCACCCACAGTGCCGCGAACAGGAGCACCCCCACCCGCAGTGTGTTGAACACAATCATGACGGTGCGCGCGTTCGCGCGATCGGCGAGCACGCCGCCGAAGAGCAGAATGACTGCACGGGGGATCGTTCCTGCCGCAACGATGAGACCCGCCATTGCGGGAGACGTCGTCTGCACGGCAGTCCACGCGAGAGCGATGCTCCAGATGGCGTCGCCGGCATCCGATAGGGCCTTCACGGCGATCCACGCGTGGACGGAGAAGTCGCGTGAGAACTTCGGCGGCTCGCGCAGGAGAGTGGGTTCGTTGCTCACCGCGCTCATGGTGTCGTCGGGAATCCGTGTGCGAAGACGAAGACCGGACGACGTTCGACGCCATCGTCCAGTTCGATCCCGCTACGCCAGGCGTCGAACGTCTCGCGCAATGCTTTCGAGAGCTGAGTGAGCTCATCTGCGCTCGCCCAGGTGAGAGTGTCCGTGCTGAACGCGGCCGACGACCACTCGGGCTCTGGCCGTTGCTGCTTGCCGCGGTGCCATGTCTTCAACCGGCGCAACTGCGACGAGATGTTCGTTCGCTCAGCCTCGCGTGCCAGCAGAGCATCGGAGGGCGAGTCCTCGAAATCGTCGGCCGACCAGTTGAAGCTGCGGCGTGCGGGCTGCCACCAGCTCGTCCGTTTGTCACTGTTCGGAGGATCAGCGCGCTCCACGACGCCGGCGCGCTCCAGCATCCGCAGGTGATGGCTGATGCTGCCGACCTGCTGGTCGAGGGCGTGAGCCAGGGTGGTGACCTGGCTCACGCCATAGAGCCCGAGATAGTCGAAGATGCGTCGACGCACCGGATGGTGCACAGCGGTGATGGCCTGGATCTGTTCCATGCCCTCAACGCTAAGGTCAGTCGATTATCTGCACAAGAGTTCTTGTATACCCCGGAAAATCAAGGCTGTTGGCGGGCGGCGCGAGTGCGGCGACGCCGGCGGATCAACCAGATCACTAGCACGACGACGCCGGCGATGACGAGCCAGGGGAGGAGGAAACCGACGGTGACCACGAGCGCGTTCAACGACACGATCAAGCCGTTCCATCCGGCAAGAAGTCCAGCGGTGAAGCTGCCTGGCCCGGGCGCGGTCGCGGTAGCCTCAGGGGAAAGCTGCACCTGCAGCGAGGACATCGCGACCTGGTCTTCGAGCGCGGCGAGCTGCTGCTCGTAAGACTCGAGTTGGGCCTGTCGGTCCGTCAACGCTACTTCTGCTTCGATCAGCTCCGAGACACTGCCGGACTGCGACATCAGCTCGGTAAGACGCGCAACCGAGGCAGACAACGACTCAACTTGCGCTCGCAGGTCGATCGCCGTCGAGGTGACGTCCTGCTTCGACAGCGATGATGACACCACCTCGCCGGTGTCGCTGAGGCCATCAATCACGTCCGTGAGGTCTGCAGAGGGCACGCGGATGCTGATCCAGCCGTAGCCGCCCGCCGGCCGCCCTGGGACGGTCGTATCGGTGCCCGTAGGTTCGCCGGAAACGTCAGTGCTTTCGACATAGCCGTTGTGTGACTCTGCGAGTGCGGAGATGGCACCGATCGCCGCGGAGATATCGTGTACACGCACGGTGGCCTGCGCGGCTGCGATGATCTCGCGGTCTGCGGACTCTGTCTCAACGCCGGCGATGGACGACGGCGCATCGCTGGCGATCTCAGGAACCGCCATATCGCTGCTGGAACGGTCAGCCAGGCCGACGACACTCCCACCACCCTCCGCGGTTGAAACGCCGACCGTGTTGAGAAGCGGCGGCGTGATGAGGATGCCGGCGACGAAGGCCGCGGCGATGCCGACGCCGGTCAGCCATCCGCGGCGCCTGCTCTTCTTACGAACCGGCACGTGCTGTGAAGCCCTGTCGTGTGCGATATCCGCGAACACGGCATCCTCGATCCGGTCGATGCTCGCCTGCGAAAGCGCAGGCAGTTCCGGGACATCGTCGGTGTGCGTCAGATCGTTCATGCGTCTCTCACTTCTTCCACAGCGCCGCGCAGTTGCGTGCGCACTCGTGAGAGACGATTCCGAACGACGCCGTGGCTGATTCCGAGCTCGTCGGCCGCGGCTTGATAGGCGTATCCCTCGGTCGCGCACAGGCGGAACACCTCTTGATCGAGCGCGCTCAGTGTGCCGATCTCTGCGGTGATCCGCTCAGCAAGGGCCGCGGTGATGACCTGCTCCTCGACGCTCACCGTGGCCGGAATGTGATCGTCGGCAGCATCCGTCGTATGCGCCTGATCGCGCCGTCGCTGACGCAGTCGATTAGCCGCTTGGAAGCGGCAGATCGTTGCCAGCCACGGAAGGACGGACGCGCCGACGAGTTCCAGACCCGGGAGTTTCCGCCACGCGACGACGAACGTCTCCTGGGCCACGTCTTCGGCATCGACCACGGAACCGAGGATGCCGTGCGCGATCCAGTAGACGGGCCGAACGTGTGCGCGGTACAGCGCGCGAAACGCGCCCTCGTCACCGGCCGCGGCACGCGCCACCCAGTCCTGGTCTTCAGATCGTTCAGACATCCTGCTCCGTTCGGTGTCTCTCATCAGAGAAGTGTCAGGAGATGACTCATCGTCTCAGATTGGTTCTCGTACATCCCGGACCCGGAAGCTCCGCTAACATTGATCTCGCGAGAGGGAGTATCCCGACTTTTACGCGATCGTCATCACGAGCACCAGAATTGCTGCTCCGGGCGCGTGACGCACTCAGTGCGGGGGAGAGACTTTCGGCCGATTCCCGACCTCTCCCGAAAGGTGCTGTGCACCCTTGAACATCCCCGTCTGGTTCGAGATCACCTCGCTGGTGGTGCTGACCGTCATCCTCATCGCTGACCTGCTTCTCATTCTGAAGCGGCCGCATATCCCGTCGACGAAGGAATCCAGCCTCTGGGTCGCGTTCTATGTCACGCTGGCGCTCATCTTCGCCGCGGTGCTTTTCTTCATCGGAGACTCGAAGACCTCGCTGGACTTCCTCACCGGGTGGACGATGGAGTACAGCCTTTCCATCGACAATCTGTTCGTCTTCGTGCTGATCATGAGGCAGTTCTCAGTTCCCCGTCGTCTTCAGCAAGAGGCGCTGATGGTGGGCATCATCATCGCTTTGGTGCTGCGCGCCGTCTTCATCCTCATCGTCGGCGCAGCGGTCGAGCACCTCAGCCCGATCTTCTATCTGTTCGGCGCATTCCTCGTGTTCACTGCAATTCGCCAGGCGATGCCGGAGAAGCACGAGGATGACGAGCAGACCGAGAATTTCATCATCCGGATGCTGCGCCGCGGAATCGACATCAGCGAGAATTACGACGGCTCAAAGCTGCGCACAGTCGTGGACGGCAAGAAGATCTGGACACCGATGTTGATCGTGTTCGTCTCGCTCGGCGTGACCGACCTGATGTTCGCGGTGGACTCGATTCCCGCGATCTTCGGCGTCACACAGGACCCGTTCATCGTCTTCACGGCGAACCTGTTCGCGCTGATGGGACTGCGTCAGCTCTACTTCCTGCTCGGCGACCTGCTCGAGAAGCTGAAGTACCTGCACTACGGCGTCGCCTTCATCCTGGGCTTCATCGGAGTGAAGCTGATCCTGCACGCCATGCACGAGAACGAGCTGCCGTTCATCAACGGCGGTCAGCCCATCGAGTGGGCGCCCGATATCAACAACTGGGTGTCCCTCGGCGTGATCTTCGCGTCGATGGCCGTGGCTACCGTGGCGAGCCTGATCGCGTCCTCGCGGGAGAAGCGCGCAGCGCTGGACAGCTGACCGCGCCGACCACCCGCCGCTGCCGTGTAAACTGACCGGCATGCGGCGTGTGGTTGTTCTCCTTAGCGGCCGCGACGAGACCTCGATCTAGGCCTTTCTCGTCGCGGCGTCCAGCGTGGCCGAACCGCCGAATACTGG
The DNA here is from genome assembly GCA_052085045.1 of Microbacteriaceae bacterium. GTDB lineage: Bacteria > Actinomycetota > Actinomycetes > Actinomycetales > Microbacteriaceae > Microbacterium. Next base: position 2,597 of record JBQDFB010000022.1, on the reverse strand, counting down.
AGATAACGACATGACCGATGCTGTTCACCCCGATTCCTCGAGCCGTCCGCGCACTCTCGCTGAGAAGGTGTGGGACGACCATCTCGTCGTCAGGGGCGAGAACGATGAGCCCGATCTGATCTACATCGACCTGCACCTCGTGCATGAGGTCACGAGTCCGCAGGCGTTCGACGGGCTGCGGGCCGAGGGGCGCCCGCTGCGCCGGCTGGATCTGACGATCGCGACGGAGGATCACAACACCCCGACGCTCGAGATCGACAAGCCGATCGCTGATCTGACGAGTCGGACGCAGATCGAGACGCTGCGCCGCAATGCAGACGAGTTCGGTGTGCGGCTGCACTCGCTGGGCGATGCCGAGCAGGGCATCGTGCATGTCGTCGGCCCGCAGCTGGGCCTCACGATGCCCGGCATCACGGTGGTGTGCGGTGACTCTCACACGTCCACGCACGGGGCGTTCGGCGCGATGGCGTTCGGGATCGGCACCAGCGAGGTCGAGCATGTGATGGCGACGCAGACGCTGCCGCTGAAGCCCTTCAAGACGATGGCGATCACGGTCGAGGGCGAGTTGAAGCCGGGCGTCTCGGCGAAGGACATCATCCTCGCGGTGATCGCGAAGATCGGCACGGGCGGCGGGCAGGGCTACGTGCTCGAATTCCGCGGCAGCGCGATCCGCGCCCTCTCGATGGAGGGGCGTATGACGATCTGCAACATGTCGATCGAAGCGGGGGCGCGTGCTGGAATGGTCGCGCCCGACGAGACGACGTTCGCGTACGTCAAGGACAGGCCGCACGCCCCGCAGGGTCAGGACTGGGACGATGCCGTCGCCTACTGGCGCACGCTCCCCACCGATGAGGGTGCAGCGTTCGATGCCGAGGTCTTCATCGACGCGAACGAACTCGAGCCGTTCGTGACGTGGGGGACGAATCCGGGGCAGGGCAGTTCACTTTCCGCCTCGGTGCCGGATCCGGCAGAGATCGCCGACCCGAACGAGCGGGCTGCCGCGCAGCGCGCGCTGGAGTACATGGACCTCGTCCCCGGCACATCGCTGAAAGAGGTGCCGGTGGATGCCGTCTTCATGGGGTCGTGCACGAACAGCCGCATCGAAGATCTGCGTGCGTTCGCCTCGATCATCCAGGGGCGTCAGAAGGCCGATGGCGTGCGCGTCATGGTCGTTCCCGGCTCGGCCCGGGTGCGTCTGGAGGCTGAGGCCGAGGGCATCGACCAGATCGTCAAGGACTTCGGCGCGGAGTGGCGTTTCGCCGGCTGCTCGATGTGTCTGGGAATGAACCCCGACCAGCTCGCGCCGGGGGAGCGCTGCGCGTCAACGTCGAACCGCAACTTCGAGGGTCGCCAGGGCAAGGGCGGCCGAACACATCTGGTTTCGCCGCTGGTCGCCGCCGCGACCGCGGTGCGGGGCACACTGTCCAGCCCCAGCGACCTCGAACCCGCACGCGAGATGGCGGGAGCCTGATCATGGAGAAGTTCACCACGCACACCGGTATCGCAGCTCCCCTGAAGCGTTCGAACGTCGACACCGACCAGATCATCCCCGCGGTCTTCCTCAAGCGGGTCACCAAGACCGGATTCGAGGATGCCCTGTTCCATGCCTGGCGGCAGGACCCGGACTTCGTGCTCAACCAGAAGCCGTTCCAGGGCGCATCCGTCCTGGTCGCCGGATCCGATTTCGGAACCGGTTCCAGCCGCGAGCACGCGGTGTGGGCGCTGCGCGACTTCGGATTCGCGGTCGTGCTCAGCCCCCGCTTCGCCGATATCTTCCGTGGGAACTCCGGCAAGCAGGGCCTGCTCGCCGCCACGATCTCCGAAGACGATCTCGAACGCATCTGGGCGGCCATCGACGCTGATCCGGGCGTGTCCATCACCGTGGACCTCGAGGCGCGCACAGCCACGATCGGTGATATCCAGGCCACCATCGGCGTCGACGATTACACTAGATGGCGGCTCCTCGAAGGGCTCGATGACATCGGGCTCACTCTGCGCAACGAAGACAAGATCGCGCAGTTCGAGGCCCGCCGCGAGTCGTGGCGGCCACGTACGCTTCCTGTTCGCTGACACCGAGTCTGCTGACACCGAGCACCGTGAGCCTGGGGCACTTTCGCCCCGGCGGCTGCCGCCGTGACCGTGAACTGAAGTGAGGCTCATCGAATGACGACCACCGTGCGCGCTGACCTCCAGAACGGAGTACCTGCCTTGACCGGAGATGTACTGGCTATTCGAGGAGGCCGACCGCTGCGCGGCCGGGTCGACGTCAAGGGGGCCAAGAACCTCGCTACCAAGGCGATGGTGGCAGCCCTTCTCGGCGAGGAACCCAGCATCCTGCGCGATGTCCCAACCCTCAGCGATGTCGCCGTGGTGCGCTCCCTGCTCGAGGTGCACGGCGTCCGTGTCACCGAGGGCGACGAGCCCGGTACGCTGCACCTCGATCCGAGCGACGTCGAATCCGCCCACATGGAGGAGATCGACGCGCACGCGGGAGCCTCGCGCATCCCGATCCTGTTCTGCGGTCCGCTGCTGCACCGACTCGGCCAGGCGTTCATCCCCGACCTCGGCGGATGCCGCATCGGCGACCGGCCGATCGA
>JBQDFB010000021.1:0-31374 GCA_052085045.1 Microbacteriaceae bacterium | reverse complement strand
GCGGACTGCAGACGGCGTGCCTGCAGCGAGGTTCCTGGTGACGTCGGCGAGGGCGGCGAGGCCCCCGTCGCGGAGCGCTCGGACCAGGGCCGTGCCGACGATCGCGCCGTCGGCGTAGTCGGTGACGGCGGCGATCTGATCGGCTGTGGAGATGCCGATGCCGACGCAGGCGTGGCGGCCGCCGTGTTCCCGCAGCCGCGCGACGAGGGTGCGTGCGGCCTGGTCGAGCTCGGCCCGCTCCCCCGTGATCCCCATCGTCGAGACGGTGTAGACGAAGCCGGTCGAAGACTTCACGACCAGGTCGAGGCGTTCGTCGGTCGACGACGGCGCGGCCAGGAAGATCCGGTCGAGCCCGGTGCGCTCGCTGGCGGCGATCCACTCCGCGGCGGCGTCGGGGGTGATGTCCGGGGTGATGAGGCCCGCGCCACCGGCCGCGAGCAGATCGTCTGCGTAGCGGTCTATGCCGTACTGCATGACCGGGTTCCAGTACGACATCACGACGACCGGCACATCCGTGGCCGCAGTGATCTCACGGACCGCCGTGAACAGGTCGCGCATTCTGAACCCGCTCGCGAGCGCCGCCTGGGTGGCCTGCTGGATGACGGGCCCGTCCATCACCGGGTCGCTGTAGGGCGGCCCGAGTTCGATGATGTCGACACCGTTCTCGGCGAGGGTGATGGCCGACCTGATGCTGGTCTCAAGATCAGGGAAGCCGACGGGGAGATAGCCGATGAAGGCTCCGCGCCCGGCATCCTTCGCCTTCTGAATGGCGGCGTCGACCCGGCTCATCCGGCATCCTCCGCGGTATCGGCGTCATACAGTTCGAAGTAGCGCGCAGCTGTGTCCATGTCTTTGTCGCCGCGGCCGGACAGGCACACGGCTATCACGGCTTCCTCGCCCATCTCCTGGCCGAGACGGATCGCTCCGGCCAGGGCATGGGCCGACTCGATCGCCGGAATGATGCCCTCCGTGCGGCTGAGCAGTCGCAACGCCTGCATGGCCTCATCGTCGGTGGCCGGAATGTACGCGGCCCGGCCGATGTCGGCGAGCCAGGAGTGCTCGGGCCCGACACCCGGATAGTCGAGTCCGGCGGAGATCGAGTGCGACTCGACGGTCTGGCCGTCTTCGTCCTGCAGGAGGTAGGTCCTCGCACCGTGCAGCACGCCGGGGCGGCCGCGCTCGATGGATGCCGCGTGCTTCTCGGTGTCGACGCCGTCACCGGCCGCTTCGACGCCGTAGAGCTTCACCTCATCATCGTCGAGGAAGGCATCGAACATGCCGATCGCGTTGGAGCCGCCGCCGACGCAGGCCACGACGGCATCCGGGAGCCGCCCGACCTCGTCGAGGAGCTGCTGGCGCGCTTCTTCGCCGATGATCTTCTGGAAGTCGCGCACCATCGCCGGGAACGGGTGTGGGCCCGCAGCCGTTCCGAAGATGTAGTTGGTCGTCTCGACGCTCGCAACCCAGTCGCGGTACGCCTCGTTGATCGCGTCTTTGAGCGTGCGGGATCCGGTGGTCACCGGCACGACCTCGGCGCCGAGCAGACGCATGCGTGCGACGTTGAGCGCCTGACGCTCCGTATCGACCTCACCCATGTAGATCGTGCACTCCATGCCGAACAGGGCCGCTGCCGTCGCCGTGGCGACCCCGTGCTGTCCGGCGCCGGTCTCAGCGATCAGACGGTTCTTTCCGAGGCGCTGGGTGAGCAGGGCCTGGCCGAGCACGTTGTTGATCTTGTGGCTGCCGGTGTGGTTGAGATCTTCGCGCTTGAGGAACACGCGCGCTCCCCCGGCATGGGCGGCGAACCGGGGCACCTCGGTGAGGGCTGACGGCCGGCCGGCGTAGGAGCTCAGCAGACCGGCCAGCTCGACACGGAACGCCGGGTCGATGACGGCGGCCTCGTAGGCGGCGGTGAGCTCGTCGATCGCCGCGATGAGGGATTCGGGCATGAAGCGCCCGCCGTACTCTCCGAAGAACGGGCCGTGCTGGTCGCGCAGACTCATCTCGATCCGCTCCCCTCGAGGTCGCCTGCGGCGAGGTAGCTCTCCAGCGTGGCGACCGGGTCGCCGGTGACCAGCGCCTCGCCGATGAGCACGACGTCGGCCCCGGCGGCACGGTAGTGCGTGACGTCGGCCGGCTTCAGCACGGCGGACTCGGCGATCTTGATGGTGCCGTCGGGAATCCGGTCGACGACGCGGGCGAACAGATCACGATCGAGCTCGAAGGTCGAGAGGTTGCGGGCGTTGACGCCGATGAGTGAGGCTCCGAGGTCGATGGCGACCTCGAGCTCTTCCGCGGAGTGCGTCTCGACGAGCGGCGTCATGCCGAGCTCGAGGATCAGTGCATAGAGTTCCTGAAGCACGGGCTGCTCGAGCCCCGCGACGATGAGCAGAGCGAGATCAGCGCCGGCAGCACGCGCCTCGAGCACCTGGTACGGCGTCGCGATGAAGTCTTTGCGCAGTACGGGCAGCGATACCTGCGAGACCACGGCCTCGAGGTCGGCGAGCGATCCGCCGAAACGGCGTTCTTCGGTGAGGACACTGATCGCCGACGCCCCACCGGTCTCGTACAGCGACGCCTGGCGCGCAGGATCGGGGATCTCAGCGAGGGCACCGCGAGAGGGACTCGCCCGCTTCACCTCGGCGATGATCTTGACACGGCGTGCCGGTGCCAGCGCCGTGAGGACGTCGTGCGCAGCCGGGCGCGCCAGAGCGTCTTTCTCGACCTCGGCGATCGGCCGGGTCAGCGCACGACGTTCTGCGTCTTCCACTGCGCCGGCCGTGAGGTCGGCGAGCACCATCAGTGGCCCTTCGGCGCGTACTTGGGTCCGTTGACGCCGTAACCGGCCTTGGCGAGAATCCAGCCGAGCAGGATGCCGACCACGATGATGCCGACCGAGACCCACACGAACAGCGGCTGATCGAGGCAGAACGCGACGGTGCCGGCGACGAAGCCGACCAGCATGACGATCACAGCGGTCCAGGCCGCCGGCGAGTGTCCGTGGCCGGGGTCAGCGATCGGGTTGGTCATGTTCTCCTCCGAGGCGGTCGTGGGTGTTCTGCTCAGTCTATCGGGGTCATCGGGTCGGGTCGGTGCCACGCGACAGGTCGTCCCAGGAATCGATGGCGTCCACCGGGCCCTCGTGCTCATCGGAGGCGGCGGCATCGGTACGGAACCTGCGACCTCCGCTCTTCCAGCGGTGCGCCGTGGTCAGTGCGAAGACGGTTGTGACGATCTGGATCACCCAGCCGACCAGCGCGATCGCGGGCCAGGCCGAGGGCTCGATCGCGGCGATCATGTCAGCCACGGTGTCGTTGCCGGCGAGGCCGGTCGCTTCGGTCACCTTCGGTGCGACGGCAGAGAGAGGCGTCGAGAACAGGATCTCGGCGGTCCACCATGCCAGCAGCACACCTGCGAGCAGGGCGAGAGCGGCGAAAACGTACCGCAGCACCCTGCCGGCGAGGGCGAGCGCCGCACCCACCGCGAGAACGGCCAGGCTGAGCGGTGCGAGCAGCGCCATGGCATCGGCCCCGGCGACGAGAATCGGCTCGCCGGCGTCCGCGCGGATCACGGTCAGCCAGGTCTGCGTCGATGAGATGATGCCGATGCCGCCCGCGAACAGCAGCCCGATCACCGAGATGCTGCGGCCGCGTCGTGCCATGCTCGTACGTGCGCTGCTCATCCGGCGACACCGTCGACGGCTTCGAGATTCGCCGCGTCAAAACACGTGCGCGTGCCGGTGTGGCATGCCGGGCCGGTCTGATCCACCAGCAGCAGGATGGCATCGCCGTCGCAGTCCAGGCGCGCCTCATGGATGCGCTGGATGTTGCCCGACGTGTCGCCCTTGCGCCAGTACTCCTGGCGGGAGCGCGACCAGTAGGTGGCACGACCGGTGGTCAGTGTGCGGCGGAGCGCCTCGGCATCGAGCCAGGCCAGCATCAGCACCTCGCGGGTGTCCCACTGCTGCACGATCGCGGGAGTCAGACCCTCGGCGTTCCAGGCGACCTGGGAGATCCGCGTATCGAGATCACTCACGTCGATTCCCTCCGCTCGCTCACCGGCCCGGTTCGGACCAGGATTCCTTCTGCGCGCATGGCGTCCTTCACCTCGCCGACGGTGAGGGCACCCGAGTGGAAGACGCTCGCTGCGAGCACGGCATCCGCCCCGGCTGCTATCGCCGGAGCGAAGTCGGTGACGGCGCCGGCACCGCCGGAGGCGATCACCGGCACGGACGAGACCTCGCGCATGAGACCGACGAGTTCGAGGTCGAATCCGTCGCGGGTGCCGTCGGCATCGATCGAGTTCACGAGGAGCTCTCCCGCGCCGCGCTCGATCACCTCGCGCGCCCATTCCAGCGCGTCCAGCGTGGTCTCGGTGCGGCCGCCGTGCGTCGTGACGATGAAACCCGAATACGTGGTCGGCGCGCGCTTCACATCGAGGGAGAGCACGAGCACCTGAGCGCCGAAGCGGTCGGCGATCTCGCCGATGAGGTCGGGCCGCGCGATCGCGGCGGAGTTCACGCCGACCTTGTCGGCGCCGACCGCCTGCAGGCGTGCGACATCTTCGACGCTGCGGATGCCTCCGCCGACGGTGAGCGGAACGAACACGTTCTCGGCGGTGCGCTGGACGACGTCGTAGGTGGTGGAACGGTCATCGACCGTCGCTGTGACATCGAGGAAGGTGATCTCATCGGCGCCCTGGGCAGCGTAGTGCGCGGCGAGCTCGACGGGATCGCCCATGTCACGCAGGTTCTCGAAGTTCACGCCCTTGACGACGCGGCCCGCGGCGACGTCCAGGCACGGGATCACGCGGCTGGTGAGAGTCATCTGAACCTCCCGGTCACAGTCTCGCCGCGTGGATCGCGGTGACCAGCAGGGCCCGCGCGCCGATCGAGTAGAGGTCGTCCATCACCTGGTTGATGCCGGTGCGGGGAAGCATGACGCGCACAGCGACCCAGTCCGGATCCTGCAGCGGCGAGATCGTCGGCGACTCGCGCCCGGGGGCGATCGCGGCGGCCTTCTCGACGAGCTCTGCCGGCAGATCGAAGTCGAGCAGCACGAAGCGTCGGGCGACGATCACACCGCGCAGACGCCGGAGCAGACGCTCGGTGCCCTCGACGTCTCCCGGGCGGCTGATGAGCACGGCTTCGGACTCGATGATCACCGGCCCGAAGATCTCCAGGCCCGCCTGGCGGAGTGTGGTTCCCGTCTCGACGACGTCGGCGATCGCATCCGCGACACCCAACTGCACCGCGGACTCCACGGCCCCGTCGAGCGGTACGAGCGTGGCCTCGACCCCGTTCTCGCGGAGGAACGCATCGACGAGGCCTGGATAGGCGGATGCAACCCGAGCACCGGAGAGATCCTCGAGCGTGCGGAACTTTCCGGCCGGGGCTGCGAACCGGAACGTCGACTGTGCGAAGCCGAGTGCCTCGATCTCGCGAGCCGGCTGGGGAACGTCGCGCAGCAGGTCACGGCCGGTGATACCCACATCGAGGGCGCCGGATGCCACGTACGTCGCTATGTCGCGCGGGCGAAGGAAGAAGAACTCGACGCCGTTCGCAGCATCGATCACGTGCAGGGTTTTGGAGTCGCGTCGACCGGTATACCCGGCCTCGGCGAGCATGTCGGCGGCGGTCTCGGCGAGCGAGCCCTTGTTGGGAACAGCGATGCGCAGCATGGGAGAACTTTCAGATCAGAGGAACGACACGGAGCGCATCAGAGATGTCGGTACACGTCTTCGAGGCTCAGGCCCTTCGCGATCATCATGACCTGCAGGTGGTACAGCAGCTGCGAGATCTCCTCGGCGGCCGCGGCATCCGATTCGTGCTCGGAAGCCATCCACACCTCGGCGGCCTCTTCGACGATCTTCTTACCGATCGCGTGCACACCGGCGTCGAGCTCGGCGACGGTGCGAGAACCCTCTGGGCGGGCCTCTGCCTTGGCACTGAGCTCGGCGAACAGCTCGTCGAAAGTCTTCACGATTCCAGGCTAGCGGCTCGCGCACGGTCTCGAAGCCCGGCGATCGCCGCCTCGACGTTGTCTGCCCCGTACACCGCGGACCCGGCGACGAACGTGTCGGCTCCCGCCTCGGCTGCTTGAGAGATGGTGGCATCGGAGATGCCGCCGTCGACTTGGAACCAGGGGTTCGCGCCGCGGCGCCGCGCCTCGGTGACCAGTGCGCGCAGTTTCGGCATGGTCTCGGTCATGAATCCCTGGCCGCCGAATCCAGGCTCCACCGTCATCACGAGCACCTGATCGAACTCGTCGAGGATCTGGTAGAGGCTCTCCCCTGCTGTTCCGGGTTTGATCGCGACGCCGGCGCGGGAGCCGATATCGCGGAGCCGACGCGCGAGGGCGACTGGGTCGGATGCCGCTTCGAGGTGGAAGGTGACGCTTGCCGCCCCGATCTCGGCGTAGCCCGGCGCCCACTGGTCGGGATCGGTGATCATCAGGTGCACATCGAGCGGAATGGGACTGGTGGCCTGGACTCTCTCGACCATCTGCGTGCCGAAGGTGAGGTTGGGCACGAAGTGGTTGTCCATGATGTCGACGTGCGCGAAGTCGGCCGTGGCGATGCGCGCGAGATCGCGCTGCATGTTCACGAAATCGGCCGACAGGATGCTGGGATTGATGCGCGGCGCTCCGGGGAGTGTCATCGGATCAGTCTCCTTCGCTCGGGTGAAAAGGTCTCGGGTGAGAAGGTCCCGTGCGCTGCAGGAGCGCGAGGAACATGGCGTCGGTGCCGTGCCGGTGCGGCCACAGCTGTACACGGCCGGTGCCATCGGATGCCAGGTCGAGGGGGCCCTCGGCGACCTCGGCGAGCACGGCACCGGCATCCAGCTCGACGACGTCGTCGCGGCCTCGGAGCACCTCGGCGACGATGGCGGAGGTCTCGGCGAGGTGCGGCGAGCAGGTGACGTAGGCCACGATGCCGCCAGGGGCGACAGCATCCAGGGCTCCGGCGAGCAGCTGAGTCTGGAGCGCCGCGAGCTCGGCGACATCGCCCGGTGTCTTGCGCCAGCGCGCTTCCGGTCGGCGGCGCAGCGCTCCGAGTCCTGTGCAGGGGGCATCGACGAGGATCCGGTCGTAGCTGCCGGGATGGGCCGCGGTGAGGTCGCGGCCGTCCTGCTCGTGCACGGTGACGTCGCCGGGGATGGCTTTCAGCGCGCTGCGGACCAGACGGGCGCGGGTGGGGGTGACCTCGTTGGCTTCGAGCACGACGTCGTTCTCGTGGGCGATGGCTGCGAGCAGGGCCGTTTTGCCGCCCGGGCCCGCGCAGAGGTCGAGCCACCGCTCCCCCGGTGTGATCGGTCGGGCGGCGGCCAGTGCCAGCGCCACCAGCTGTGACCCCTCGTCCTGGACCCGTACGGTGCCGCCGGCGGCACCGATGATCGTCTGCGGGTCGCCGCCGGGCGAGCCGAAGGCGGTCGGCGCGTAGGGCCGGCGGGGCTCCCCCGGCTCGGCGAGTCCGGGGAGGGCGACGAGGGTGACCTCTGGCGAGACGTTGTCGGATTCCAGCAGCGCTTCGAGCTCGTCGGCGCGTCCCTCGGCTGTGAGGGCGCGCCGCAGGGCGCGGATGATCCAGACCGGGTGCGCCGTCCGCAGCCCCAATCGCTCATCGTCGGATCGCGCACCCTGCTCGATGCGCTCCTGCCATTGGCCGGGAGTGTCACGCGAGATGCGCCGCAGCACCGCGTTCGCGAAACCCGCAGGTCCCCTGCCGACTTCGGCGGAGACGAGGTTCACAGACTCGTTGACGGCGGCATGGCTGGCGACGCGGGTCGCCAGCAGCTGATGGGTCGCCAGGCGCAGCGCATCGAGGACAGCGGGGTCGATGTCTGAGGTGGGGCGCGCGGCGGCCGAGGCGATGACAGCGTCATAGGTGCCGCGGCGGCGGAGCGCACCGTACGTGAGCTCGGTGGCAAGTGCCGCGTCCTGCGGACTCAGCGATGCCGCGGTGATCGCCGCGGGCAGCGTCAGGTTGGCGTAGGCGTCGTCGTTGCTGACGGCACGCAGCACGTCGTATGCGACGCGGCGTGCGGGCTGCACTCGGCGTGCCGGGGCCGCACCACCGTTCGGCCGCCGGGCGGGTCGGCGCGGCGGGGCGCTCATACGCCCGCTCGCAGGGTGTCGTCTGCGCGGAGTCCGCGCCACCAGTCCGGGGCGTTCATCGCGGGCTTTCCCGCCGGCTGAACCCGGGTGACGGCGAGCGGCGCGGTCGCGGTGCCGATCAGGATCGCCTCGCGCGTGGCGGTGATCTCGCCCGGCGCGAGTGACGGTGCGTCGACTGCGGGGACGGTCACCGGCGTCGCAGCGAGGATCTTCACCCGCAGTCCGCCGACGGTGGTGTGCGCGCCCGGCTCGGGAGTGACTCCGCGGAAGCGTGCGTAGACGGCATCCACCGGCTCGTTCCAGTCCAGCGCGCCGTCCTCGATGGTGAGTTTCGGAGCCGTGGTTGCCTCCCCCTCCTGGGGGTGGGCTGCGGCCGTGCCGTCAGCGATGCCCGCGACGACGTCGGCGGTGAGGCGTGCCCCGTCTTCGGCGAGCACTTCGAGGGCGACATCGGCGGTGGCGCCGGCGGGAACGTCCACCGTGCGCATGGCGAACACGTCACCGGCGTCCAGTGCCGGCACGAGCTGGAACACGCTGGCGCCGAGTTCGGCGTCTCCGGCGATCAGCGCGCGCTGGACAGGCGCCGCCCCCCGCCACTGCGGCAGCAGAGAGAAGTGCAGGTTGATCCAGCCGTGATCCGGGGTCGACAGCAGCGGCTCGCGGACGAGACCGCCGTAGGCGACGATCACACCGAGCTCCGGGCGCAGCGATGCGATCCGTCCGGTGGCCTCGTCATCGAGTCGGGCCGCTCTGATGATGGGAAGACCGAGTTCTGCGGCGACCTGCGCGACGGGCGACGGCGTGAGCACGCGCTTGCGGCCCTGCGGCGCGTCGGGCCGGGTGACGACTGCGGCGATCTCGTGCGCTTGGGCGAGGGCGCGAAGTGTCGGAATGGCGGCCGCCGGGGTGCCGGCGAAGACGAGTCGCATGAAAGTGCTCCGGATGGATGAAAGCTTGGGAAGTCTAAAGCTCTGGATCGAGCATATCGAGGCGGACGGACAGCGGGATCCGGTTGCCCTGGCCGCGGCCTCGGCGTCGTTTGACCGCTTCGGCGACGACGGCGGCGCGCAGTGTCGTGGCGACCGTCGCCCCGGCCCCGTACTCGAAGCGCACCAGCGCCCGCACGCGGCCTTCGTCGCTCTCGAGCGGCACCGGACCGAGGATGGCGTCGCCCGGCAGCGGCAGGGCGCGCAGCGCGTCCAGGGCCCGCGACACGGAAGCCGGGAGGCCCTCGACCAGCGCGACGCGCGTCGCCGGGGGCAGATGCAGGGGCGCCCGGCTCTCGAGCTCGGAGCGGGCGTAGGCGGGCTGCGTCCACGTGGCCAGTGCGCGGCCGACAGGCCCGTCGACGCCGACCAGGTGGATCGGGGCTCCCGGTGCGGCGAGGGCTGCGGCGTTGGACCACCACCGCAGACACGACTCGCCGATGCGCAGATCGGGTGCCTGCAGCATCCGCGGCCCGTCCAGCAGCAGCACGGCGCGATACCCGCCCTCGGCGACGGGCTCAGCACCGCGCGTGGCGATCACGAGCGCCGGCGCGGGCGCCACGCTCTCAACGGGGTGGGTTCCATCGGCGACGATCACCCGCACGCCGGGGAATGCTCGTCCGAGCTCGTCCGCGGTGCGCTCACTGCCGGATGCGGCAAGACGCAGCTTCGTTGACGAGCACGACGGACAATGCCATGCCCGCGCAGATCTGCCGCACCACCCGCACACCGGGACGGCACCGCGATGCGCGGCGCCGAGCGGTCCGCCGCAGTGCGCGCAGCGCGCGGGGGCCCGGCACTGCGCACACACCAGAGTCGGGGCGAACCCCGGCCGGGCGACCTGGACCAGCACGGGGCCCTCTTCGACGGCCGCACGGGCAGCACCGTAAGCGCCGGAGTGCACACGCTGGGCGGGCTGCTCCATCTCCTGCGGACTGCTCAGCACGACGCGCGGTGTGACGCGCCGCTCGGCCCGGGTATCGGCGACCCAACCGTGCTGCACGAGCCGTTCCACATCGCTGGTGCGGGTGTGCCCGGCGAAGAGCAGTGCCGACCCCTCCTGCTCCTGGCGCACCAGCAGGGCGTCCCGGGTGTGCACGTAGGGAGCCAGCGGTTCGCTGTAGAGCGGGTCGCCGTCATCCCAGATGGCCACCAGGCCCGCCTGCACCGGCGCGTACACGGCCGAGCGGTTGCCGACGACGATGCACGGGGCCCCCTCGAGTGTTCGCAGGAATCCGCGGTAGCGCTCCGGATTGGTCTGCCGGGAATCGTGGCGCACGATCGCCTCGGCCGGCACGAACGTCTCCAGGGCGGCGAGCAGCTGATCAAGGTCGCGGTGGTCGGGCACCGCGATGATCGCGGAAGAGCCCGACGCGAGCACGCGGGTTGCGGCGGCGGCGAGCAGCTCCGTCCACGGCAGCATGGCGCTCCGCATGCCGGGAACGGCCTCGACGGCGCACCGGCCGCGGTTCTCGATCAGCTCGGCGAGCCCCGCGTACTCCCCCAGCACGGTGCCTGCCCGCTCGAGATCGTCCGAGGACGGGTGGGCGGCGACGGCATCCGCCGTCCAGGCCTTCTCGACGCGCACCTGGCGCTTCGGGATCACCAGTCGGAGGATGTCGGAGGCGGAGCCGGCCGCACGGTCCGCGACTCGCCGAGCGAGACGGTACAGGCGTTCGGGCAGCACGGGCACCGTCGAGGTGACGGCATCGACGGTCGAGAGTGCGCGCTCGGCATCGTCCTCTTCAGCGATCTCGACGACATATGCGTCGACGAGGCGGCCCGCGGTGCGCAGCGGAACGCGCACCCGAGCGCCGAGGGTGACGTCGCCGAGCTCATCGAGGAGCACGTAGTCGAACAGCCGGTCCAGCTGCGGGAGCGGCGAATCCAGCAGCACCCGCGCGATGCGCCGGCTCAACGCCGGGCTCCGCACCCGCACCGGTGCGCCCCGCGGCCGTGCACTACAGCCCCGCGGCGCGGCGCAGCTCGTCTGCGCGGTCGGTGCGCTCCCAGGTGAAGTCGGGCAGCTCGCGGCCGAAATGACCGTACGCCGCCGTCTGCCGGTAGATCGGGCGCAGCAGGTCGAGCTGCTCGATGATCGCCTGCGGACGCAGATCGAAGACCTCGCGGATCGCGCTCGTGATCACCTCGTCCGAGACCTTGCCGGTGCCGAACGTCTCGACGTAGAGCCCGACCGGGCGTGCAACACCGATGGCGTAGGCGACCTGCACCTCGAGCCGATCGGCGAGGCCCGCAGCGACGGCATTCTTCGCGACCCAGCGCATGGCATAGGCGCCGGAGCGGTCGACCTTCGACGGGTCCTTGCCGCTGAACGCGCCGCCGCCGTGACGGGCGGCGCCCCCGTAGGTGTCGATGATGATCTTGCGGCCGGTGAGCCCGGCATCCCCCTTGGGTCCGCCGGTGACGAAGGGACCTGCGGGGTTGATGAAGTAGCGATCGGCGGGCGGCATCTCCAACCCGGTATTCGCCAGGACAGGGTCGATGACCAGACGGCGCACCTGTTCCTTGAGCTCGTCCTGCGCGAGGTCGGGGTGGTGCTGTGTCGACAGGACGACCGCGTCGATCGTCTTCGGCGTGAAGCCCTCGTAGCCCAGCGTCACCTGTGTTTTGCCATCTGGGCGCAGGAGGCCGAGTTCGCCCGAACGGCGCACTTCGGTCAGACGCTCGGCGATCCGATGCGCGGTGTGCCCGGCCATCGGCATGAGCTCGGGGGTCTCAACGGTCGCGAAGCCGAACATGATGCCCTGGTCGCCGGCGCCGAGCCCATCGAGAACGTCGCTCGAGCTGCCGTCGCGGTGCTCCCTGGCGAGGTCGACGCCGTGGGCGATGTCACCGGACTGCTCTCCCACCGAGACGCTCACACCGCAGGAAGCGCCGTCGAACCCGGTCTCGCTCGAGGTGTACCCGATCCCGTTGACGACCTCGCGGACGATGGTGGGGATATCGACGTACGCCTCGGTGCGGATCTCGCCGGCGACATGCACGAGGCCGGTGGTGACGAGAGTCTCCACGGCGACGCGCGAGGCGGGGTCCTTGGCGAGCAGACCGTCGAGGATGCTGTCCGAGATCTGATCGCAGATCTTGTCGGGGTGGCCCTCGGTGACGGATTCAGATGTGAACAGGCGAAGCGCGCTCATCGAGGACGCCGCTTCACTCGACGTGGCGAAGGCGCAGCTTGTCCTCGTTGATCTCGTGCAGCGCGATGGTCAGCGGCTTGTCCTCGACGGACGAGTCGACCAGCGGTCCGACATTGTCGAACAGGTTTCCCTCGTGGAGGTCGGCGTAGTAGTCGTTGATCTGGCGTGCGCGCTTGGACGCGTAGATGACCAGTTCGTACTTCGACTCGACGCGGTCGAGCAGGTTGTCGATGGGCGGATCGATGATGCCCTTGGTGTGGTGTCCGGCCATGGTGGGACCTCCTGATCAGGCGACGGGTTCGTCGCGAAGTCGAATCGGCGGGCACGCGAGAACGTTCAGCGCGCAGTCGCCTCAGACAATTCTACGACCTCCCGCGCTGCTGCGGCGACTTCCTGGTTCACCACGCGGTAATCGAACTCGTTCTGAGCGGCCAGTTCGACCTTCGCGGTGCGCAATCGGCGTGAGCGCTCCTCCTCGTCTTCGGTGCCGCGGCCGACGAGGCGGTGGACCAACTCGTCCCATGACGGCGGCAGCAGGAAGATGAGCGTGGCGGAGGGTTCGGCAGCGCGGACCTGGCGCGCGCCCTGCAGATCGATCTCGAGGAGCACGGTCCTTCCGGCCGCCAGTGCCTCGTCGATGGGCGCGCGCGGGGTGCCGTAACGGGAGCGGTTGTGGACGACGGCGTGCTCGAGGAGTTCGCCGTCGTCGATGAGCCGGTCGAACTCGACGTCGTCGACGAAGTAGTAGTGCACCCCGTCGATCTCACCGGGGCGCGGCGCGCGCGTGGTGGCCGAGACCGACAGGTGGATCTCGGGGTGGTGTTCGCGGATGTGGTTGGCGACTGTCCCCTTGCCGACCGCCGTGGGCCCCGCAAGCACCAGCAGTCTGCTGCGGCCCGTGCGCGGCGGAGACTCCGGGAAGCGTCCGTCCAACCACTGGCTCAGGCTCGCTCGTTGGCGCACGCCGAGACCGCCCAGGCGCTTGACCGGCGAGATGTCCAGATCCTGCAGGATGCGGTCGCGCTTGCCGACGCCGATGGCGGGGAGTGCGAGCAGGAAGTCAGTGATGCGCATGGATCCCGCTACCGAGTCCGCATCGGCGAAAGCGCGGCCGGCGACCGTCTGCGGGCTGACCACGCGGGTGGTCAGGTCGCGCTTGAGCGCAGCCCGCGCACGGCGGCGCTCCACCGCGCGGCGGGCTGCTGCGGCTCGATCCACCTCGGGGACGGTCCGCTCCACGGCAGGACGTTCGACAGCAGGACGCTCAGACATCGATCACCTTCCGATAGTCGGCGATGCGCGCATCGATCGCCGCGCCGAGGCCGTCCGGACCGGCAGAGAGGATGCTGCGGCTCTCGGCGGCGACGACCATACCCGCAGAGGGCCCGAACCGCGCTCGCAAGTCGGCGGGGCCTGCGCCCTGCGCGCCGAAACCGGGAGCCAGGATGGGCGCCGCGGGGCGGAAGGGAGCGAGACCGGCGTCGGTCCAGTCGACCGTCGCCCCGATCACGAAGCCGAGACTCCCCCACTCTCCGGACGGGGTGCTCTGTGCGTTGCGGGTGCTCACCTGGGCCACGATCTCCGCCGAAACGGTCTGAGATGCGCCGGTTCGAGCCTGCTGCACATCGGATGCTTCGGGGTTGCTCGTCGCGGCGAGGACGAAGACGCCCTTGCCGTTGCGCTCCGCGCGCTCGAAGGTGCTGTCGAGAGCGCCGACTCCGAGGAACGGGTTCACCGTGAGGGCATCTGCTTCGAGCGGCGAACCGGGCGTGAGCCAGGCCGCGGCGTAGGCATCCATCGTCGTGCCGATGTCGCCCCGCTTCGCATCCGCGATCACGACCAGTCCCGCATCGCGGGCCGCCTGCAGCACGTCCTCGAGGGCTGCGAATCCGGCCGATCCGAACCGCTCGAAGAACGACACCTGTGGCTTCACGATGCCGACACGGGATGCCGCGGCATCCACAGCGCGCATGCCGAACTCGCGCACGCCCGCCGCCGACTCCGGCAGGCCCCAAGACGCCAGCAATGCCGCGTGCGGATCGATGCCGACGCACAGCGGACCGCGCGCGGCTCGTGCCGCACGGATGCGCTCGCCGAACCGCGGCGCCTGCGCCTGCCGCTGGGTCACATGGCCGCCTGTCGGTCGAGGGCGTACTCCTGCAAGCTCCTGACCCCGAATCCCTCGCCGACGGCATCCATCCCGCTGACTGCGGCGCCGAGCACCGCGATCGTCGTGAACAGTGCTTTGTCGGCGGCGACAGCGGCCGCCCGGATCTCGTAGCCGTCTGCACGCGCCGCTCCCCCGGACGGCGTGTTCACGACGATGTCGATCTGCCTGTCGTTGATGAGGTCGACGACGTTCTCCCCGGCCCCTTCGTGCTGCGTCTCGCTGTACTTCTGGACGACCTGCACCGCGATGCCGTTGCGCGAGAGGATCTCGGCGGTGCCCTCGGTTGCGACCAGCGTGAAGCCGAGCTGCTGCAGCCGGTGGGCGGGCAGGATCACGGCACGCTTATCGGCGTCGGCGACCGAGATGAACACGGTGCCCGAGGTGGGCATGCCGCCGTATGCTGCGGCCTGGCTCTTCGCGAACGCGGTCGGGAAGTCCTTGTCGATGCCCATGACCTCGCCGGTCGAGCGCATCTCCGGCCCGAGGACCGAGTCGACGATCTTGCCGTCCTTGGTGCGGAACCGCTTGAACGGCAGCACGGCTTCCTTGACGGACACCGGCGCATCCATCGGAACGCGGGAGCCGTCGGCGGCGGGCAGCAGCCCCTCGTCCTTCAGGTCGGCGATCGTCGCGCCGGCCATGATGCGGCTGGCAGCCTTGGCCATCGGGATGCCGAGTGCCTTCGACACGAATGGCACCGTGCGGCTGGCGCGCGGGTTCGCCTCGATGACGTAGAGCACGCCGGCGCTGATCGCGAACTGGACGTTCAGCAGGCCGCGGACGCCGACGCCCTCGGCGATGGCGAGGGTCGCCTCGCGGACGCGGTCGACGTCGCTGCGGCCCAGCGAGATCGGCGGCAGCGTACAGCTCGAATCGCCGGAGTGGATGCCGGCCTCTTCGAGGTGCTCCATCACACCGCCGATGTAGAGCTCGTGTCCGTCGTACAGCGCGTCGACGTCGAGCTCGATCGCATCGTCGAGGAAACGGTCGACGAGCAGCGGCGTGCCGGGGCCGACGATGACCTCGCCGGCGGTGCGCACGAAGTAGTCGCGCAGGCTCGGGGTGTCGTAGACGATCTCCATGCCGCGGCCGCCGAGCACGAAGCTCGGGCGCACCAGCACCGGATAGCCGATGTCCTCCGCGATCGCGACGGCGCCGTCCACGTCGATCGCCGTGCCGTGACGCGGGGCGATGAGCCCGGCCGAGTTCAGCAGCCGTGAGAACAGCTCGCGCTCCTCGGCGATGTCGATCGCGGCGGGACTGGTGCCGAGGATCGGGTATCCGGCGGCCTCGATGCCCTTCGCCAGTCCCAGCGGCGTCTGACCGCCCAGCTGGCAGACGACGCCGAGGATGGTGCCGCTGGCGGCTTCGGCGTCGAGCACCTCGAGCACGTCTTCGAGCGTCAGCGGCTCGAAGTACAGGCGGTCGGAGGTGTCGTAGTCGGTCGATACGGTCTCGGGGTTGCAGTTGACCATGACGGTCTCGTAGCCGGCATCCGACAGCGCGAACGACGCATGCACGCACGAGTAGTCGAACTCGACGCCCTGCCCGATGCGGTTCGGTCCCGAGCCGATGATGACCACCTTGGTGCGCTCGGAGGGCGCGACCTCGGTCTCGAAGTCGTAACTGGAGTAGTGGTACGGAGTCAGGGCAGGGAACTCGCCGGCGCAGGTGTCGACTGTCTTGTAGACGGGGCGGATGCCGAGGCCGTGGCGGACACCGCGGACCTCCGCCTCGTTCTCGCCCCGCAGCTGCGCTATCTGAGCGTCGGAGAAACCGTGCTCCTTCGCATGGCGCAGCACGTCGGCAGTGAGCTCGCCCGCGGTGCGCACCGTCTCGGCGACCTCGTTGATCAGGACGATCTGATCGAGGAACCACGGATCCATCGCCGTCGCCTCGAACGCCTGCTCGATCGTCGCGCCCTTGCGCAGCGCCTGCTGCAGGACGACGATGCGTCCGTCGGTCGGGGTCTTCGAGATCTCGAGCAGTTCCTCCGCCGAGCGGGGCTCCTCGCCCCAGTGGAAACTGGAACCGCGCTTCTCCAGCGACCGCAGCGCCTTCTGCAATGCGGTGGCGTAGTTGCGGCCGATCGCCATCGCCTCGCCGACCGACTTCATGGTCGTCGTCAGTGTGGCGTCGGCGGCGGGGAACTTCTCGAACGCGAAGCGGGGCACCTTGACGACGACGTAGTCGAGCGTGGGCTCGAAGCTCGCCGGCGTCACACCGGTGATGTCGTTGGGGATCTCATCCAGGCGGTAGCCGAGGGCGAGTTTGGCGGCGAGCTTGGCGATCGGGAAGCCCGTCGCCTTGGACGCCAGGGCCGACGATCGCGAGACGCGCGGGTTCATCTCGATGACGATGATGCGGCCGTTCTCGGGGTTCACCGCGAACTGGATGTTGCAGCCGCCGGTGTCGACGCCGACGGACCGGATGATGTCGATGCCGATATCGCGCAGCTTCTGATACTCGCGGTCGGTCAGTGTCAGAGCCGGGGCGACGGTGATCGAGTCGCCGGTGTGCACCCCGACCGGATCGACGTTCTCGATCGAGCAGACGACGACCGTGTTGTCGGCCGTGTCGCGCATGAGCTCGAGCTCGTACTCCTTCCAGCCCAGGATCGATTCCTCGAGCAGCACCTCGTTCGTCGGAGAGTCGTGCAGGCCCGCGCCGCCGATGCGGCGCAGGTCCTCCTCGTCATACGCGAAGCCGGAGCCGAGCCCGCCCATGGTGAAGCTCGGGCGGACGACCAGCGGGTAGCCGAGCTTCTCGGCACCGTCGATGAGTTCGTCCATGGTGTGGCAGATGAGGGATGCTGCGACATCGGCGCCGGCCTCGAGGACGAGCTCCTTGAAGATCTGACGGTCCTCGCCCTTGTTGATCGCCTCGAAGTTCGCCCCGATCAGCTCGATGTCGTACTTGTCGAGGATGCCGTGGTTGTGGAGTTCGATGGCGGCGTTCAGAGCCGTCTGTCCGCCCAGCGTCGGGAGGATCGCGTCAGGACGCTCCTTGGCGATGATCGTCTCGATGACCTGCCAGGTGATCGGCTCGATGTAGGTCGCATCGGCGAAGTCGGGGTCGGTCATGATCGTGGCCGGGTTGGAGTTGACGAGGATGACGCGCACGCCCTCTTCGCGCAGCACGCGGCACGCCTGGGTTCCGGAGTAGTCGAACTCGCAGGCCTGGCCGATGACGATCGGGCCGGAGCCGATGACGAGGACGGAGTTGATGTCGTCGCGCTTGGGCATTACTTGCTGTCCTTGTTGTCGCGGACCAGGTCGGCGAACCGGTCGAAGAGGTAGTTGGCGTCGTGCGGGCCGGCGGCCGCCTCGGGGTGGTACTGCACCGAGAACGCCGGGATGTCGAGGGCGCGGAGTCCCTCGACGACGTTGTCGTTGAGTCCCACATGGCTGACCTCGGCCCTGCCGTAGCCGTTCGGGCTGTCGAACGTGCCCTCCAGCGGTGCCTCGACGGCGAAGCCGTGGTTGTGAGCGGTGATCTCCACCTTGCCGGTGGACTTGTCGAGCACGGGCTGATTGATGCCGCGGTGGCCGAAGGGCAGCTTGTAGGTGCCCAGGCCGAGTGCGCGGCCGAGCAGTTGGTTGCCGAAGCAGATGCCGAAGAACGGCAGTCCGTCATCGAGCACGGCTCGCAGCAGTTGGACGTGGTCGCCGGATGCTGCCGGGTCACCCGGCCCGTTGGAGTAGAACACCGCCACAGGGTCGATCGCTCGGATCTGGTCGATCGTGGAGGTCTGCGGCAGCACATGCACCTCGAAGCCGCGGGCGGCGAGGTTGTCGATGGTGGCCTGCTTCACGCCGAGGTCGAGTACGGCGAGGTTCCCGATGCGGTCCCCCAGAGCTGTCGTGACGGTGGCGACGTCGACGGATACCTGAGCGGACAGGTTCTGGCCGCTCATCGCGGGGGCCTGCTGCACGCGGCGCAGCTGTTCATCGGGGTCGAGGGCGGCGTCGGGGCCGGAGAAGATGCCGCCGCGCATGGAGCCGTCCGAGCGGATGCGGCGTGTGACGGCGCGGGTGTCGAGACCGGAGATGCCGACGATGCCGTCGCGGACGAGCACGTCGTCGAGCGAGGCGTTCGCGCGCCAGTTCGACACGACGCGCGAGGGGTCGCGCACGATGTAGCCGGCGACCCAGATGCGGCGGGATTCGGTGTCCTCGTCGTTCATCCCGGTGTTGCCGATGTGCGGGGCGGTCTGCAGGACGATCTGCCCGGCGTACGACGGATCGGTGAGGGTCTCCTGGTAGCCGGACATGCCGGTCGCGAAGACGACTTCGCCGAGCGTCGTGCCCACGGCGCCATAGGCGCGTCCGGGGTAGCGGGTGCCGTCTTCCAGCACGAGCACGGCTGCTGCCGGCATCCGGTTCGAAGGTGTTTCGCTGGTCACGAAGATGCTCCTGTGTCATGTGCGGGGATGAGCCGCTGAAGTTCAGAGATGAGGGTGTCCGGTGCGCCGGCCGCGGGGCGCAGGTAGGAGTCGACGAGGGTGTCGGGATCCACATGCCACGCGATGCGGACGAGTCCGCCCGACTCGACGACCCGGTCGATCGTGACGGTGGCGCGATCGACCTCGGCGATCCGGTCGTTCGCGAGGAAGACCGTCGGCGCACCGTCCAGGCACAGGGCGGCGCCGCGATCGGTGATCGCGAGCTCGCCGCGCGCGCGGTACACCAGAGGCTTGATCGCGAGCCGCTCGAGAGGCTCCCCGTGACGCGTGGTCGAGACGTAGAGCACCTCGTGCCGACTGAAGACCTCGGCGTGCTCGGGAACGCCCAGCGGTGCGGTGTGCGCCGAGTCGCGTCGCAGTCGGCGTCGCCAGGCGAACAGCATCGTGAGCAGCACGAGGACGGCGACGGCGATCGTGATCGCGATGGCGATATCGCGCATACTCACGAGTTCAGCTCCGCGGTGACGGTTCCGGCGGCCAGGGTGACGACGCCGCCGTGGATCGTCCACTCCACGCGCCCCGGCAGCTCGCGCCCCAGGTACGGCGAGTTCTCGCTGCGGCCGTGCAGGTCGTCGGCGGTGAACGTTCCGCTGACGCTCGGGTCGTACAGAGTGATCTGCGCTGGACGGCCGGACTCGAGCGGTGTGCCGTGCCCATTGAGCATGCCGATGCGCGCAGGCGCGGCGCTCATCACGCGGGCGACGTCGCTCCACTCCAGCAGCCCGGTCTGGACCATCGTCTGGTGGACGACGCGCAGGGCGCTCTCCAGGCCGACCATGCCGTTCGCGGCGGCCTGCCACTCGCAGGCCTTGTTCTCGCTGGGGTGCGGCGCGTGGTCCGTTGCGACGATGTCGATCGTGCCGTCGGCCAGGCCCTCGCGGACGGCGAGAACGTCCTCTTCGCGGCGCAGCGGCGGATTGACCTTGTAGCGCGCATCGTAGCCGCGAACGAGTTCGTCTGTCAGCAGCAGATGGTGCGGGGTGACCTCGGCAGTCACCTGGACGCCGCGCTTCTTGGCCCAGCGGATGAGGTCGACGGAGCCGGCGGTGGACAGATGGCACACGTGCAGGCGCGAGCCGACGTGCTCGGCGAGGAGCACATCGCGGGCGATGATCGACTCTTCGGCGACAGCCGGCCACCCGGCGAGACCGAGCTCGGCCGAGACGACGCCCTCGTTCATCTGGGCGCCCTCGGTGAGGCGAGGATCCTGCGCATGCTGAGCGATGACCCCGCCGAACGCTTTGACGTACTCGAGGGCCCGCCGCATGATCAGGGGGTCGAAGACGCAGAACCCATCGTCACTGAAGACCCGGACCTTCGCGCGAGAATTCGCCATCGCTCCGAGCTCGGCGAGGCGCTGCCCCTGCTGCCCGACGGTGACGGCGCCGATCGGCTGCACGGTGGCGTACCCCGCGGCTTCGCCGAGGGCGAGCTCCTGCTCGACGACGCCGGCGGAATCGGCCACCGGAGAGGTGTTCGGCATGGCGAAGACGGCCGTGAAACCGCCGGCTGCCGCCGCGCGCGTTCCGGTGAGGATCGTCTCGGACGCCTCGTAGCCGGGTTCGCGCAGGTGCGTGTGCAGATCGACGAGACCGGGCAGCGCGACGAGACCGTCGGCGTCGATGACCCGGGCGCTGGTGCGGCTCAGGCCCGTGCCGACCTCGACGATGGTGCCGTCCTCGACGAGGATGTCGGCCCTGTCCGTGCCGACGAGCTCGGCGCCGGTGATGAGGAGGCTCTCGGTCACAGGTCTCTCCCTCGTTCGTCGTCTCGTTCGCCCGCCAGCAGCAGGTAGAGCACAGCCATTCGCACGGATACCCCGTTCGTGACCTGCTCGAGCACCGTGGAGCGGGGTGAATCGGCGGCTTCGGACGAGATCTCGAGTCCGCGATTCATGGGCCCCGGGTGCATCACAATGCTATCGCTCGGCAGGGCTGCCGCGCGCACCGCATCGAGCCCCCAGGTGCGGGAATACTCCCGCTCACTCGGGAAATACGCGGCGTTCATGCGCTCGAGCTGAATGCGAAGCATCATGACGGCATCCGGAGCGTCGGCGAGAGCCTCATCGAGGTCGTACAGCACGCGCACCGGCCAGTGCGCGACGTACTGCGGCACCAGCGTCGGCGGCGACACCAGGGTGACGTCGGCGCCGAGCATCGCGAGCAGCCACACGTTCGATCGGGCGACGCGGGAATGCAGCACGTCGCCGACGATGACCACGCGGATGCCGGCGAGGTCGCGCCCGCGACTTGTCGCGCCGAACCGGCGCTTGCGAATCGTGAAGGCGTCGAGCAGCGCCTGGGTCGGATGCTCGTGGGTGCCGTCGCCGGCGTTCACGACCCCGGCGGAGATCCAGCCGCTCGTGGCGAGAGTGCGTGGAGCGCCGGAGGCGGCGTGGCGGATGACGACGGCATCGGCTCCCATCGCCTCGAGCGTCTGTGCAGTGTCCTTCAGACTCTCTCCCTTGGAGACGCTGGAGCCCTTGGCAGCGAAGTTGATCACGTCGGCGGAGAGCCGCTTGGCGGCTGCCTCGAACGAGATCCGGGTGCGCGTGGAATCCTCGAAGAAGAGATTCACCACGGTCTTGCCGCGCAGCGTCGGGAGCTTTTTGACCTCGCGGGACTGGGTGTCGGACATGTCCTCGGCGACGTCGAGGATGCGCAGGGCGGTCGCGCGGTCGAGAGTCTGGGTGTCGAGAAGGTGTCTCATTCTCCGATCGTCACCTCATCCACGCCGTCGTTCTCGCTCAGGCGCACGTTGACACGCTCGGTGCGGGCGGACGGGATGTTCTTGCCGACGAAGTCGGGCCGGATCGGCAGCTCACGGTGACCGCGGTCGACGAGGATCGCCAGCCGCACGATCGAGGGGCGCCCGATCGACTGGATCGCGTCGAGGGCCGCGCGGATGCTGCGGCCGGAGAAGAGCACGTCATCGACGAGGACGACGGTCTTGCCGTCGACACCCCCGGCCGGGATCTCGGTGCGCTGCGGAGAGCGGGTGGGGTGCTTGGCCAGATCATCGCGGAACAGCGTGACATCGAGGGAACCGATCGGCACCGGCGTCTGCGCGATCGATTCGATCAGAGCGCCGAGGCGCTGGGCCAGAGCGACGCCGCGCGTGGGGATGCCCAGCAGCACCAGGTCGGCCGCACCCTTGTTGGATTCGAGGATCTCGTGGGCTATGCGGGTCAGCGCCCGCGAGATATCGGCGTCGTGCAGCACGGTGCGTGCGCTCATCAGCCGCTCCCTTCTCCGCCTCTCTGGACGGTGTTAAAGGTTGCTTGCCCGGTCAGTCTACTGCCACGCTGTCGACATGAGCGACGACGAGGTCTCGCAGAACACAGCCGCGCCGTCGCGCCATCAGGACGACGAGGTCGATACGACGGAGTCGATGCCGTTCAGCCGTGGGGTGTCGCTGTTCGACTCGGTCTATGGGTTCGCCATGACGCTGCTGATCGCGAACATCGATCCGCCGCCCACCGATGCCTGGGAGAGCCTTGACGCGCTCATCGCGTCTGGCGTAGGGACGCAGCTGCTGGGGTTCGCGCTGAGCTTCGTGGTCATCGCGGTGGTGTGGCGGGCGAATGTGCGGCTGATGCGGCGGCTCTCCGGCATGGATGGGCCCGTCACCGCGCTGAATCTTCTCGCCACCGCGCTGGTGATCCTGATCGCCTTCACCACGCAGGGCATCAGCGATCCGGTGACCACCGAGATGCCGCTGCCGACCGCGCTCTACGCCATGAACATCGCGGCGGTGTCGCTGACGCAGACGATCATGTATCAGGTCGGCCGCGCCCGAGGGCTCGAGGTCCCGCCCCGCCCGGACAGGCAGAACCGCCTGGAGGTGCTCGGGGCGATGATCACGCCGGTGGTGTTCCTCGCCTCGGTGCCGGTGGCGCTGTTCATCGATGCGGACACCGCGAAGCTCACCTGGCTGACGCTCATCGTGCTGAACCCCCTCGTGGGGGTGCTGATCACGCGCCGAGCTTCAGCGCCTCATCGGTGACCGGGCAGCGCTCCGCGCGGATCTCATGACCGGTCGTGGTCAGACACCTGCCGGTCTTCAGATCCCACTTCCAGTCATGCATGCTGCACGTCAGGATGCCCTCCTCGTCGACCTTGCCGGTCTTGGTGAGGTCGGCGCGCAGGTGCGGGCAGCGGCGCTGGACGATCCAATCGCCGACCTCCGCATCTTCGGTCTGATCGGTCTGCTCGGAGTACCAGTTCTCGACGTACTCGATGCGGTCCACCGAGAGGCACTTGAGGAACGTGGTGAGGAACTCGTTGAACTTGCCGCTGCGTCCGACCGAGAACTGCATCGACAGGAAGATCGAGTTCGACCAGTCGATCTCGCGATCGCGAATGTTCGTCGAGACGAGATCGGCGGGGATCGTGTACCAGTAGATGCACTCCTCCCCCGCGTACTCCCGGACCTTCGCCTTGGGGAAGTCGACCACCATGTCCAGGTCGCCGATGCGGAAGCGGACGTTGCCGCCCACGCCGAGACGGATGGTGCGCGACTTCTTCAGCAGCGGTTCCCACCAGGCCTTGAGCTCGGCGAGGATCTCATCTGCGGGCAGGGACTCTGCCCGCTCGGCCTCCTCGTCACGGATCTCCTGCTGGCGGCTCGCCCGCTGTTCTTCGAGATAGTCCCACTTCTCGTCGAAGATGTGGGCGATCTCGGCCTCGGTGTACAGCGACTGCTCGATCGAGACGAGTTCGCGGTTCTCGAGAGTGACGACCGTGCCCGGCACGAACAGCTGCCCGTCGTACTGCGGGGCGAGCTCCTTCATGTGCGCGAGGAACTGCTTCTGATCGGTGAAGATCGATTCGCCGTTGCGCCCGAAGCCGTTGAAATCGAACAGCTCGTCGCGCAGGAACATCGGCGGGCCCGCCATCGGGAACACGTGCGGCGCGTCGACCTTCTCGATGTAGTACATCGCCCGCTTGTTCTGCGCATCGCGCTTGAGCTTCGCGAAGTTCTGCTTGGCATCCAGCGGCAGATCGTAGACCATCGGCCACCAGATCGCGCCGGACACCTGCGTGAAGTAGGCGTCCGGCTTGCCGAAGTGCAGCAGCTTGTCGAGGTCGAGCGGGTGCGCGTCGTTCTGGTTCAGGACGGAGGCCGTGCCGTCGTCGACGCTGAGCGATGAGTCGCCGATCGGACCGTCGCTGGGGGCACGGAGCGGAGTGATCATGATCTTCAGCTCGCCGCGCTCGATGACCTGACCGGCGGGTGCGTAGGTGATGTTCGAATACCCGAGCGCACGGAGGTCCTGCTCGAGGTCGTCGATCGGGTACTCGGGCAGCAGCACCTCGATGTCCTTGCGGATATAGCGCTGCAGCAGCTTCGGGTCGAAGTGGTCTCGATGCCGGTGCGAGACGTACAGGAAATCGGCTTCGCGGCCGAGAAGCTCCCAGTCGAGACCGCGGTTGTCGGGGAACGGGAACCAGGAGCCGAAGAACGACGGCCCGAGAACGGGGTCGCAGATGATGTTTCCGCCCGTCGTCTCGATGAACATCCCGGCGTGGCCGAGTCCGGTGATCCGCATTGCATTCCTCCTGAGGTGAACCACTCGATTCTACCGGCGGGCTCCTCGGGGCCGGCCGAACGCGGCCGGGGACACACTCAGTCTTCGAACAGCCCGCGGATGTCGTCTGCGGTGAGGGACTGCGCGAACATCTCCTCGTCGTCCATGACCGCCGTGAACAGCCGCGCCTTGCGCTCCTGCAGCGCGAGGACCTTCTCCTCGATCGTGCCCTCGGAGATCATCCGGTACACCATCACCGGATTCTGCTGGCCGATGCGGTGCGTACGGTCGACCGCCTGTGCTTCTGCAGCGGGATTCCACCACGGGTCCAGCAGGAACACGTAGTCGGCCTCGGTGAGGGTGAGGCCGAAACCGCCCGCTTTCAGACTGATGAGGAACACCGGCTGCTCGCCGGACCGGAACCCGTCGATGACCGCGCGGCGCGACCGGGTCGAGCCGTCCAGGTAGGCGTAGGCGATGCCGGCCTGATCGAGACGCTCTGCGGCCTCCTGCAGATACGACGTGAACTGGCTGAAGACGAGCGTGCGGTGCCCTTCGGCGTGCAGCTCCTGCACGTGATCGAGCAGGGCGTCCAGCTTGCGTGACCCGATCTTCGCGTCGGCCGGATCGACGAGACCCGGCGACAGACTGAGCAGCCGCAGCATCGTCAGTGAACGGAACACGATGAAGCGGTTGCGATCGAGGTCGGCCAGCAGCCCGAGCACCTTCTGCCGTTCGCGCTGCAGGACTGTGTCGTACAGTGCCCGGTGTGCGGGGCTGAGTTCGACGTGCAGGTGCTGCTCCTGCTTGTCGGGGAGCTCGGAGGCGACGAGCTGCTTGGTCCGTCTGAGCATCAGCGGACGTATCCGCCGACGCAGTCGCTCGAGGCGACGCCGCCGGTACTCGCCGCCTTCTTCATTCTCCGGAACTTTGCCCTTCTCGATGGGCTGCACATACTCCTCGCGGAACTTGCGCGCCGAGGCGAACAGCCCGGGTGCTGCGAGCTTCAGCAGCGCCCACAGGTCAGTCAGGCTGTTCTCCATCGGTGTGCCGCTCACGGCGTAGACCACGTCAGCGTTCAGTGCCGCGACGGCGCGGTGCTGCTTCGTCTTCGGGTTCTTCACGAACTGGGCCTCATCGAGGATGAGGCCGGCCCATCGCGTCTGGACGAATTCCCGCTCGTCGAGTCGCACGAGAGTGTACGAGGTGATGACGAGGTCGGCGTGCTCCGCAGCATCCGCCATGGCGTCGCGCTTCGCGCTGCTGCTGTCGATGACCCGAACGCGCAGGCCCGGCGCGAACCGGGCGGCTTCGCTCTGCCACGATCCGAGCACCGATGTCGGCGCCACGACGAGGAACGGGCGCTCCTCCCCCGCCTGCTTCGCATGCAGCACGAGCGAGAGCAGTTGGATGGTCTTTCCCAGCCCCATGTCATCAGCGAGGATTCCGCCCAGCCGGTGAGTCCACAGGAACGCGAGCCAGTCGAACCCAGCCTTCTGATAGGGCCGCAGTTCGCCGGTGAGCCCCGCGGGTACGGGGGTCGGCGGAACGCCGGTCGCCTGCCGCAGCCCGTCTGCCGTGGCGCGCCAGCTCATGGCAGGCAGGGCTTCGTCGGCGAGGTCTTCGAACTCCTCCCAGAGGTCGGTCTGATACCGGCTGATGCGTGGCCCCGTCTCCCACTCCTCGAGTTCGGATGCCTCGTCGATGAGTTCGCGCAGCCGGTCGAGCGCGGGGTGGTTCAGCGACAGGTAACTGCCGTCGACGAGCAGCAGTTTGCGTCGCCCCTTGGTCATCGCCGTGAACAGCGGCGTGAACGGGATGGTCCGCCCGTCGATCTTCACGAGCACGCCGAGGTCGAACCAGTCGGCGTCGGTGCTCTCGACAGTCGAGACGGTGATCTCCGGTGCGCCGGTGAGCTCGCGGTAGTCCTTGCGCTTGCCGCTCTCCACGAGCAGGACTCCCGCCGCCTGGAAAGCGGGGACGACGTGGGCGACGAACTCGGCGGCATCGACGTCGCGGAGGGTGCCGGAGGCGGCGAAGACGGAGTCGGAGAGCCCCTGCCAGACCTGCTCGAGCTCGCCCTGGCGCTCCCGCTCCGCGGCGGTGTCGCGCACAGCATCCGATGTCGGCCCGAGGGGGAACCGCTCGTAGCCCGGGTAGGTCCACTCGAACGCGTAGTCGATCGTGTCACCGGCACGATAGGTCACGACAAGTGTGGCCTGCGGCTGCGGTACGGCGGGCAGCTTCACGGAGCCGACGGTGCGGATCGGGGTCCTTCTGGCCAGCGCCGGGTAGGCCTCGCGCAGGAAGGCCGGTTCATCAGCCGGTGAGATGATGATCGGCTCCTGCGCTCGGAGCAGGGCGTGCACGGGGTCGCTGAGAGGAGCCTCTGCCAGTGTCAGAGCGATCCGGCTGCCGATCGATTCGGCCGCGTAGAGGCCCGAGTGTCCGATGGCTCGCACGGACGTGCTCGGCACGATCCGCTCATCGATGACGACTTCGGCGCTGATGGTCAGGCCGCCGGCATCGGCCCGCTCGACCTCCGCAGACACCGAAGCCGTCTCGCCGAGCGCGACGGTGGTGCTCTTCTGCGTCGCGACCAACGGGATGCCGAGGGTGATGCCCTGGCGCAGATGCCCCCACAGCAGAGCCGACTCGATCAGATCCATCGCGAGCCAGTCGCCCGCGGTGCCCGACAGCAGCGAGTCGCGCGAGAGGCTGAGCAGGTCGGCGAACCAGCGCACGCGCTCCCGCCCGAATAGCCCGGCCGACCGCCGCACGGAGTCCCAGGAGACATCGCCCTGAATCCACGCGCCGGTGGACGCACTGCGCATGAGCGGGCGGATGCCGAGCAGAAGTTCGCCGATCCCCTTCGCGAGATCACGAGGCGTGACCGCGCGCACCGGGCGCGGCGACCACTGATGAGCGCCGGTGCTCGAACGCTGGCGCAGTTCGACGCCGAGCGCGATCGCCGCACCGGTCTCCGTCGTCGCCGGAACCAGGCTCCGCCAGGCGGGCGGTGCCTGCCTCGCGGGCCTCTCAGCAGCTGAGAGCAGGGCGTCGTCGTTGCTGACCAGCAGCGTCGCGACGACGTGCTTGCACCCCTGTGCGACCGGGCAGGTGCAGGCGGTCGCCGCAACGGTGTCCGTGATCCCTGTCGTTGTGAAACGAATCGTGCACCGATAGGAGTGGCCGCCAGAACCGGCCACCACCGAGGTGAGGACACGCTCGGCTTCGTCCCAGGACGTGCGGATGACCATGCCGGAGCGCTGGTACGACATACCTCGGCGATAGCCGCCGTCGTCGGTCAGTCGGCGGATGAGTGCGGGGTCGACGTGCGGCGCTGGCATACCGTGCCGTGGTTCAGCTCGCTCGCGCCACCCGCGCCAGCACGCCGTGCACGAACGCGCCGGAGTCGTCCGTCGAGAACTCCTTGGCGAGCTCGACCGCCTCGTCGATGGCGACCGCGGTGGGCACCTCGTCGTTGTAGAGGATCTCCCACGCGGCGATGCGCAGCAGCGCGCGGTCGACGGTCGGCATCCGCTCGAGCTTCCAATCGCGACTGTGCGTGACGATGCTCTCGTCGATGTCGTCGCGGTGATCGACGATCCCGTCGACGATCTCGCGGGCGTACAGCCAGGACGCCTCGCGTGCCGGCTCGTTGGCCGCGCGCTTGGCCTCGGCGGCGAGAGTCACAGCGATGTCGTCTCCGCGGACATCCGAGGAGAACAGGATGTCGAGTGCGCGCTTGCGCGCCTTCGTCCGGGCGCTCACGCCTTACTTCTCGCGGCCGAGGTAATCACCGGTGCGGGTGTCGACCTTGATCTTCGTGCCGGTCTCGACGAACAGCGGAACCTGCATCTCGTACCCGGTCTCCACCGTCGCGGGCTTCGTGCCCGCCGAGGAGCGGTCGCCCTGCAGGCCGGGCTCGCTGTAGGTCACCTCGAGGATGACCGAGGTCGGCAGTTCGATGTAGAGCGGGTTGCCGTTGTTGAGGGCGATGGTGACCTGCTGGTTCTCGAGCATGAAGTTCTTGGCGTCGCCGACGACCACGTCGCTGAGGGTGATCTGGTCGTAGTCGGTGGAGTCCATGAACACGAACCCGTCACCGTCGGAGTACAGGTAGGTGAAGTCGCGGCGGTCGACGTTCTCGATGTCGACCTTGGCGCCGGCATTGAAGGTCTTGTCGTTGGTGCGCCCCGTGACGACGTTCTTCAGCTTGGTGCGCACGAACGCGCCGCCCTTACCGGGCTTGACGTGCTGGAAGTCCACAACGGTCCAGAGCTGTCCGTCGAGATTCAGGACGACGCCGTTCTTGATGTCTGCAGTGGATGCCATGCGTGCGGGTTCCGTTTCGTGTTGTTCGGGTGCGACCGATGGGGGCCGACGTCCGATTCTACGGGATCGCCGGACGGATGTACGGTTCCGCTGTCAGGACGGGCGTTCGATGAGCGCCGTGAGCGCGCCCACGGCCGACGCGTAGCCCGCCGCACCCTCGCCGATGACACGGACGGCGGCGACGTCGTGCAGATACGAGAACCGTCGGAACTCTTCCCGCGCATTCACATCCGAGATGTGGATCTCGGCGAACGGGAGGCCGACGCCCGTGAGCGCGTCGCGCAGGGCGACCGACGTGTGCGTCAACCCGCCGGGGTTGATCACGATACCCGCGCAGTCCTCGCGCGCGGCGTGGATCGCGTCGATCAGCACGCCCTCATGATTGCTCTGGATGCTGCGCACCTCGAAGCCTGCTTCCGCAGCGGCATCGACGGCGATCTTCTCGACGTCGGCCAAGGTCGCCGTGCCGTACACGGCCGGATCGCGGGTGCCGAGCAGGTTCAGGTTCGGTCCGTTCACGAGCAGGAGACGCGGCGTCGCCGCAACGCTGAGCGGCCGCGCCATCTCCGCCTCCGGGCCGATCGACCCGGTGAAACGCAGCCCCGTCTCGGAGAAGCCGATCCGGCGGTACGCCGCCTTGGCCCGGTCGTTGTCGACGTGCACATCGAGCACGAGCCGCGTATCCCCCATCGACGCTGCCCACTCCGCGGCGGCGTCGAACAGCGCATCCACGACTCCCCGGCCGCGGCTTTCGGCGCGCACGAACACGCCGACGACGTCTCCGCGCGGTGCGGTCACCGCTCTGCCGTGATGGTCTGTGGCACCCGCCTCCCAGCGCAGCACTGTCACCGTGCCGATCCACTCGCCGTCGGACTCCGCGATGAACTGCGCCACGGCATCGCCTTCCGACGCACCCGCAGCACGCTGCTGCCAGAATGCGTCTTCGTGAGCTGCTTCCTCCGCGTGCGTGTGCAGGAACGCGACGGGGGCAGCAGGGTCGCGGACGGCGTCGAGACGCAGATCACGCACCCGTTCCCACTCGTCAGCCCGAACGCGACGCACCTCGACACTCATGCCCCGACCTCCTGGTAGGCGGCGAACAGCAGCGACTCATCGGGGGCCTGCAGCACCGTCGGCTTGGCGATGTCGTCGAGGAGGATGAACCGCAGCATCCCGCCGCGGGCCTTCTTATCGCGCTGCATGGTTGCGAGCAGCGTTGCCCAGGCACCTGCCCGGTAAGTGGTGGGCAGCCCGAGCGACTCGAGGATCGAGCGGTGCCGATCGACCGCGGCATCCGACAGTCGACCCGCCAGGCGCGACAGCTCGGCGGCGTACATCATGCCGATCGAGATGGCCGCGCCGTGGCGCCAGCGATAGCGTTCGGCGTGTTCGATGGCGTGCCCGAGCGTGTGGCCGTAGTTGAGGATCTCGCGCTGGCCCGCCTCGCGGAAGTCCTCGGAGACGACGGTGGCTTTCATGCCGATCGCGAGTTCGATGGTGCGGCGGAACTCGTCGGTGGAGGCATCCACCACGCGTGCCGGATCGGCTTCGATGATGTCGAGGATCTCCGGCGCCCAGATGAAGCCCGCTTTGACGACCTCGGCATAGCCGGCGGTCGCCTCGTGCGCGCTGAGGCTGCCCAACTCGTCCAGATCGCCGATCACCGCGCGAGGCGCCCAGAATGCGCCGACGAGGTTCTTGCCCTCGGCGGTGTTGACGCCGGTCTTGCCGCCGACCGACGCGTCGACGAGTCCGAGCACGGTCGTCGGCACCTGCACGACCTGGATGCCGCGCAGCCACGTCGCTGCGACGAAACCGGCGACGTCGGTGACCGCTCCCCCGCCGTAACCGATCACGGCGTCGGTGCGGGTGAAGTCGGATTGGCCCATGATCTGCCAGCAGAAGGCGGCGACCTCGATGCGCTTGCCCTGCTCCGCGTCGGGAATCTCAGCGAGCAGCACCTCGCGCTGGCCGTTCGCCGTGTCGGCGAGGAGCCGGTCGCGGAACTCCGCTGCGCGCGCGGCCAGCGTCGGCGGATGCACGACGAGCACCTTGCGGACCGCCGGATCGAGTGCAGCCGAGGCTTCGTCGAGAATGCCGCGACCCACGGTGATGTCGTAGGTGCTCTGCCCGGTGACGCTGATCGTGGTGCTGCTCATGCGTGTTGCCTCCTCCATGCTGCGATCTCCTCGGCGATGCGCTGCATCGGCCGACGAGACGTGTCGAACGTCGCATCCGCGACATCTTCGTACCAGCCGCGACGCTGCTCGAAGATCTGCTTCCACCGCGTGAGCGGATCGTCCTCCCCCGTGAGCAGGGGGCGTCCGCCTCCGGAGATGCGCACGGCCACGGACTCCGGGCTCACCGTCAGGAACACGACCGGATGCCGGCGTACCAGGTCGCGCGTCTGCTCGGACAGGATGGCGCCGCCGCCGAGTGAGATGACCCCGCCCGTCCTGAGCGCGGCG
Organism: Microbacteriaceae bacterium; assembly: GCA_052085045.1. GTDB lineage: Bacteria > Actinomycetota > Actinomycetes > Actinomycetales > Microbacteriaceae > Microbacterium. The sequence goes on along the minus strand of JBQDFB010000021.1, from coordinate 145 downwards.
GCCACCGCGGTGCTCTCCAGCGTGCGGAAATGCTCCTCGCCGTGCGCTGAGAAGATCTCCGGTATCGGACCGTGCTCGGCGATGATGCGTCGGTCGGTGTCGGTGAACGGGACTCCGAGCTGTCGGGCGACCCGCCGCCCGACAC
>JBQDFB010000020.1:0-32166 GCA_052085045.1 Microbacteriaceae bacterium | reverse complement strand
CGGTCGGTGTCGGTGAACGGGACTCCGAGCTGTCGGGCGACCCGCCGCCCGACACTCGTCTTGCCCGCACCCATCGGGCCGACGAGCACCAGTGTCAGCGGTTCAGGAACGGCCATCGTGAGCGATCAGCGCTGCTTCGGAGGCCGGTGCTGTGCGGAGCTCCGCCGGGATCGATGCGAGGTAGCCGTCGAGGTTCCGGCGCGTTTCGCGGATGCTGTCGCCGCCGAACTTCTCGAGCGCGGCGCGGGCGAGTTCGATGGCGACCATCGCCTCGGCGACGACGCCCGCGGCCGGAACCGCGCACACGTCGGAGCGCTGGTGGTGGGCGTTCGCCGTCTCTCCGGTGGCGGTATCGATCGTGCGCAGCGCGTGCGGGACGGTGGCGATCGGTTTCATGCCGGCGCGGACGCGCAGGACGGTTCCGGTGGTCATGCCGCCCTCGGTGCCCCCGGCGCGATCCGAGCCGCGGGTGATGCCGTCGTCGGCGACGAACAGTTCATCGTGCGCTGCCGAGCCGCGGCGGCGGGTGGTCTCGAAGCCGTCGCCGACTTCGACGCCCTTGATCGCTTGGATGCTCATCAGGGCCTGCGCGAGACGGCCGTCGAGGCGGCGGTCCCAGTGCACGTGCGAGCCCAACCCGGGCGGCAGGCCGTAGGCGAGCACCTCGACGACGCCGCCGAGCGTGTCGCCGGCCTTGCGCGCGTCGTCGACCTCGTCGACCATGCGCGCGGAGGTCTCGGCGTGGAAGCAGCGCAGCGGGTCGGCGTCCAGAGCATTCACGTCATCCGGCGTCGGCAGCGCGGCATCCTCCGGCGCGCGGACCGGCCCGATCGACAGCGTGTGACTGACCAGGCGGATGCCGAGCTCACCGAGGAACGAGCGCGCGACAGCACCGAGGGCGACACGCGCGGCGGTTTCGCGGGCACTGGCCCGTTCGAGGATGGGTCGGGCTTCATCGAAGTCGTACTTCTGCATGCCGACGAGATCGGCATGGCCAGGACGCGGGCGGGTCAGCGGCGCCGATCGACCGCGGGACCTGTCGGTGATCTCCACCGGCTCGGGGTTCATCACTTCGACCCACTTCGGCCATTCGGTGTTCCCGATGCGCAGGGCGATCGGGCTGCCGAGGCTCTTGCCGTGGCGCACGCCGCCCGAGATCGTCAGTTCGTCCTGCTCGAACTTCATCCGCGAGCCGCGACCGTAGCCGAGCTTGCGCCGCGCCAGGTCGACCTGGATCACGTCAGAGGAGATCGGGACGCCGGAGGGCAGTCCCTCCATGACGGCGATGAGTTCGGGGCCGTGCGATTCGCCGGCGGTGAGCACGCGGAGCATTGCTCCAGTCTCCCATGCCCGAGGGCCCTCGCTCGCCCTCGTAACAGTTAGCTCAACCGACGGCGCGCATCGCCTCCAGGACCCGGTCCTCTGCCGGGAGGGCGGTGTGCGGGTCGCCGTGATGGAACACCCGCACCTGCCGGACCGCCTGGTGCAGCAGCATCCCCCGACCGGAGATCACGGGCGCCTCGCCCCAGATCGTCGCGAGCGCGGACGGCCACGGTGCGTACGCCGCGTCGAACAGCGCCCCGCCGCCGGCAGCAAGCGACCGGGCGATCGGCGCATCCAGCTCCGTGCCGCTGGGCAGCGTCGCGATCGTGAGATCGACCGGCGACGCAGCCGCATCGAACGCGTCGACGGTCAACGTGACGCCCAGGCGCTCCCCCAGTTCAACGAGGGCGGCAGCACGCTCGGGGCGACGGGCGCGAACGTCGACCAGACCCGCATTCAGCTCGGCGACGGCGACGAGAGCAGATGCCGCGGTCGCCCCCGCACCGAGAATGCGCACAGTTCGGGGCGCGGTGATGCCATGCTCAGCGAGGGCGTCGATGATTCCGCCGACGTCGGTGTTGAACCCGGCGGGGCGATCGCCGAACAGCAGCGTGTTGACGGCGCCGGTGAGCTCGGCGTGACGGTCACGGGCGGCGGCGACAGCGAACGCCTGCTCCTTCAGCGGCATCGTCAGCGACAGGCCGCGCCACGAAGAGTCGAGTCCGCCGAACGCCTCAGCGAAACCGGCAGCATCGACCCGTCGGCGGTCGTACTCCCACTCCACACCGAGAGTCCGGTACGCGGCGGCGTGCAGAGCCGGCGACATGCTGTGCGCGATCGGATCTCCCCAGACCGCGAGACGATGCCGGTTCACGACGTCAGCACCCCTGGTCGGGATTCTCGCGGCACCACTCCTGCCACGTCGAGATCGCGGACTGGTGCTCTTCGTACGTCGTCGAGAACACCGTCTCCCCGGTCGACGGGTTGATGGTCACGAAGTAGATCCACGGGCCCTCTTCGGGGTGCATGGCCGCGTCGATGGCCGCGTCGTTCGGGTTGGCGATGGGGCCGGCGGGGAGACCATCGACGACATAGGTGTTCCAGGGGTTGTCGTCGAACTGCGCCTCTTCCGAGGTGCTGAGCGAGCCGGCGTGCAGCTCACCGTAGCCGTACTGGGCCGTGGAATCCATCTGCAGCTTCATGCCGTCGTCGAGCCGGTTCTGAATGACGCGGGAGACCTTGCTGAAATCGTCGGTTCGCCCTTCGCGCTGGATGATCGAGGCGACCGTGAGGATGCGCTGTTCGTCCTCGGCAGGCACACCGGCGGCTGCGAGAGATTCGCGGGTACGTTCGACCATGCGCTGGATCACCTGGGTCGCCGTGACTTCCGGGTCGAAGGTGTACACGGCCGGGAACAGCCAGCCCTCGAGATCGTCGGCGGCGACATCGTAAGCGCTCGGATCCTCCACAGCCGCCTCGAGATCCTCAATCGGGATGCCCACGCTCTCGGCGATGAGCGGCAACGACGACTCGATCGTGCCGCCTTCGGGGATGCTCACCGTGTTGTCCGCCTTGTTCTCGGGGTCCTCAAGAGCCTCGAGCGCCGCGGCGGCTGTCATCTTCTGCTCCAGCCGATATACGCCCGGGTAGAAGGTCACGGCGATGTTCTCACTGACGAGATAGTCGTAGAAAACGCTGTCGGTCCGGGTGATGCCCGCCTCGTACAGGGCGGTCGATACCGGCGCGCCAGTGTCACCCTCCCGGATCGTCACCAGCGCTTCACCGGTGGCCTGACCCGGTTCCCAGTCCGCGGGTTCGCCCCACCCCATCACCTCGCCGATCTGATCGCCGTAGGTGTTCACCACCCAGAACCCGGCGCCGACGATCCCTCCGATCACCGCGAGGACGATGATGAGCGCGACGAAGCACCCGGTGCGGCGCTTCTTCTTCGTCTTGCCGTGCGCGGGTTCAGCCTGTTCCGCCTCGAAGAGGTCGTCGAGTGTGGGCGCAGCGGGCTTCGCAGCGGCAACCGGCTCTTCGGCCACCGCCTCATCTGCCGACGTGTCCGTCTCAGGCTCCGCCCATTCGGGCTCTTCCGGAGCCTCGTCCGGGGCCTTCTCGCCGGACTGCGCAGCCTCGCGCCGCGCGCGACGCGACCCGGGTGCGGGCGCTTCGGAGTCGACAGAAGGCACCTGCTGATTCGGTTCGGGGAGCCGTGAGAAGAGCTCGTCAGACAGGCTGTGCGAACTCGGCTCCGGGTTCTCACGTTCGGACATGCTCAGGCGGGCTCCTCGGTCGGGGGCATCACGGAGCCGGCGGGGGTGCCGGTGGTCTTCTCCGTGTCGATCGCGTGCTGAAGCAGAACTACGGCGGCGACCTGATCGACAATGCTACGAGAGTTCCGCTGGGTTCTTCCAGAGGAGCGCAGTGCGGCGTGTGCCGACACGGTGCTCAACCGCTCATCCACGAGGCGCACCGGAACCGCCGTGTGGCGCTGCAGCGCGGCGGCGAACTGTCGGGCGTCATCCGTCGACGGCGTGTCGGTGCCCTGCAGGTTCACCGGCAGGCCGACCACGAACTCCAGCGGTTCGTGCTCAGCGGCGATCTCCGTCAGGCGCGCGAGGGACGCATCCGAGCGCGGCACGGTCTCGACGGGTACGGCCAGCATGCCATCGGGGTCGCAGCGCGCCACGCCGATGCGTGCCCTGCCGACATCGACCCCGAGGCGCACACCGCGACGAAAGCCCGTCACGCGGTACGCAGGTCTGTCGTGATGGCCTCGAAGGCAGTGGGCAGCGCGGCGGCATCCGTGCCACCGCCCTGGGCGACGTCGTCACGTCCGCCTCCGCCGCCACCGAGCACACCGGCGGCGCGCTTCGCGAGAGCCCCGGCCTTCGCTCCGGCCGCGCGGGCGGCCTCGTTGGTAGCGACGACGACGATCGGCCGTCCGCCGGCGACGCCGCCGAGGGCTACCACGGCGGGGTCCGCGCCCAGGCGCTCGCGAACGCTCAGGGCGAGACCGCGCAGGTCGTCCCCGGAGGCGACCTCCCCCACCGACACCGCGGCGACGCGGAAGGCACCGATGCGCTCGGCGGACTCGGCGATCGCCGGCACGCGACCCTCGCGCTCCTTCGCCTCGAACTGGGCGATCCGCTTCTCAGCCGTCTTGAGGTTCGCGGCGATCTCTGCGATCCGGTCCGGCAACTGCTCGCGCGGCGTCTTCAATGCGGCGGAAAGCTGCGAGACGATGGCGCGCTCCGCCGCCAGCTCGCGGAAGGCGTCCTGACCGACCAGCGCCTCGATGCGGCGGTTGGAGGCGCCGACCGAGGCCTCGCCGACAACGCTGACCAGCCCGATCTCGGCGCTGGTGCTGACATGGGTTCCGCCGCACAGCTCGCGGGACCAGGGCCCGCCGATGTCGACCATGCGCACCACATCGCCGTACTTCTCACCGAACAGCGCCATCGCGCCCGCTTCCTTCGCCTCATCGAGGGAGACGACGCGCGTGGTGACCTCGAGTGCGTCCTGCACGGCGCGGTTGGTGATGTCCTCGATCTCGGTGCGGGTGTCGGTCGACAGGGGCTGCGACCAGGAGAAGTCGAAGCGCATGTAGCCGGCGCGGTTCAGAGACCCCGTCTGGGCGGCTCCGGTGCCGAGGGTATCGCGCAGCGCAGCATGTACGAGGTGCGTTGCGGAGTGCGCCTGCCGCGCGGAACGGCGATTTGCAGCATCCACCACGGTCGTCGCACGATCATCGATTGCGACCGATCCCGTGGTGACCTGCACCGAGTGGCTGACGAGTCCGGGGACCGGCTTCTGCACATCCAGGACCTCGAGCTCGTACCCTGGACCGACGATCACGCCCTTGTCGGCGACCTGGCCGCCGGATTCGGCGTACAGGGTCGTCTCGGCGAGGATGACCTCCGCCACCTGGCCCTCGGCCGCCGTCGTCGCCGGTTGTCCGTCGACGAGAATGCCCAGCACGCGCGATTCGGCCTCGAGCTCGGTGTACCCCGTGAACGCGGTCTCGCCGAGAGCGCGGAAGTCGCGATAGACCGAGAGATCGGCGAGCTGGCGCCTGCGGCTCTTCGCATCCGCCTTCGCGCGGGTCCGCTGTTCGGTCATCAGCTCGTCGAATGCGCTGCGGTCGACGCTGAGCCCCTGCTCCTCCGCGATCTCGAGGGTGAGGTCGATCGGGAACCCGTAGGTGTCGTGCAGCAGGAACGCGTCAGGACCGGCAAGGGTCTGATTGCCGGCCTTCTTGGTGTCGGCGAGGGCGACATCGAGGATGGTCGACCCCTGCGCGAGCGTGCGCAGGAACGTCTCCTCCTCAGCGACGGCCAGACCTGACAGACGGGTCCAATCGGTCTCGAGCACCGGGTAGGCAGTCTTCATGGCATCGCGGGAGGCGGCGAAGAGTTCCGGGAACACCGGTGCATCCACACCGAGCAGTCGCAGCGCACGGACGGTGCGCCGCATCAGACGGCGGAGCACATAGCCGCGGCCCTCGTTCGAGGGCTTGACGCCGTCGGAGAGGAGCATGAGGGAAGAACGCACGTGATCAGCGATCACGCGGAAGCGGACGTCGTCCTCATGTGCGGCGCCGTAGCGCCTCCCGGACAATTCGACGGCGCGGTCGAGCACCGGACGCACCTGGTCGGTCTCGTACATGTTGTGCACGCCCTGCTTGAGGAAGGCGACGCGCTCCAAGCCCATGCCTGTGTCGATGTTCTTGCGCGGGAGCGGGCCGGCGATGTCGAAGTCGACCTGGGAGCGCACGTCGCTGAGCAGCTCCTGCATGAACACGAGGTTCCACAGCTCCATGTACCGGTTGTCGTCCGCTGCGGGGCCGCCGTCACGTCCGAACGCCGGACCCCGGTCGAAGAAGATCTCGGAATCGGGACCGCCGGGGCCGGGCTGGCCGGTGTGCCAGTAGTTGTCCTCTCGACCGAGCCGCTGGATGCGCTCTTCGGGCAGCCCGATGACGCGTCGCCAGATGTCCGCGGCCTCATCATCGGTCTCGTAGACGGTCACCCAGAAGTCGCGCTCCGAGAATCCGAATCCGCCGTCGGCCTCGCTGGTGGTGAGGAGCTCCCACGCGTAGGTGATCGCCCCCTCCTTGAAGTAGTCGCCGAACGACCAGTTTCCGAGCATCTGGAAGAAGGTGCCATGTCGCACCGTCTTGCCCACTTCTTCGATGTCGTTCGTGCGGATGCACTTCTGCACGTCGGCGGCGCGGGAGTACGGAGCGGGGACCACACCGGTCAGGTACGGGATGAACGGAACCATGCCGGCGATCGTGAACATCACCGTCGGGTCGTCGCTCACCAGCGACGCGGAGGGAACAATCGTGTGGTCGTTCTTCTCGAAGTAGTTGAGATAGCGCTGCGCGATTTCCGCCGTTTTCATGGGGTTACTGCGTGTCCTTGTCTGAGAAGAATCGTGATTCCTGATCGCGATAGGCGTCGCCGAGGATCGCCGAGAACTCGGTGATGCGCGCATCGACGTCGGCCAGCATGTCGTGGCCGCGCGGGTCCTTGTTCATGAAGTGGGCGGCGACGAAACCGCCGATCACACCGATCAGGAACCACAGCAGAGTCTTCATGTCGTCATCCTCGCGATCTGGCCGCAGCACGCGGCCACTCCATCGTATGCGGAAACGACCCATCGTACGACGGAAGGCGCCGGGGTCTCCCCCCGACGCCTTCCGCAGCGGACTCAGATGCTGAAGATCAGCGAGCCGCGTAGTACTCGACGACCAGCTGCACTTCACAGGTCACGGGGACCTCAGCGCGCTTGGGCCGACGGACCAGACGTGCCTGCAGCTTGTCGAGCTCGACCTCGAGGTAGCCCGGAACCGGGGGCAGCACCTCGGCGTGGCCGCCGGCTGCGGCCACCTGGAAGGGCTCGGTGCCCTCGCTGCGAGCCTTGACGTGGATGAGCTGACCCGGCTTCACGCGGAACGACGGGCGGTCGACGAGTTGGCCGTCGACCTTGATGTGACGGTGCACGACCATCTGACGGGCCTGTGCCGTGGTGCGGGCGAAGCCCGAACGCAGCACGAGGGCGTCCAGACGCATCTCGAGCAGCTCGACCAGGTTCTCACCGGTCAGACCGTCGACACGACGTGCCTCGTTGAAGGCGATGCGCAGCTGCTTCTCGCGGATGCCGTACTGCTCGCGCAGACGCTGCTTCTCACGCAGACGGACGGCGTAGTCGCTGTCGGCCTTGCGCTTGGTGCGGCCGTGCTCGCCCGGAGCGTAGGGACGCTTCTCGAGGTAGCGGGCGGCCTTGGGGGTGAGTGCCACGCCGAGGGCGCGGGACAGACGGACCTTGCGGCGGTCCTGGGACTTCGTGACCACGAAGCGTTCCTTCCGGTGACGTGGACGTGTCTTTCACATCTCACGGACGTATCTCCCGCGTTCTGCCTGGATCGCGCACGCCGGGGCGCGAAGAAGGTGGAGTGTGAACGAAGGGATGCCCGAAAACACGGTTTCGAGCCGATCAAGTCTAACAGACCGGCGAGCGTGCCGGATCAGCGGTCCTCGAGGATGCGGCGGATGCGCTCCAGACGCGCCGACACATCTCGCTCGGCCCCCAGATTCTTCGGATGGTAATAGCGCCGGCCGTCGAGCTCATCGGGGAGGTACTGCTGGGGCACGATCCCATGCTCGTTGTCGTGCGGGAACAGATAGCCCTTGCCGTGCCCGAGGCGCTTCGCACCCGGATAGTGCGCATCGCGCAGATGCGGCGGCACACGACCGAACGCACCGGCGCGCACATCCGCGATCGCTGAATCGATCCCCGCATATGCCGCATTCGACTTCGCGGTGGTCGCGAGATACACGGTCGCCTCGGCGAGCGGGATCCGCCCCTCCGGCATCCCGATGAATGCCACGGCGTCGGCTGCGGCCGTCGCGATCACGAGGCCCTGCGGATCGGCGAGGCCGATGTCCTCGGACGCCGAGATGACGAGGCGTCTCGCGATGAAGCGCGGGTCCTCCCCCGCCTCGATCATGCGGGCGAGGTAGTGGAGTGCAGCATCGGGATCCGATCCGCGGATCGACTTGATGAAGGCGCTGATCACGTCGTAGTGCTCGTCGCCCTGCCGGTCGTACCGGAGCAGCGCGCGATCGACGGCCTGCGCGACGTCATCCGCACTGATCGAGGGTGTCGTGTCGTCGCCCGCCGCATTCGAAGCGGCGACCGCGGCTGCTGCCTCGAGACCGGTCAGTGCGCGGCGGCCGTCTCCGGAGGCGAGCCGCACGAGGGCGGCCCGCGCAGCGTCGTCGATCTCGACCCCGCCGTTGAGCCCCCGAGCGTCCGTGATCGCGCGATCGATGAGCAGCGCGATGTCGTCGTCAGTCAGCGGCTGCAGGGTCAGCAGCAGCGATCTCGACAGCAGCGGGGAGATGACCGAGAACGACGGGTTCTCGGTGGTCGCGGCGATGAGGATGACCCAGCCGTTCTCGACGCCGGGCAACAGAGCGTCCTGCTGGGCCTTGGTGAAACGGTGGATCTCGTCGAGGAACAGGATCGTGGTCTGCCCGTACAGGTCGCGCTGGGTGATCGACTCCTGCATCACCTCGCGGACGTCTTTGACCCCGGCGGTGACGGCGGAGAGCTCGACGAACCGACGCGCAGAGGAGCGGGCGATCGCCTGTGCCAGTGTGGTCTTGCCCGTTCCCGGCGGGCCCCACAGGATGATCGAGACGGCTCCGGGAGAGGCGGCATCCGGATCGGCGAGGGCCACGATCGGCGACCCTGCGCGCAGCAGGTGCTGCTGACCGGCGACCTCGTCGAGCGACACCGGTCGCATGCGCACGGCCAGGGGCGTCTGCCCCGAGAGCAGTGGCGCGGATGTCATTCCTCCAGGCTAATGCGCCCCGGTGACATGCCCCACCGGTAGGCTCACCTGAGGCGCCGAGGAGTCGCGCCCGAGGAAGGATGATGATGGCAGGTCGTGGACCCAAGAACGCGCAGCGCTCGAAAGCCGCGACCGAGCGATCACGTCTGTATGCCGCACGGGTCTCGTGGCACGAGGGCCAGATCAGTCGACGTGTCCGCGACAACGCCCTGGCCGGGGTCATCGGCGGGCTCATCATCGTCGGCGCCGTGGTCAGTCAGTCGGTGCACGCCGCCGTGACCGCCCCGGAGCCCGAGCCGACCCAGACCTCGACGCCCTTGGAGAACCCGTTCTCGGAACTGTTCTCGCCCGAGGGGCCAGCCCAGTAGGCTGAACGAAGTCCTTTCCACCCTCACGCGGCTGACCGCGCAAGGAGCACATCGTGTCTGCAGACGAGACCCCGAAGCCGAAGCCGACCCCGCCCGTTCCGGCACCGCCGCGCGTGCCGATGCCTCCGCGCACACCGACTCCGGCCGCAGCCCCTGCGGCACCGGTGTCGCCGGTCGCCGCAGCCGACTCGGCCAAGTGGGGGCGCGTCACTGACGACGGCACGGTGGAAGTCCGCGAGGGTGATGACTGGCGTGTCGTCGGTCAGTATCCGGACGGCACCTCTGAGGAGGCACTCGCCTACTTCGTCCGCAAGTTCGACGACCTCGCTTTCAAAGTCCACACGCTCGAGCAGCGCCACCAGGCCGGTGGCGCATCGGCGGGCGACCTGACGAATCAGGCAGAAAAGCTCGTGGTCGAGATCTCCGATGCCGCAGCGGTCGGCGATCTCGCCTCGCTCCGTTCGCGGCTGTCGACGCTCACCGAGACACTCGCCGAGGCGCGTGAAGCCGAGACGAAGGCCGCCAAGGAGCAGGTGGATCAGGCCATCGCCGACCGCACCATCGTCGTCGAGAGCATCGAGGCCATCGCCGCGCGCGACCTCAGCAAGGTGCAGTGGAAGCAGGTCACCGAAGAGGTGAGCACGCTCTTCGACACCTGGCAGGCACAGCAGCAGACGGGTCCCCGTTTGCCCAAGGGCATCTCGCAGCAGCTCTGGAAGCGCTTCCGCGACGCTCGCGCCGTCGTCGACAAGGGGCGACGCGCCTTCTACGCCGAGCTCGATGAGACCCACAAGGCCTCGCGCGATCGCAAGAACGCGCTGATCACCCGCGCCGAGGCGCTCGCCCCGAAGGGTGCCGATGGGATTCCCGCCTACCGCGCACTGCTCGACGACTGGAAGGCCGCCGGACGTGCGGGCCGCAAGGCCGACGACGCGCTCTGGGCTCGGTTCAAGGCCGCCGGTGACACACTGTACGGCGCCCGTGCGGAGCAGTCCGCCGCCGAGGAGGCGGAGTCGGCGCCGAAGATCGAAGCGCGCAAGGCTCTGCTCGACGAGGCGAAGGCCGTCGCGGACGAGTCGAACCTCAAGCAGGCTCGTGCGATGCTGACGAAGATCCAGCGCCAGTGGGACGAGGTCGGCCGCATCTTCCCCCGCGATCAGGAGCGCGCGCTCGACGACAAGCTGCGCGTGATCGAGCAGGGGCTGAAGTCGCGCGAAGAGGTCGACTGGAAGCGCAACAACCCCGAGACCAAGGCCCGCGCGAACGACATGAGCCAGCAGCTCCAGGACGCGATCGAGAAGCTCGAGAACGAGCTCGCCGTCGCGGAGAAGGCCGGCGACAAGAAGGCCATCAAGGAGGCCGCAGACGCGCTCGAAGCACGCCGCGCCTGGCTCGGCGCCCTCGGCGGCTGAGGTTATCCACAGCCCTGCCCTGGCACTGCGGCGAACGGTCACACTGAACGTGTGCATCCGTCGCTGATCTTCCACCCCGGAGAGCTGCTTTCGCAGCCGGAACTGAGTGCTGCCCGCTTGGACGGCGTACTCATCGAGGTCGGAGACGGGTATATGCCGACCGATCTGCCGGAGGGCGCAGAGGCGCGAGCGGCCTCGCTGGCGCCGCTCCATCCCGCGGGGTACGCACTGTGCGGGCCCACGGCGGCCTGGGTGCACGGGATCGGGTATGCACCGCCGTCTTGTCATCACCTGCAGCGTGTGTCGGAGCGTCGTCCCCGTGTTCGTCCCCTGCCGGGCGTGGTCTATCACGACCGATTGATCGACCGGGCGGAGTTCGCGTTCGTCGGGAATTCAGCGATCACGACTCGTCTGCGCACCCTTACCGATCTTGTTCTCGGCGGAGGCATCGACGCGGACGCGGAGCAGTGGATGCGGCGGTTCGCTGTCGCGGCGCCCGATCTTCTCCCCCGTGTGCGGGCGATCATTGCGGGCCGCGAGCGCATGCCGGGAAAGCGTGCGGCGCTGGCGCGGATCGAAGAGCTGGGATCTACGAGGACGTGACCCGGTACACGTCGTACACGGCTTCGATGCGCCGCACGGCATTGAGTACGCGATCGAGGTGGACCGAATCCCCCATCTCGAAGACAAATTTACTGATCGCCAGCTGCTCGTCGTTGGTGTTGACAGTCGCCGAAAGGATGTTGACGTGATGCTCGCTGAGCACACGCGTCACGTCGGAGAGCAGCCCAGAGCGGTCGAGTGCCTCGACCTGGATCTGCACGCGGAACACGCTCTTGGTGGTCGGGGCCCACTCCACCTCGACGAAACGCTGCTCCTGATCGCCCAGGGCCTTCACATTGACGCAGTCGCTGCGGTGCACCGAGACCCCGCTGCCGCGGGTCACGAATCCGACGATCGGATCTCCCGGAACCGGCGTGCAGCACTTGGCGAGTTTGACGAGAATATCTGCGGCGCCGCGGACGAGGATGCCGGAGTCTCCGCTGCGGGGCTCGGGAGAGCGTGCGGGCGAGGGAAGATCGATGGCGCCCGTGCTGGTGTCATTGGCCGCAATGAGAGCGGTGACCTTCTCGAGCACGGACTGCGTCGATACGTGCCCTTCGCCGACCGCCGCGTACAGCGCCGAGACGTCTTCGTAATGGAGTTGCTGGGCGACGTCGGCGAACGAGTCTTGGTTCATCACCCGCTGCAGCGGCAGGTTCTGACGCCGCATCGCACGGGCGATGGATTCCTTGCCCTGCTCGATCGCCTCTTCGCGGCGCTCCTTGGTGAACCATCCGCGGATCTTGTTGCGTGCGCGCGTGCTCTTGACGAACGACAGCCAGTCCTGGCTGGGCCCGGCATCGGGGTTCTTGGACGTGAAGACCTCGACGACGTCTCCGGTTCGCACCACGGTCTCCAGCGGCACCAGGCGCCCGTTGACCTTGGCGCCCATGGTGCGGTGGCCGATCTCGGTGTGCACGGCGTAGGCGAAGTCGACGGTGGTCGCACCGGCGGGCAGCCCGATCACCCTGCCCTTCGGGGTGAAGACGTATACCTCTTTCGCGCCGATCTCGAAGCGCAGCGAGTCGAGGAACTCGCTGGGATCGGCCGTCTCTGCCTGCCAATCCGAGATGTGCGCGAGCCAGGTCATATCGGTGTCGGTCGGACCGTCGACGGCCTTCCCGCCGTTCATCCGCTCCTTGTACATCCAGTGCGCGGCGACGCCGAACTCGGCCTGCTTGTGCATCTCGTGCGTGCGGATCTGGATCTCGACGGTGCGTCCGCTCGGTCCGATGACGGTGGTGTGCAGCGACTGGTACAGATTGAACTTGGGTGTCGCGATGTAGTCCTTGAACCGTCCGGGCAGCGGTGTCCACCGTGCGTGAATGGCACCGAGCACGGCGTAGCAGTCGCGCACCGAGTTCACGAGCACGCGGATGCCGATGAGGTCATAGATGTCGTCGAACTCGCGACCCCGGATGACCATCTTCTGGTAGACGGAGTAGAGCTGCTTCGGCCGGCCGCCGACCTTGCCGCGGATGCGCAGATCGTGGAGGTCCTCATTGATGGACTCGATGACCTGGCCGAGGTACTTCTCGCGCTGCGGCGTGCGCTGGGCGATCAGGCTGTTGATCTCGGCATAGATCTTCGGGTGCAGAACGGCGAACGAGAGGTCTTCGAGTTCAGACTTGATCGCCTGGATGCCGAGCCGATTGGCCAGTGGCGCGTAGATCTCGAGCGTCTCCCGTGCCTTCGGCTCGGCCTTCTCTGGCGGCACGAATCCCCAGGTGCGCGCGTTGTGCAGCCGGTCGGCGAGTTTGATGAGCAGAACCCGGATGTCCTTCGACATCGCGACGATCATCTTCCGGACCGTCTCGGCCTGTGCGCTCTCGCCGTACTTGACCTTGTCGAGCTTGGTGACCCCGTCAACGAGCATCGCGACCTCGTCGCCGAACGCCTCGGTCAGGTCGGAGAGCGCGTAACCGGTGTCCTCGACCGTGTCATGCAGGAGCGCCGCGGCGATCGCGCGCGGGCCCAGCCCCAGCTCTGCGAGGATCTGCGCGACGGCGAGCGGGTGGGTGATGTACGGCTCGCCACTGCGCCGCTTCTGGCCCTCGTGCTTGTCCTTGGCGACCTTGTAGGCGCGCTCGATGATGGCCAGGTCGCCCCGTGGATGGTTCACCCGCACGGAGCGGATCAGATTGTCGAGATCGTTGATCCGAGGCGCGCGCGAGAAGATGCGGGGCACGAGCCTTCTCAGGCTCGATCCCTGCGTCTGCGCGGGCGCCTCCGCCATCGATTCACCTCCGGGTCAGATCATCTTACGCGTCCGGGCGCGCTCCGGCCCCGGTGCGCGGAGCGGGTCAGGCGTCGACGCTCGAACGCTCCCGGAGCTCGAGTACGCGGCGGTCGCGCTCGACGATCTGCGGCTCCTTCTCACGGAACAGCGAGTAGAGCGGCGCCGCCACGAAGAGCGTCGAATAGGTCGCGACGAGGATGCCGACGAAGATCGAGAGCGAGATGTCTGTGAGGGTCTCGGCGCCGAGCCAGAACGAACCGATGAACAGGATCGCCCCCACCGGCAGCGCCGCGACGATCGAGGTGTTTATCGATCGGACCAGCGTCTGGTTCACGGCGAGGTTGACGGACTCCCCGAATGTTCGGGATGAGTTCTCACCGTCTTCGGTCGTATTCTCTCTGATCTTGTCGAACACCACAGTCGTGTCATAGAGGGAGTACGAAAGGATCGTCAGGAATCCGATCACCGCCGCGGGCGAGATCTCAAAACCTGCCAGCGCGTACACACCGATCGTGATGACGAGCACGTCGAGCAGACCGATGATCGCCGCCACCGACATCTTCCAGGTGCGGAAGTAGATCGCCAGGATCAGGAAGGTGAGGGCCAGGAAGATCGACAGGCCCCAGAGCGATTGCCGGGTGACGCTTTCGCCCCACACCGGACCGATGAACGACGAGGTGACCTCTTCGACCGGGACGTCGTAGGCCTCTGCCAGTGCACCCGCGACGGTCTGCGTCTCATCGGGCGTCATCTGCGATGTCTGCACCCGCACATCGGAGTTGTTGACGATCGCGACCTTCGCGGCAGCCTCGGGAACGACCGACTGCACGGCTTCGGTTGCCGTTGCCTGATCAGTGGTCTCCGGCGCGAGCACGGTGAACTGCGAGCCGCCGGTGAACTCGATGGAGAACTGGACCGGACGCAGCAGCGGCACGAGAGCGGATGCGACGACGAGGGCGATCGCGATGATGAACCACACACGGCGCTTCCCGACGAACGGGAACGAGGTCTTCCCGGTGTACAGGTTGTTGCCGAACTCATTCATGGAGGCCATCAGCGCTCTCCCTCGCTTCCGGCATCCGTGGATCTCTCCCCTGTGAGGACTTCAGCGCGTTTGCGCTCGGCAATGGTCTGACGGCGCTCGGCCTCGCCGCGGGAGCGGCTGTTCTTCGCGGCACGCCCGCCCGTGGGCGCGGTTACCTGACGGAACTGCGACCGCGTGTGATAAACGGCGCCCAAGGCGGAGGGATCGAGTCCCGACAGCTTGTGTCCCTCGCCGAAGAATCTCGTGCGGGCGAGAATCTGCATGACGGGGTGCGTGAAGATGACGAAGATGAAGACGTCGATCAGTGTCGTGAGCCCCAGTGTGAAGGCGAATCCCTTCACCGTCGAATCGGCGAGGATGTACAGCACGACCGCCGCGAGGATATTGATCGATTTCGAGATGTAGATCGTGCGCTTGGCGCGCCCCCATCCGTCTTCGACAGCTCCGGTGATCGACTTCCCGTCTCGCAGCTCGTCTCGTATTCGTTCGAAGTAGACGATGAACGAGTCGGCGGTGAACCCGATCGACACGATCAGACCCGCGACTCCCGCGAGAGAGAGGCGGAAGCCCAATCGCCATGCCAAGATGCAGATCACGATGTAGGTGAGCACACCCATCACCGCGATCGACGCGATGATCACCGTCCCGAGCGCCCGGTAACTGATCAGCGAGTAGAGGGCGACCAGAGCGAGGCCGATGAGGCCGGCGATGAGGCCGATCTGAAGCTGCTGGCTGCCGAGGGTGGCCGAGACCGTGTCGGAGCTCTCGGTGTTGAAGCTGAGCGGCAGGGCGCCGTATTTGAGCTGGTCGGCCAGAGCCTCGGCGGTCTCCTGCGTGAAGTCGCCGGAGATGCTCGGACGGCCGTCCAGGATCTGCGCGTTCATCCGCGGGGCGGAGATCACCGACCCGTCGAGCACGAACGCGAACTGGTCGCGAGGGCTGAGACCCTCGAGCTGGTTCTGGTACAGGCGCTGACTGATCTTGCCGAACACCTCGGTGCCGTGGCCGTCGAGGGTGAGGTTGACGGTCCAGGCGCCGGACTGCTGGTCGCGACCGCTCGTCGCGTCGTCGATCGAGTCGCCCGAGAGCTCCATCGGTCCGAGGATGTACTTGACCGAACGCGTGTCGTCACAGGTGATCAGAGGCTGATCCTCCGGTGCGTTCGCCGCGGCGCTCTCGTTCTCGGGATCGGTGCAGTCATAGGCGAGGAACTCCGCCTGCAGCTTCTCGGTGATCCACGACATGTCGCTGCCGTCGGTGGGCTCCGCCGTCGGCTCGCCGTTCGCAGACGGATCGGGGCTCGGGTACGGCGTAGTGTTGCCGTCCTCTCCCACGAACTCCGTGGCCGGGTCTCCGGCGAACAGCACTGCGCGGAATTCGAGCTGCGCACTCGCCTCGATCCGGTCCCTGGTCTCCTGGTCGGCGACCCCGGGGATCTGGACGACGATGTTCCGACCGCCCTCGGTGGTGATGTCGGCTTCGGCGACGCCGGAGGCGTCGACTCGCTGACGGATGATGGCGGCGGCCTGGTCGAGCTGCTCCTGAGTCGGGTCAGCGCCGTCCTCGGTGACGGCGCTGAGGACGATCTGCGTACCGCCCTGCAGGTCGAGGGCGAGTTCAGGCGCCCAGGAGCTCTGCTGGAACCCGTAGACGCCGAGGGAGTTCACACCGAACAGCGCGGCGGTCACGATCAAGAGACCGAGCAGCACTTTCCAGGCATGGCGGACGGGAGAGGATGAGGCCACGGATGTTCAGCTTTCTGCGATACCGGTCGGACCAGTCAGGACCAGCGAAGAGCTTACTTGCTGTCGGAGTCGCGATCGAGACGAGCGCGCGTCTCGTCCGGAGTCTCCAGCGGCGTCTCCGGGGTGGCTTCTTCGATCACACGGTCGTGGTCGTGCGCGTCGACGTCGAGATCGGCGTCGATCTCGGTGATGTCGTCCTTCGGCTCGACGACGCGGAGAATGGCCTGGCTGTGCACCTCGATGACGGTTCCCGGCGCGAGCTCGACGAGCGCGGGCGTGTCGAGGTCGTTGGCGTCGTAGGCGACGATCGTGCCGTAGAGGCCGCCCTGCAGAAGGACCTTGGCGCCGGGGACGGTCTTCGTGGCCTTCTCCTCCTGCTCGGCCTTCATCTGCTTCTGACGCTTACGCGTGTTGAAGAACATGAAGATGAGGAGGACGGCGAGGAGGCCGAAGAGGACGATTTCCATCAGGCGGAGCCTTCTTTCACAATGTGCACGCCGGAACTCGGCGGTTTGCAGGGGGTTTCGGGTGAAGTCTCCAGCGATTATAGGTCATCGAACAATGGGGCACTCTCGGGATGCTGCACTCCCAGGTGCCGGAAGGCCTCCGGCATCGCCACACGACCGCGCGGCGTTCGGCCCAGGAAGCCGATCCGCACCAGATACGGCTCGACGACGCTCTCGACCGTCTCGGCCTCCTCGCCGACGGCGACGGCGAGGGTGCTGAGCCCGACCGGTCCCCCGCGGAACCGGCGCACGAGCATATCCAGCACTGCACGGTCGAGGCGGTCCAGTCCGATCGGATCGACGTCGTAGAGATCGAGCGCGGCTCCGACGTCGTCGATGGTCGCTTCGCGACCGCGCCCGTGCACCAGTGCGTAGTCGCGCACACGACGCAGCAGGCGGTTCGCTATGCGCGGCGTGCCGCGCGACCGCCGCGCGATCTCGTGGCGTGCGTCGTCGGGAATGTCGACTTCGAGCACGTCCGATGAGCGCCGGATCACCTTCTCGAGATCGGCGTCGTCGTAGAACTCCAGATGTCCGGTGAACCCGAAGCGATCGCGCAGCGGGTTGGGCAGCAGACCCGATCGCGTCGTCGCACCCACCAGGGTGAACGGTGCCAGATCCAGCGGGATGCTGGTGGCACCGGCGCCCTTGCCCACCATGATGTCGATGCGGAAGTCCTCCATGGCGAGGTAGAGCATCTCTTCGGCCGAGCGCGCCATCCGGTGGATCTCGTCGATGAACAGCACTTCGCCGGGGACGAGACTCGACAGCAGGGCCGCGAGATCGCCGGCGTGCTGAATGGCCGGGCCGCTGGACAGGCGCAGTGGCCGTTCGCTCTCGTGGGCGACGATCATCGCGAGTGTGGTCTTGCCGAGTCCGGGGGGTCCTGCGAGCAGGATGTGGTCGGGGGGACGGTTCTGGATGCGTGCGGCGTCGAGCAGCAACTGCAACTGTCCGCGCACCTTGGGTTGGCCGACGAACTCGCCCAGGCTCGCCGGACGCAGCGCCCCCTCGACCGCGAGTTCCGTCTCATCCAGGGGTTCGGCCCGGTTGTGCCCCTCGACGGATTCCTCCTCAGCCACGGCCGCCACCGGCCTTGGCTGGTCCCAACGCCGCCAGCGCCTGGCGCAGGAGCGCGGGTACGGATGCCCGGTCGGCCTCGCTGGCGGACTCCGCCGTCTCTGCGGCCGCATCGCCGGCGATCTTCTCGGACCAGCCGAGTCCGACGAGAGCGGTAGTCACTTGCGAGACGACAGCGTCGGCGGTGGGGACCGGTCGACCGGCGGGCGCGGATGCCGGAGGCTGCAGCTTGCCCGCCAGCTGCACGACGATGAGCTTGGCCGTCTTCGGGCCGATGCCCGAGACGCGTCGGAACGGCGCATCGTCGTCATCCGCGACGGCGGATGCGATCTGATCGACGGTGAGATGTCCCAGCACTCCGAGCGCGGACTTCGGTCCGACACCCGTGACGCTGAGGAGCTGGGTGAACACTTCGAGCTCGACCGCATCGGCGAACCCGAAGAGCGTCAGAGCGTCTTCGCGGACGATGAGGCTGGTGTGCAGGCGCAGGTTCTCACCGATGCGCGCCGTGTGCGCCACATCGGCCGGCACGAAGACGAAGAAGCCGACCCCGCCGACCTCGATGACGACGTGGTCGGCGCCAGTGGTCAGCACGGAGCCGTGCAGGGAGGAGATCATCCTCCCAGCCTACGAGCCCGATCGTATGTATGTTCGAGCGACACGCTCGGCATCGGCCCAGGCGCGCTGCGCTGGCGTGAGCGACCCGGATTCCGCCGGCGCCGCGGCACCGCCGCGCCAGGCGTGGCAGAGTGCGATCGCCAGCGCGTCGGCGGCATCCGCCGGCTGCGGAGGCGCATCCAACCGCAGGATGCGCGCGATCATGGCCTGGACCTGCTTCTTGTCGGCGGTGCCGTAGCCGGTGACAGCGGCCTTGACCTCGCTCGGCGTGTGGGTCGCTGCGGGCAGACCGGCCTCGGCTGCGAGCAGCAGCGCGACGCCGCTGGCCTGCGCTGTGCCCATCACCGTATGGCTGTTGTGCTGGGCGAAGACGCGCTCGACAGCGACCGCCTCGGGCCGATGCTCGGCAAGTACCGATCGGATGCCGTCGGCCACGGCGGCGAGCCGCTCTCCGAGCGGGGTGTCCGGGAGTGTGCGGATGACGCCGACATGCACGAGCTCAGCGCGGCGGGAGCGATCGACATCGACGATGCCGACACCGCATCGGGTGAGGCCCGGATCGATTCCGAGTACGCGCAGAGAGGTCGCCGCCACTCCCCCAGGCTACGCGCCGGAGCAGAGACAGCTCTGACGGCGCGCCTTACTCGTCGTCGTCGTTCTCGAGCTCGGCCTGCACCTCGGGGGTGAGGTCGAGGTTGCTGTAGACGTTCTGCACGTCCTCGCTGTCCTCCAGCGCATCGATCAGCCGGAAGATCTTGCGCGCGGTCGGGGCATCGATCTCGACCTTGACGTTCGGCACGAACTCGACGTCCGCTGAATCGTAGTCGATGCCGGCTTCCTGCAGCGCCGTGCGGACGGTGACGATATCGGTGGCCTCGGTGATGACGCCGAACCCGTCGCCGTGCGGTTCGATCTCTTCGGCGCCCGCCTCGAGCACGGCCTCCATCACGTCATCCTCGGTGGTTCCCTCGGAGCCGACGACGATGACGCCCTTGCGAGTGAAGTTGTATGCGACGCTGCCGGGGTCGGCGAGATTGCCGCCGTTGCGGTTGAGCGCCGTGCGCACCTCGGCTGCTGCGCGGTTCTTGTTGTCGGTCAGACACTCGATCATCAGCGCGACGCCGTTCGGGCCGTAGCCCTCGTACATGATCGACGTGTACTCGACGGCCTCGCCGCCGATGCCCGCTCCGCGCTTGACCGCGCGGTCGATGTTGTCCTTCGGGACCGACATCTTCTTCGCCTTGAAGACGGCGTCGTACAGGGTGGGGTTGCCCGCCAGATCAGCGCCGCCGAGCTTCGCGGCCACCTCGATGTTCTTGATGAGCTTGGCCCAGGACTTCGCACGCCGAGAATCGATGATGGCCTTCTTGTGCTTCGTGGTCGCCCATTTGGAGTGCCCGGACATATATCTCCGCTCGTCGCTTCCGCCCTTGGCAGCGCCAAAGGCATCGTCCATCCTAACGAACTGGGCTGCCAGATCTCCGACGAGCGGCGTCGATGGCTGCCGCGCGCGGCATCGGCACCGGGGCATCCATCGCAGCATCCGGCATCCAGCGATCCCACCCCTCATCGAGCGGCCAGCCACCAGATGCGATGAACTCGTGAGCGGCGAGGTCGGCGAGGCAGCGCACCGCGTCAGCCTCGACAGGGGTGAACCGGCCCTGCTCCACGACTTCGGCGAGCTCGTCGGCATCCTTCAGCCAGATGTCCTCGGCGCCGGGATGCTCCGCGTCGATCCAGATGTCCAGGACGAGGTCGCGCGAGAAGATCCCCTGCGTCTCGCCGGCGACTCTGCGGTGCGGGAGCTCGAGATTGACGTATGCGCCCGCGGGCGTTCCGTCGGAGTCTCGGAAGAACCACACCGACCAGGGCCGTCCCGCCGGGGCGACACGCACGACACCGGTCCCCGTCCAGGTCTTCTCGGCCATCACCCAGGGCGTGCGGAACCGCTCAGCCAGCGGTACGTCGCGGTGTCGGCGTCCGTCGGCGGGCACGGGTTCGAGTCGGGCGGAGCCGACCGGTATCCACACCACCAGCCCGCGTGGATCATCGCGGATCACCCGTGCGGTCTCGATGTGCCGTCCGTAGCGCCACAGGATCTCGTCACCGGCGGCGAACCGCGGAGCTCGCGCGTCGTCCGAGGCGATCGCGTCGTCGAACGCCGGGTCGACGTGCGCTCCCTCGTGGCCGTCGGCTTCCAGCAGTGCGACCGCTTCGGTCAAGCTCATCTCGCTCTCGGCCACGCGCTGCCAGCCGTCACCTCGGCGGCCGATGAGCGTGACGCTTCCGCCGCTCGCGCTGACTCCTGTGGTTCCGATCACCCGTCGCATGCGCCAACGCTACAGCGTGCGGATCAGACGCTCGTGGAACCGTGATTCCCCACTGATCTCGGGGTGGAAGCTCAGTCCGATGAGTGCTCCCTGCTCCACGCCGACGATGCGTCCGTCCTCGAGCTGGGCGAGGACGGACGCGCGCGGGCCGACGGATTCGATCACCGGTCCGCGGATGAACGCCGCCCGCACCGGGTCGCCATCGATCGCGGGGGCCTGCAGCTCGGCCTCGAAGGAATCGATCTGCCGGCCGAAGGCATTCCGCCGCACCACGGCGTCGAGGCCGCCGAATGACTGCTGCCCCGCCGCGGCGTCCACGACCGTATCGGCGAGCATGATGAGACCGGCGCAGGTGCCGAGCATCGGCATCCCCGCTCGGATAGCGTCACGGATCGGTTCGCGAAGGCCGAAAGCGAGCGACAGCTTGTCGATCACGGTGGATTCGCCGCCGGGGATGACCAGCGCGCCGATCGCGGCGACCTCCTCAGGGCGCCGGACTCGTACGGTTGAAGCCCCGAGACCGTGCAGAACGTGCTCATGCTCGCGCACGTCGCCCTGCAGGGCGAGAATGCCGACGGTACGGCTACCAGCCACGCTCGGAGAGCCGATGCGGTGCGGGCAGGTCGGAGACATTGATGCCGACCATCGCCTCGCCGAGACCGCGCGACACGTCAGCGATCACCTTCGCATCGTCGTAGAAGGTGGTCGCCTTCACGATCGCTTTCGCGCGCTCGGCGGGGTTGCCCGACTTGAAGATGCCGGATCCCACGAAGACGCCGTCCGCTCCGAGCTGCATCATCATCGCGGCATCCGCCGGGGTGGCGACGCCACCGGCGACGAAGAGCACAACAGGCAGCTTTCCGGTCTCGGCGATCTCGGCGACGAGTTCGTACGGCGCCTGCAGTTCCTTGGCCGCGACATACAGCTCGTCCTTCGGTAGAGCGCCGAGGGCCGCGATCTCACCGCGGATCTTGCGGATGTGCTTCATCGCCTCGGACACGTCGCCGGTGCCGGCCTCGCCCTTGGAGCGGATCATCGCGGCGCCCTCGTTGATCCGGCGCAGCGCTTCCCCGAGGTTCGTCGCCCCGCAGACGAACGGCACGGTGAACCCGTACTTGTCGATGTGATTGATGTAGTCGGCAGGCGAGAGCACCTCGGACTCGTCGATGTAGTCCACGCCCAGCTCCTGCAGCACCTGAGCCTCGACGAAGTGGCCGATGCGCGCCTTCGCCATCACCGGGATCGAGACGGTGTCGATGATGCTGTCGATCATGTCCGGGTCGCTCATCCGTGAGACGCCGCCCTGGGCGCGGATGTCGGCAGGGACGCGCTCGAGCGCCATGACCGCCACGGCTCCGGCATCCTCGGCGATCTTCGCCTGCTCGGCGGTGACGACGTCCATGATCACGCCGCCCTTGAGCATCTCGGCGAGCCCGCGCTTGACGCGTGCTGATCCTGTGGCGGTGTTGCCTTCTGCGGTCATGGTGGATCCTTCCATTCATTCAATGGCCCTGTTTGATCTATGCCAAAAGATACCACCCGTGGACGCGGCCGTAGACTCAGGAGTCAGGAGGTGTCATGAGCGAGCTGATCACCGGTCGTACGGCCGCCGAGATCGCCGGCAGCGTCCGCGAGCTCAAAGAGCGCGGCGTGCTCATGCCGGGCGCTCTCCTACCCCCGGTCCGCGAGCTCGCGGCGCGTCTCGGCGTCAACCGCAACACGACCGTCGCCGCGTACCGGCACCTCTCGCAGGCCGGCATCGTCATCAGCCGCGGCCGGGCGGGCACCATGCTCGTCGAGCACGACACCGTGGCACAGGAGGGCTTCGCCGCGGACACCGTGCTGCGCGATGTCGGCACCGGCAATCCTGATGCCGCGCTGATCCCCGATCCCTCGGCAGTGCTGGCGGGCGTGGTGGGCCGACCAGTGCTTTACGGCGAGCCCGTGATCGATCCTGGCCTGGATGCCTGGGCGCGAGCCTGGGTCGCGAGCGATCTGCCGGCATCGGATTTCCGCATCACGGTCACCAGCGGTGCCGTCGATGCTGTCGAGCGCCTGCTCGCCCAGGCGCTGATGCGCGATGACGCCGTGGCCCTGGAGGACCCGTGCTTCCTCGCCAGCATCCATACGGTGCGCCTCGGCGGGTACCGGGCCGTCCCGGTGCCCGTGGACGATGAGGGCATGACTGTCGCTGGCCTGCGTGCCGCTCTGGATGCCGGTGTGCGAGCCGTGATCTGCACACCCCGCGCTCAGAACCCGACCGGCGTCGGCCTCTCCCCCGCACGCGCGGCGGCGCTGCGCGAACTGCTCGCCAAGCATCCGTATGTCCTCATCATCGAAGACGACCACTTCTCGATGCTGTCCGAGCGGCCGTATGAGAGCCTCATCGGCCCCGGGCACCGCCGGTTCGCGCTGCTGCGATCGGTCTCGAAGTTCCTCGGCCCGGACATGTGTCTCGCGCTCGCTGCCACCGACCCCGAGACCGCGGACCGGCTCGCGATGCGATTGCGCCCCGGTACGACCTGGGTGAGTCACCTGCTGCAACGGCTCGCACTCGGCATGCTGACCGACGACGACGCGCGGGAGGCGATTCGCGCAGCCGGCACGCACTACGCAGAGCGCAACCGTGCGTTCGCCGAGAAGCTCAGCGCGCACGGCATCGCTGCTGAGTACGTCGACGGGATGAACCTCTGGATACGGCTTCCTCAGACAGCCCGTGTGGTGTCCGAGAAGCTGATGCGCCGGGGATGGCTCGTGCGCACGGGCGACGAGTTTCTGCTCGGTGAGAATGCGGCCCCCTCGGAGCACCTGCGGCTCACCGTGCACGACCTGAATGATGCGGATGCCGAACGCCTCGTCGCCGACATCGCCGCCGCCGCGCGGTGATCCGGGCCGACGGGTGAGAAGATCGGGGGATGAAGATCCTCTCGATCCAGTCCGCGGTCGCCTACGGACATGTCGGCAACTCCGCCGCGGTGTTCCCCCTGCAGCGCATCGGCGTCGACGTGCTGCCGGTCTACACGGTGAACTTCTCGAACCACACCGGCTACGGTGCGTGGCGCGGACCGCTCATCGACCCGAACGACGTCCGCGACGTCATCACCGGGATCGAGGAGCGCGGCGTGTTCGGCCAGGTGGATGCTGTTCTCTCCGGCTATCAGGGCGGCGAAGGCATCGGCGATGTCATCATCGATGCCGTCGCACGGGTCAAGGCGGCGAACCCCGACGCGCTGTACTCCTGCGACCCCGTGATGGGCAATGCGAAGTCTGGCTGCTTCGTCGCGCCGGCGATCCCCGAGCTGCTGCGCGACCGGGTCGTGCCCGTCGCCGACATCATCACCCCGAATCAGTTCGAACTCGGGTTTCTCACCCGTACCGAACCCGACACCCTCGAATCGACGCTGGAGTCGGTCGACCTCGCTCGCGCCATGGGCCCGAGCACCGTACTGGTGACCAGCGTCGAGCGTCCTGACCGCGAAGAGGGAACGATCGAGATGCTCGCGGTCGACGACGACGGCGCGTGGATCGTGCAGACGCCGTTCCTGCCGATGAAGGCCAACGGGTCGGGTGACGTCACCGCTGCGCTGTTCACGGCGCACTACGTCGAATCCGGCAGCGCTCAGGTCGCACTCGAGCGCACGGCGTCGAGCGTGTTCGATCTGCTGAAGCTGACGTTGGAATCGGGAGAACGCGAACTGCAGCTCATCGAAGCGCAAGAGTCGTACGCACACCCGCAGCTGCAGTTCGGGGCGCGCCGAGTTCGCTGATCGCGTACGCATAGCCGCGCTTATCCGGAGTTCTCTGAGTACACGTCCAGACACGCCGCGGTTTGCCGTTGGCACGCATTCTCGTTAGCGTCGTGGTCGCATGCTCTCGTTCAACGAAGTACCCCATGCCCCTGTCCCCGAGTCCGCGAGGACCCGGATCGTTGCCCCTGCCCCATCACATGGTGCCGGTATGTGGCAGGTCGCCGGAGACTCCGGTGATCTCGATCTGAACACCTCGTACATGTACCTGCTCTTCGCGCGTGATTTCGCGGAGACCTGCCGTGTCGCGCTGGTCGATGACGACGTCGTCGCCTTCGTGCTCGGTTACCGGCGACCCGAGCATCCGGATCGCCTGTTCGTCTGGCAGATCGCTGTCGACGAGAGCCACCGCGGTGAGGGGCTGGCCGGTCGTCTCCTCGACGACCTCTTCGACACCGCCTCCGGTGCTGAGTCGGCCGCCGCGCCGACCGTGACGTACCTCGAGACGACGATCACCGACGACAACACGGCGTCGCAGCGCCTCTTCGCGAGCTTCGCGGCTCGCCGGAATGCGCCGCTGACGACCGAGCCACTGTTCGAAGCACACCATTTTCCCGATTCGCATGACGCGGAACGGTTGCATCGGATCGGACCGTTCCCCTCGCACCAGCGAGAGTGATGACCGATCCAGTCTGGGAATCCTTCCCAGCCTCGACGTCGACCCGGCGCCGAGCTGCCGCGTACGCCGGAGCGTACGCACGCCTCAGGAGGCACAGATGTCCATTTC
Organism: Microbacteriaceae bacterium; assembly: GCA_052085045.1. GTDB lineage: Bacteria > Actinomycetota > Actinomycetes > Actinomycetales > Microbacteriaceae > Microbacterium. Next base: position 6,497 of record JBQDFB010000020.1, on the reverse strand, counting down.
CACTACAGCAGATACCGAAATCTTCGAGTCGCTCGAGTCTCGAGTCCGCAGCTACTCGCGGTCCTGGCCGGTCGTGTTCGACCGCGCCGTCGGCAGCACCATGTTCGACGAGTCGGGACGTGAGTACCTTGACTTCTTCGCCGGTGCCGGAGCGCTCAACTACGGCCACAACAACCCTGCGCTGAAGAAGGTCCTGATCGACTACATCACCGACGACCGTGTGATTCACTCGCTGGACATGTTCACCACGGCGCGGCGGGACTTCCTCCAGACGTTCTCCGACTGCATCCTCAAGCCGCGCAACCTCGACTACCGTGTCGTCTTCCCCGGGCCGGGCGGAGCGAACGCGGTCGAAGCTGCGTTGAAGCTGGCTCGCAAGGTGACCGGCCGCGAATCGGTGATCAACTTCACCAACGCGTTCCACGGGATGACTCTGGGCGCCCTGTCCGTGACGGGCAACTCGCTCAAGCGCGGAGGCGCCGGTGTGCCTCTCGTGCATGCAACCCCGATGCCGTACGACGACTACTTCGATCAGGACTACCCCGACTTCTTCTACTTCGAGCGGCTCCTCACCGACAGCGGCAGCGGGCTGAACCTCCCGGCCGCCGTCATCGTTGAGAGCGTCCAGGGCGAGGGCGGTATCAACGCCGCCCGCGCCGAATGGCTGCGCGGCCTCGCAGACCTGTGCCGTCGCCATGACATCCTCCTCATCGTCGACGACGTGCAGATGGGATGCGGACGCACCGGCGGATTCTTCAGCTTCGAAGAGGCCGGCATCGTGCCCGACATGGTGTGCCTGTCGAAGTCGATCAGCGGCTCCGGCCTGCCGTTGGCGCTGACACTCGTTCGTCCCGACCTCGACATCTGGGAGCCGGGCGAGCACAACGGTACGTTCCGCGGGATCGCACCGGCGTTCGCCACGGCCACCGAGGCTATCCGCACCTACTGGCAGGATGACGCACTCGAGAAGGCCACGATCGAGAAGGGCGCCCGCGTGGAGAGCCGTTTCAATGCGATCGTGTCGAAGTTCCAGGATGCCGAGATCGTCGCCAAGGGCCGCGGGCTCGCCCGCGGTCTCCAGTTCGCCGATGGAGACATCGCCGACGCGGTCTGTGCAGCGGCCTTCGAACGGGGCCTGCTGATGGAGACCTCTGGCCCGAGCGGCGAGGTCATGAAGATCCTCCCCGCCCTCACGATCACCGATGACGAGCTCGATCGCGGACTCGACATCATCGAGGCCTCGGTCGCCGAGGCGCTTGCGGCCTGAGCGCCCTCGGACCCGGCATTCGAACAGATAGACAAGGAACTTTTCATGCTCATTCGCACGACTGATGACATCACCGACACTGACGCTGACATCAAGTCCGAGAACTGGCGCAGCAAGCGCATCATTCTCGCCCGTGAGGGCGTCGGATTCTCGGTGCACGAGACCACGCTGTACGCCGGCACCGAATCCGAGTTCTGCTATCAGAACCACATCGAGGCCGTCTTCATCGTTGAGGGAGAGGGTGAGATCGAAGACATGGCGACGGGCGAGGTGCACCAGCTGCGTCCCGGGTCTCTCTACCTGCTCAACGATCACGATCGCCATCGCGTGCGCCCGCGCACCGATATCCGGACCGTGTGCGTCTTCAACCCGCCGGTCACCGGACGCGAAGTCCACGATGAGAACGGTGTCTACCCCCTGGTGACGGAGCCCGTCGGCTGACACCATCTCTCCCAGAACCGCCGTGGTGACTCACGGCCCATCGAAGAGAACAGGAGAATGACGATGACGATGATTGACACCGACCAGGACCTGTATCCGAGTCGGCTCGCAGAGCCGAGACCCCCGCAGAAGCGCGAGCATCCGGCTGTCTGGGGTGATGCGTCAGGCCCGTTCACTCGCGATGAGCTCGACGCTCACGAAGCCCGCGGTTATACGGTGATCGATGATTTCCTGGGCGCGAATGAGGTGACCGACTACACCGCGGAGCTGCTGCGGCTCTCTGATGCTCCAGAACTCGCCACCGACGAGCGGGTCATCCGTGAGCGGAGCACCGGCGCGGTGCGGTCCGTCTTCGCGGTGCACCAGCTGAGCGAGAAGCTCGATCGTCTGACGCGTGATCCGCGTCTGCTGGACCGCGCGCGTCAGCTGCTCGGCAGCGACGTGTACCTCCACCAGACGCGGATCAACTACATGCCCGGCTTTCGCGGCACCGGTTTCTACTGGCACTCGGACTTCGAGACCTGGCACGCAGAAGACGGCATGCCGACCCCCCGCGCGGTCAGCTGCTCCCTGGCGCTCACCGACAACTACCCGTTCAACGGCGGGCTGATGGTGATGCCGGGGTCGCACAAGACGTTCGTATCGAGCGTCGGCGAGACCCCGGAAGACAACCACGCGTCGTCACTGCAGGCGCAGGAGGTCGGGGTGCCCAGCGAAGAGGACATCACTCAGCTCGCCGAGCAGTACGGCATCGATCAGTTCACCGGTGCTGCCGGTTCTGCGCTCTGGTTCGACTCGAACATCATGCACGGATCGGGCAACAACATCACGCCGTTCCCGCGGTCGAACATCTTCATGGTGTTCAACAGCGTGGACAATGCGCTCGTGCATCCGTACGCCGCTCCGGCGGCTCGGCCGGAGCACATCGCACACCGCGAGGACATCGCCCCGCTGCGCTGATCTTCAGGCGCTGGGCCACGCCTTGGCGACGGCCTCCCGCACCTCACCCAGCAGCTGCGGGAGCGCCTTCGTCTTGGCGATGATCGGGAAGAAGTTCGCATCGGACTTCCACCGAGGCACGATGTGCTGGTGCAGGTGCGCATCGACACCTGCACCAGCCACGGCTCCCTGGTTCATCCCCAGGTTGAAGCCATCGCACTTGGACACTTCACGCAGCACCCGCATGCCGGTCTGCGTGAGCGTGCCGATCTCGGCGACCTCTTCCGGCGTCGCCTGATCGTAGGTGGCGATGTGTCGGTACGGGCACACGAGCAGGTGCCCGGCGTTGTACGGGAACAGGTTCAACAGCACGTAGGCCGTTTCACCGCGCGCCACGACCAGGCGTTCCTCGTCCGGATGCTGCGGCGCCTCGCAGAACGGGCATTCCTCACGCAGCGGTTCGGGGCCGGCCTTGATGTACGCCATCCGGTGCGGCGTCCAGAGCCGCTGGAACTCGTCGGGGACGCCGGCGAATTCTCCGGCCGCCTCAGCGGTTCCCTCGTCGCTCACGCGAGGTCCTCCCCGGTATGCACGAGCGCGTGGGTGTCGATCGCCGCGCGGATGCGGGCGACAGCATCCGCGATGGGCACGCCGTTCTGCTGCGTGCCGTCACGGAACCGGAACGAGACGGTTCCGGCATCCCGGTCCTTCTCCCCCGCGATGAGGATCAGCGGCACCTTGCCGGTGGTGTGCGTGCGGATCTTCTTCTGCATCCGGTCATCCGACGTGTCGAGCTCGGCGCGCACGCCGTTCTCGCGCAGCGTGGTGATCACCTCGCCCACATAGTCGGCGAAGTCCTCTGCCACAGGCACGCCGACGACCTGCAGAGGCGAGAGCCAGACCGGGAAGTCGCCGGCGTAATGCTCGAGCAGGATCGCGAAGAAGCGCTCGATCGAACCGAACAGCGCACGGTGGATCATGATCGGACGCTTCTTCTGCCCGTCCTTGTCCATGTACTCGAGCTCGAACCGCTCGGGCAGGTTCGGGTCGACCTGCACCGTGGACAGCTGCCAGGTGCGGCCGATCGCGTCGCGGGTCTTGAGGTCGATCTTCGGGCCGTAGAAGGCTGCCTCGCCGGGAACTTCGGTGAGCTTGAGACCGGATGCCACGGCGACACGCCGCAGCGCGTCGGTGGACGACTCCCAGAACTCGTCGGAGCCGATCCATTTGGCCTTCTCATCGTCCTTCATCGAGAGTTCGAGCTCGAAGTCCGTCAGGCCGAAGTCGCGGAGCATCGAAAGGATGAACTCCAGGACCTTCTGCACCTCATCTTCGAGCTGATCGGGTGTGACGAACAGGTGCGAGTCGTCCTGAGTGAAGCCGCGCACGCGGGTGAGGCCGTGCAGGGCGCCGGAGAGCTCGTTGCGGTAGACCGTGCCGTTCTCAGCCAGCCGCAGCGGCAGGTCACGATAACTGCGCGCGCGCTCCTTGTAGATGAGGATGTGCATCGGGCAGTTCATCGGCTTCAGGTAGTAGTCCTGGCCCTGTTTGGTGATCTCGCCGTTCTCGTCGCGCTCCTCGTCCATGACGATGGGCGGGAACATACCGTCCTTGTAGGTGACGAGGTGGTTGGAAGTGAGGAAGAGATCTTCCTTGGAGATGTGCGGGGTGTACACGTAGGTGTATCCGCCCTCGATGTGACGCTTGCGCGCGTGCTGCTCCATCTCGCCGCGGACGATGCCGCCGCGCGGATGCCAGACGCTGAGGCCCGAGCCGATCTCCTCTGGGAAGGAGAACAGATCGAGCTCCTTGCCGAGCTTGCGGTGGTCGCGTTTGGCTGCCTCCTCCAGGCGCTCCTTGTAGGCGCGCAGTTCGTCCTTCGAGGGCCAGGCCGTGCCGTAGATGCGCTGCAGCTGCGGGTTCTTCTCGCTGCCGCGCCAGTAGGCTGCGGCGATGCGGGTGAGGTCCCAGCCGTTGCCGATCATGCGGGTACTGGGCAGGTGCGGGCCGCGGCAGAGGTCCTTCCAAGCGACCTCGCCGTCCTTGGTGGTGTTGTCGTAGATCGTCAGCTCGCTGGCGCCGATCTCGGCGGATGCGCCCTCAGCGGCGTCTGCTCCGGAGCCGGGGCCGCCGGCGAGGTCGACGAGTTCGAGCTTGAACGGCTCATCGGCGAGCTCGGCGCGGGCCTCATCGGCGGTCACGACGCGGCGGACGAAACGCTGTCCTTCCCGGACGATGCGCTGCATCTCTTTCGAGATCGCCTTGACGTCCTCGGGCGTGAACGGCGTGTCGACGCCGAAGTCGTAATAGAAGCCGTCGGTGACCGGCGGGCCGATACCGAGGTTCGCCTGCGGGTTGATGCGCTGCACGGCCTGGGCGAGAACGTGGGCGGTGGAGTGGCGCAGGATCGCAAGGCCGTCCTCGCTGTCGATCGTGACCGGCAGGACGTCGTCGGTATCGGTCACGGTGGCCGCGAGATCCTTGAGTTCGCCGTTCACGCGCATGGCGACGACGGATCGGTCAGAGAACAGGGCGAAGCCGTCGCGGGCGGCGGCGTTCGACTCGTCGATTTCAGGCACAGGTCACTCCATCTGGGTCGTCTTCTAGGCTACTCGCCCGATGGGGGTCGGCTGTGCGTGCCAGACATGCGTGCGACGTAGCTCCAGCGCCTGCCCTACGCCCGATCCGATCGTGCGTCAGGTGCTCAGAGCGCGCGAAGGGTTGCTGCGTCAGTAGCCCACAGCAGCCAGCCCGAACTCGATCTGCTCGGGTGTGAACCCCTCGTATGCGAGCTGGTCGTACAGGCCTTCCCGAGAGAAGGAGGAGTAATCCATGTATTGCTGGGCTGACTCAGCTGCCTCAGCGTTCCAGTCAGCACCCGCGTTGTCCGCGCCGAACGTGGCGTCCTCGGTCGAATAGCCTTCGTATTCCAGTTGCCCGATGAGGCCGGGGCGTGAGAAGCCCGAATAGGCAAGATAACTTTGGGCAGCCCGGATCGCATTATCTTGCGCGAGAGTGTACTTCGGCTTCTCCTCGACGGTGAGAGTTACCTCAGTGCCGTGCTCGACTTTCTCACCCGCGATCGGATCGGTGGATAGCACAGTCGCGAGAGGGTCTTCGAAACTCGAAATATCGGGTGTTCCCATCCCCGTGCTGAAAAGTTCTTTGAGAGCGTCCTCGACGGTCATACCTACCACGTCAGGGACGACGACCATCACGACCGGATCTTCTACCGGTTCTGTGTCTTCTACAGTCCCGACGTCGTCTGGCGCGCTCCAGGGCGTGGCTGTTGTCCAGGGCTCGACTGGTGGTTCGTCGCCACCCAAGCCGATTGCGCCGCCGATGCCTCCGATGACAAGCACACCGGCGGCGATGGAGCCTCCGATGATCCAGCCCTTGTAAGACTTCTTCGGTGCGCTTTCGCCGACGGCTTCGCCCGCCGCGACGGTCGGGTAGATCGCAGTTGCGCTGTGATCGCCGGCAGACGCCGGGGTCGGCTCGTGCCATTGCGCACCGTCCCAGTAGCGCTGCTCATTGTTGGCCTGCGGAGCCGGGTACCAGCCGGGCGGGGGAAGCTGATCAGACATGACGGGTCCCTATCTGCGAACGACCGATCCGGGGAATCCACTGGGTCGGTTCCCTGATGCTAGCGCGAACGACATACATATGCGTCTGAATGTTACAGACCGGTGTTCCGGACAGCTCTCGGCCGACTGTCCATCGAGGATCTCAGATCGCACAGTCGGCCGAGGACACTATTGCCCAGATAGTGTCCGGACTCCCCCGGATACGAGAAAACCCCCGGAATTCCGGGGGTTTCGGTGGTGCGCGATACTGGGATCGAACCAGT
>JBQDFB010000019.1:28415-34167 GCA_052085045.1 Microbacteriaceae bacterium | reverse complement strand
GCTTCTCGCCGTACTCCGACATGTCGATGCGCACCATGGCGTGCTCGTCGTCGAACAGGAACTCCGCCAGCGCCTTGGCCAACTCGGTCTTTCCGACACCGGTCGGGCCCAGGAACATGAACGAACCGGTCGGGCGACCCGGGTCGCTGATGCCCGCACGCGAGCGGCGCACGGCATCCGACACGGCCTGCACGGCCTCCTTCTGACCGATCAGGCGCTTGCCCAGCTCGGCCTCCAGATGCAGCAGCTTCTCGGTCTCGCCCTGCAGCAGCCGGCCGACGGGGATGCCGGTCCACGCCGCGATGACGCCCGCGATGTCCTCTTCGGTCACCTGCTCGTTCACCATCCGGCCTTCGCCGTCCTCGGCCCCTTCCGACCGCTCCGCCTCGACGACCTCGCGCTCCAGCGCGGGGATGTCGGCGTACAGCAGGCGCGACGCCTTCTCGAGGTTGCCCTCGCGCTGTGCGCGGTCGGCCTCGATGCGCGCAGCATCCAGCCGGGTCTTGAGGTCGCCGACCTTGTTCAGCGACGAACGCTCGCGCTCCCAGCGCTCCTGCAGTTCGCCGAGCTTGGCCTGCTCGCTCGCGAGGTCTTCACGGAGAGCGGCCAGGCGCTCCTTGGAGGCTGCGTCCTTCTCCTTCTTCAGCGCCAGCTCTTCGAGCTTCAGGCGGTCGACGTGACGGCGCAGCTCATCGATCTCGACAGGAGCCGAATCGATCTCCATCCGCAGGCGGGAGGCGGCCTCGTCGATCAGGTCGATGGCCTTGTCGGGCAGCTGACGAGACGGGATGTACCGGTTCGAAAGAGATGCGGCAGCGACCAGTGCACTGTCTGAGATGGCGACCTTGTGGTGCGCCTCGTACCGCTCCTTGAGTCCGCGCAGGATCGCGATGGTGTCTTCCACGGTCGGCTCTCCGACGTAGACCTGCTGGAAGCGGCGCTCGAGCGCGGCGTCCTTCTCGATGAACTCGCGGTACTCGTTCAGCGTCGTCGCACCGATCAGATGCAGCTCACCGCGGGCGAGCATGGGCTTGAGCATGTTGGATGCCGCCACCGACCCCTCGCCGCCGCCCGCACCCATCAGCGTGTGCAGCTCGTCGATGAAGGTGATGACCTGCCCGTCGGAGTCGGTGATCTCCTTCAGGACCTGCTTGAGCCGCTCTTCGAACTGGCCGCGGTACATGGCGCCGGCGACGAGTGCCGAGATGTCGAGGGTGATGAGGTCCTTATCCTTCAGAGATTCGGCGACGTCTCCCGCGACGATGCGCTGCGCCAGCCCTTCCACGACAGCAGTCTTACCGACGCCGGGCTCGCCGATGAGCACGGGGTTGTTCTTCGTGCGGCGGGTGAGCACCTGGCTGACGCGACGAATCTCGCTGTCACGGCCGATCACCGGGTCGAGCTTGCCCTGGCGGGCGCGGTCGGTCAGGTTGATGCCGAACTGCTCGAGGGCGGACTGCTGGTCATCTTGCGGCGGCTGTGCGGGGTTGGTCATCGTGTCCTCCTGGGACTCCTCACAAAGTTGAGCGTTGTTGACTCAACTTTACCAGATCGGCGGCATCTGCGGAAGAGGACGAGTGCCGAGTTCCCGGCTATGGTGTGGCCTGAGTGGAAGGAGCTCCCATGCAGAGTCACCCATCGCGCATGCGACGAAAACTGTTGCGCATCGCGGGATTCGCCGCGCTCGTGCTCATTTTCGTCATCGTCATCTGGATCGACTTGACCACCGGTGTCTGGCAGCAGGCGGTGATCCTCTCCGGCATCGCCGCGGGCGTGCTCACCTTCCTGCTGACAGCTCTGTTCTTCGAGCGCTGGATGAGCGGCGCAGACCATCGGCGCTGGTATCCGGTCACCCATCTCGCCCTGACCGATCTGCTGCATACGCTGGGCGACGAAGAGCGCAGCCAGCTCAGCCGCGGGGTCATCGTGGCGCGGGCGATCGACGACGCCGGCGATCACGCACAGGTTCTGGAGGCGATCCACGGCGAGCGTCGCACGATCACCCAGGCACTCACCCGGTGGGCCGGCTTCCTCGCCGCGAGCGCCGATGTGCAGAGCATCATGGATCACATCGCTGCTCTCGCGCTGCGACTGGATGCCGCGCGGGATGCTGTGATCGAGGCTGAGGAGTCCCCCATGAATGCCGACGCGCAGGCCGCGATGCGCGCATCGATCGACGCCGCGAACGCCTCGATCCGCGGTGCCGTGGCCGAGATCGAGGCAGTACTCCATCGCGCGCGTCGAGCAGACCGGGAGGTCGGCGCACAGCACTGACGGCGGCGCACACCACCACTCCTATACACCTGTATTATGGGAGTTATACATATGTATAGGAGGTTCACGTGTCCCGCATCATCGAATTGCTCGGATTGCTCGCTCCGCTCATCGTTCTGAGCATCCTGCTCCTCAATCGCCAGCGTGCCCCTTTCCCGGTGGCGGTCGGCGTCGTGGGAGCGACAGTGGCCGCAACTGGCACACTCACCGAACTCGTCGCGCACAGAGCCGCGTGGTTCGGCGGCGGCGGAATGGAGGGAGCGATCGACCGCCTCGAGGGCTGGGGCCTTGTCCGTTTCTGTCTCGTCGCGATCGGAGCGCTCCTGCTGACCGCGGCAGCATTCATCGGTGGCGGCCGAACAGCTCCGCGCGTCCCGCTGGCCATCGGTGGCATCGCCTCAGCGGTACTCGGAAACGCGATGCGCTTCGTGCATCTCGACCTCGACGGCGCTGGCCGAATCACACGCGTTCTCACTGCCATTGCTCTCGACATTGTCCAGTTCGGCCTGCTGGGAGCCGGCTTGATCCTGCTCGGGATCGCCGTCGTCAGCGGCCGCGATGACGGCCCCGAGCCGCTCGATCAGAGCATCACTTTCGTGCGGCGCGGTCTTCACACGCTGGGGAGCGTCCGCGGGAAGCGGCGTCGGTAGCATCGGAGTATGTCCCGAGAGAGCATCGTGAACCACGTCGTCGATGTGATCGCCGACGACGGGATGGCGGGGCTGAGCGTGCGCGCGGTCGCGTCCCGCGCGGGTGTCGCAATCGGTACAGTGCAGCACTGGTTCCCTACCAAGAAGACGATGCTGCTCGCCGCAATGGATCGCATAGTCGACGTCGCGAGCACCGCTCTGCCGCTCTCCGAGCAGCCTGCGACTCCGGAAGGCCGATTGCGGGCAGTCGTAGCCAGGATGGTTCCATCGAGCGCGCAGAGCCAGGTCGCGCGCGTGTGGCTCGCTTTCGCAGCCCATGCGGTGACCGATGACGAAGTTCGCGTCCGATACGAAGAACTGTGGACCCGCACGCAGCGAGCCCTGACCGCGATCCTCGCCGAGGCCGTACCGGATGCGGCCGCCTCCGCAATCGACGATGCGGCTGCCGAGCTGCTCGCCCTCGGTGACGGCCTGGCCATCTCAGTGCTGAACGAGCCGAATCGGATGCCGAGGGATCGAGCACTCTCCCTCGTCGAGCGACGTGTCGATCAGATTCTGACGGCTCTACACGGCTGATCGCCGGAGTCGAGGGCGACGCCGTCAGCCGCGCAGGGTGACGACGGCATCCCAGATCGCGGCGGCGACGTCGCGCTTGGGTCCCTCGGCGGATGCCACGACGGCACCGCCCGCGCCGATGACCTCGACGGCGTTGTCCGGATTCTCGAAGCCATGGTCGGCGTCGGCGAGGTTGACCGCGAGCAGGTCGACGCCCTTGCGTTCGCGCTTGCCGGCCGCGCGTTCGCGGCGGGCGGCCGGGTCTGCGAGCGTCTCGGCGGCGAACGCGACGATCGTCTGGCCGTCGGGTCCGGAGGCGGCGAGCCCGGCGACGATGTCGTCGTTCTCGACGAGGTCGATGCGGTCGAGGATGCTCTCTTCCTTGGTGAGCTTCTGATCGGATGCCGTCGCCGGACGGTAGTCAGCGACCGCAGCCGCCATGATGACGACGTCGGCGGACACCGCGGCATCCTGCATTGCCGCACCGAGCTCGGCGGCGGTGCCGATCACATGGATGTCGACGAGTGGATGCTTCGCCGCCGCGAGCACGTCCGCGGAGATGTTCGCGGCGACCAGCGTGACCTGCGCGCCACGGGCGGCGGCCTCTGCGGCGAGCGCGACGCCCTGTCGACCGCTGGAGCGATTGCCGAGGAAGCGCACCGGGTCGATCGGCTCGCGCGTGCCTCCGGCTGAGATGGCGACGCGCGTGCCGGTGAGGTCCTGCGGGGCAAGGAGGGCGAGGGCGTCGGTGAAGATCGCCTCGGGTTCCAGCATCCGCCCCGGGCCGGAGTCGCCGCCGGTGAGCTCGCCGTCGGCGGGGCCGAGGATGTGCACGCCGCGCTCGCGGAGCGTTGTGATGTTCGCCTGTGTGGATGGATGCCGCCACATCTCGGTGTGCATCGCCGGGGCGATCGCGACCGGTGCGGTCGTGGCGAGGAGGGTCGTGCCGAGCAGGTCATCGGCGAGACCCGCCGTCATCTTCGCGATGGTGTTCGCGGTCGCGGGGGCGACGATGACGAGCTCGGCGGCCTGACCGAGCGCCACGTGCCGCACCCGGGCGACGTCGTCGTGCACGCCGGTCGTGACGGTGTTGCGGCTGATCGCCTCCCAAGTCGGCGTGCCGACGAAGCGCAGCGCATCTTCGGTGGGAATGACCGTCACCTCGTGCCCGGCCTTGATGAGCAGCCGCACGAGCTGCACCGTCTTGTACGCGGCGATGCCGCCCGTGACTCCGACGACGATGTTCATGTCTCGATTCTGCCCGACGAGTGCGTGCGGCGGGTCGGTGAGTGCGGAACCAGGGGCCGGGGCACCGCTCACAGTGATGGGCGGAGGACACCGTCTCGGGCGGAGATATCGCTGTGCGCGGTCCGCCCATCCGCGTGTTCTCCGCCCAAGCGTGCGGGCTCGATCCGGTTCGATGCGGCCGGGGTCACGGCGGCCGGCGCCTAGACTGAGCCCTGTGTGCACGGTCGTCATCGATGTCGCAGAGCCGGGAGGGTCGCGGCTGCTCGCCGTCCGCGACGAGGACCCCGAGCGGGCCTGGGATTCTCTCGGAGCGTGGTGGCCGGAGCAATATCCCGGCGTGATCGGTATCCGCGATCGCCGCGCTGGCGGAGCCTGGCTCGCCGTCGACCGAACAACCCACCGTCTCGCCGTGCTGCTGAACCGCGCCGATGTGCTCGAGCTGCCGGAGGATCAGGTGCGCAGCCGCGGCAGCCTTGCGCTCGAGTCAGTCGCCGGGCGATCGCCCGCGGGTGCGCTGCCGATGCACGGCTTCAACCTGCTCGAGGTCGGACCGGATGCCGCGCGCGTGCTGTCGTGGGACGGCGCCGAGCTGACCGAGACGCCGATTCCGCAGGGCGTGCACATGATCGCGCACGACGGGCTGGACGACCCGGCGACCGCGCGCATCGCCCGCTGGCTGCCGGAGTTCCGCGACCGGCCCGCCCGAACGGACGACTGGGCAGAGCGGTGGGTCGAGCTGCTCGCAGCATCCGCGGAACTCGACCCGACCGACGACGCGGCGATCATCCGCGACAACCGCCCGCACGGCTATCCGACGCAGTCGCTGCTGTACTGCGTCGCCGACGTCGGGCACCACGGAGTCGAGATCGACGAGTCGAATCTGACCGCGCCGGGTCATTGGGGCTGACCGGCGCTGAGCCCCGCACGATGGGTACTCCTCCCCGTGCACACCGCTACCACTGACCCTGAATCCGCCGATATGCTCAGCGGCATGAGCGACCCGCAGCAGCCCGCGCACAACCCGA
>JBQDFB010000019.1:6129-28315 GCA_052085045.1 Microbacteriaceae bacterium | reverse complement strand
TCCGCCGATATGCTCAGCGGCATGAGCGACCCGCAGCAGCCCGCGCACAACCCGAACCAGGTCCCGCCGTACGCCCAGCCCCAGCAGCAGACGCCGCAGCAGAACGCAGCTCAGGGCTACGTCCTGAACGGGCAGTTCCCGCAGGGGACTCAGCCGACCTCCACCACCAACCCCGTGGGAAAGGCCGGGCTCATCCTGGGACTGATCGCGATTGCGATCGCCGTCGTGAACAACATCGTGCTCCAGGTCCTGATCGCCTCCTCGGCGTACTCCGGATACAGCTTCTACACTCTGGTGAGCGGAGTCGGAACCTTCCTCACGTTCGCGGCAGCCCTGACGGCGCTGATCCTCGGTCTCATCGGCATCCGCCGAGTGGGCGCTCCGCACGCCGCCGCGGGCATCGCCGCCGGCATCGGCTTGGCCCAAGTCGTGGGCATCGCCTTCAGCACCTTCATCGGCTTCTTCGGGTCGTTCCTGAACTTCTGAACCGGTGCGGCCGGCGACGGGCAGCACTCACGCGTCGCCGAGCACCCGCCGGTAGATCTCGATCATCGCCTCGGTGCGAGATGACTGTCGGAACGCCTCGGCGACGTCGGCGTCGGGGGTCGGGCCGGTTCCGGTGCGGATGTCGGATGCCGCGTGCGTCAGCGTCTGCGCCAGAGCAGCCACCGACGCGTCGGGCACGGACCACAGGCCCCCGCGCAGTTCACCGGCGATGTCGGGATCGCTGATGATCGTCGGGGTGCCGAGGGTCGCGGCCTCGAACGGTGTCATCCCCTGGGTCTCGAACCCGATCGACGTCTGCACGACGGCATCCGCCGCGGCGACCCGCGCGAGCGTCTCGGCATACGGCAGCCGGCCGACGAACCGGATGCCCGCATGTCCCCGAGAAGCACCGCGACCGCGCGCGATCTTCTCGGCAGCACGCAGCTGCCCGCCGCCGCCGATGACCTCGATGTCAGCATCCACCTGCGACTCGACGACAGCCTCGAGGAACGGCAACAGGCGCTTCTCTGGGCTCATCCGTCCGATCCAGACGAACCGCGGGCGCCGATCCGTGCGCGGTTCGCGCGAGGCGAGCGTTGCAGCGAGCAGTTCGTCATCGATGCCGTTCCAGACGACGTCGACATCGGGGAACACATCATGCTGTTCGAGGCGCCGCGCGAAGTGCCCCGAGGGGGCCGTGACGGCACTCGAGCCCTGGGCGATACCGCGCAAGAACGCCCATCCGTCGCTGCCCGAGACCACCTCACCGATCCCGCGCATCGACTGACGACGCCACAGGTTCAGCACCGCGAGCGCGGGCTTGTGCAGCGGTGTGACGGCAGCCATGCCGACATCCACGCGGTTGTGCATTGTGTGCACGACCGGGATGCCGTGGCGATGCGCGAATCGATGCCCGATGAACGCGCCCCAGAAGTCGGCCTGCACGTGCACGAGATCGACCGACGGGCGGGTGGTGAACGCCCGATCGAGGAACCGGTCGGTGCGACGGCCCGGCCACGACATCGAGTACTCCCGGTCGAGCGTGATCGGGATAGACGGCAGGTCGAGGTACCCAGCATCCGCCGGGCGGTGACCGGCATGCATCTTCGGCGCGACCGCCGTCACGGTGTGACCGGCCCGCTCGAGGAACCACCGCTGCAACCGCATCGACACCTGCGCTCCGCCGAGGGATTCCAGGTGCTGATCGCCGAAGAAGACGATGTGCATGACTAGTCCGGCAGCGGCAGGTCGCGGTACAGCGCCTCGAATGTATCGAGCGTGCGGTTGATGTCGTGCACGACGACGCCCTCGAGCGAGGCCTGCTGCATGCGCTCGTACTCGTTCGGCTCGGCAGTGAAGACATCGGTGAGCCGCGCGGCGAGCTCATCGGCATTGCCGGGCTCGAACAGGTACCCGTTCTCGCCGTCCTGGACGAGGTGCGGGAGGGCGACAGCATCCGCCGCGACGACTGGCAGGGCCGAGGCCATCGCCTCCATGGTCGCGATCGACTGCAGTTCGGCGATCGACGCGATCACGAACAGGCTCGCGCGCGAGAGCAGTCCGCGCAGTTCGTCATCGGTCGTGCGTCCGTGGAACGTGACGCGGTCGGCCAACCCGAGCTCGGTGGCCGCGCGCTCGAGGCTCTTGCGCTGGTCGCCGCCGCCGACGATGTCAAAGCTCACATCCAGCGCCGGGTCGAGCTTCGTCATCGCGTCGAGGATGACTTCGACCTGCTTCTCAGCGGTGAGGCGCCCGACGAAAACCATCCGGTTCTTTTCGCGCGGACCGACCACCGGGGCATACTGCGTGCGGTCGATGCCGCAGCTGACGGGAATGACGCCGCTGACGTCGACCGTGCGCTCGAGGAAATCGGCGGCGCGGCGCGTCGGGGTGGTGATCGCGCGCGTGAGGTCGAACGTGCGCTTGGCGTCTGCCCAGGCGAGTTTCAGCACTGCGTCGTCGACGAACTTCGGGAAGGTCGTGTGATCGAGGATGTTTTCGGCCATCACATGGTTGGTAGCGATCACCGGGATGCCGCGCTGATGCGCGATGCGCGACAGACCACGGCCGATCACGATATGCGACTGGATGTGCACCACGTCGGGCTTGACACGGTCGAGCACCTTGCGCGCGTAGTGCTTCGAGCGCCACGGCCAGACGAAGCGCAGCCAGTCGTGCGGCGCCCAGCGCACCGAAGGCAGACGGTGCAGCGTCATCGGCTCGCCCTCGATGACCTCGGTTGCAGGAGCGGCCCGGCGATACTTGCGGTTCGGGGCGACGACATGCACGTCGTGGCCCCGCTGCACGAGCCCTGCGGCGAGTCGCTCAGCGAAGCGCGCTGCGCCGTTGATGTCCGGGGCGAACGTGTCACAGCCGATGAGGATCTTCAACGGGGCGTCAGGGGAGGTCACGGATAGGCAGCCTTCGGTACGCGGGAGCCCGGATCGGGCGCACGCCACTCTACCTGAGCACCCCGCGCGCCCCCGTCCGCCTCGCCCGCCGCCCCCGATTCCCCGGCTCCCCGCTTCCCCGCTTCCCCGCTGCGAATCTGCATTCCGCGGATGAGACGGCCGGGAGTCCCGCGGGTCTCATCCGCGGAATGCAGTCTCACGGGAGGTCTCAGGGGGAACCTCACGGGCGATCTCAGGGCGACGGCGGTAGCGTGGGCGCATGCGCATCGTCAGCTCCGCCGACCCGCAGCTCTGGATCCCCGTCACCGGATCGTTCGGCTGGAAGGGACGCCGCCACCGCAAGGCGGCGATCAGGATGCTGATGGGCCAGGCGCTGCAGCGCGGGCAGAGTCCGCTCCCCCGCGGCGCCGGCGCCGGTGCGTGGATCATCAGTCAGTTCGCCCCCGCGATGATGAAGCGCGCCGATGGGCGCGTGCTGGTGTGGACGTGGAAGGCGGACCCCGAACTCATCGTCGCGATGGCCACGACGCAGGAGCTGACCAACGACGTACGGCGTGCCCGGGCCATGATGCCCATCGAGTACGACGACACCGAGACGTTCACCTCGGCGCTCGGCGCCGGCGAGAAGCTCGTGATCTCCCTGCCTCCTGACCCGGCTCAGCCGCCGTTCGCCACGTACACGTGGGACACCGGTTCGCACCTGATCACCCTGTCTGCGGTCGGTGGCGACCGCGAGCGGTTCGGCACGCTGATCCCCGCGCTGGACGATCTTGCGCGCAGCATCCGCATCGCCGACGATCTGGAGGGCGGCGAGGCACCCGGGGTGCTGCGGATCGACCCGGCCTGACGCGATCTCACTATTTAGTGAACACAGGTAATGATGTAGTAGCATCACTACCATGACCTCGCTACTGCTCGACCGGCTCCTGCAGATCGCCGACCTCTTCCAGAAGGACATGGTGCGCGCGTTCGCGGGTACCGGGCTCACGACAGCGCGCGTGCACCTGCTGTGGATGCTGCAGCACCACGGCCCGTCCACGCAGCAGGCGCTCGCCCAGCTCTGCGAGGTGAGCCCGCGCAACATCACCGGACTCGTCGACGGACTTGAGCACTCCGGACACGTGCGTCGCACCCCGCATCCGACCGACCGCCGCTCGGTGCTGGTCGAACTCACCGAGACCGCGCGACAGACGATGGCGAAGATGCAGCGGGAGCACGTCGAACTCAACGAGACACTGATCTCGGCGATCGACCCCGACGATCACGCAATCGTCGAACGTGGAATCGCCGCGCTCAGCGAACGCCTCGCGATCCTTGTCGCGGAAGCGGAGACGACGGACGCCTCCGCCGATCCGGACCCCAGGGCCGTCCGATGACGACCGCAACGAAATCCTCCGCGCGAGTCTCACCGTCGCGATGGCAGCGCGTCGCCTCGATGCTGCGTCGTGCGCTGCACGCCGAGCTGCGGGTGTACTCGAGTATCGGCAGAGCGATCGTGCGCCGTCCCGCCGTGCCTCGCAGTGGCACCGGGATCGGCTACCACAGCCCGGTTCTCACGGTGCTCATAGTGTTCATCGTGCTGTCGGCAATCGAGATCCCGATCATCGACCTCATCGTGCACCGGTGGCCAACCGTGCGCATCGGCTTCCTCATCCTCGGATTCTGGGGGCTGACGTGGATGATCGGACTTCTGTGCGCGATGCTGCTGCGTCCGCACGCCGTGGCACCCGCCGGCATCCTGATCCGCGGCGGTCTTGAGATCGACATCACTGTTCCGTGGTCGGTGATCGCCTCCGTCGCGATCAACCGGCGGATCGACCAGCCGAAGCAGACCCGCGTCACGAAACGACCGGGCGGCTGGGAGTATGCGGAGCGAATGCAGAGCGAGACGAACATCGAAATCGAACTGGAGCGGCCGTACGCGGTGCGGCTGCCGGGCCTCCCGCCACACGGCGGGGAGCACCTCGTCACCTCGGTGCGCATCTGGGCCGATGACCCTCGGGCACTCCTCAATGCCGCCCGGCCGTTCCTGCGAGACGCAACTACTCCTGAGCCATGAGCTGCGAGAAGCGGTTCTCCACCCTGATGGACTACATTGGCGGAGGCAGCAGGCGAACACGCTGCTGAGGCTCGACCGCATCTGAGGCGGTCTGCGACGACGGAAGCGAGGTGGTACTCCCATGAGTGGTGATAGTTGCCATCAGCATCCGGGCTCCGCCATCGCATTCGAGGCATCCAACCTCTGACGTTCCTCGCGGGTGTCCGGCTTCTACACGACCGTCCAGCCGACGACTGCCCGCGCACTGCTGCGAGCGCTTGCTGTCGGCCTGCCCGAAAGAAGCACGCCATGACCACGGAGCAGATCCCCACCCAGAACGTCGACACCGATGACCTTCTCGACCTGATCGAACAGAGTCTGTCGCGGCGCGATCTCGCCGCAGCATCCGCCGCCCTGTCGCCGGTGCCGATCTGGCAGGTCGTGCCGATACTCGAACGGTTGAATCCGCGAGACTGTGCCGTCGTCTACCGGCTGCTGCCGAAGCAACGCGCCGTGGAGGCGTTCGAAGCATTGTCACCGGAGCTGCAGGGCGAGCTGGTGCGCGGCCTGCAGGATGCCGAGGTCGCCGCCCTGTTCGCCGAGATGGACCCGGATGACCGGGTCTGGCTGCTCGATGAACTGCCGGCGTCGCTCGCGCCGCGGCTGCTGCGCGGACTCTCGCGGCGGGACCGCGAACTCACGGCGTCGGTGCTCGGGTACTCGCAGGATTCGATCGGTCGGCGCATGAGCCCGGAGTACGTCGCAACCCATCCCGGCCTCACCGCCGCGGAGACGCTGCGGCGGGTGCGCGCGCGGCTCTCGGATGCCGAGACGATCTACACGCTTCCGGTGACCGATCATGCGCGCCGCGTGGTGGGGGTCGTCAGCCTCCGCGACCTGATGACGGCAGGCGATGACGCGACCGTCGAGTCGATGATGCAGGACGCGCACACCGTGTCGGCCGATTCGAGCGCCGAGGCCGCCGCCCGCGACTGCACCGACCTCGGGCTGCTGGCCGTCCCGGTAGTCGACAGCGAGGACCGCCTCGTCGGGATCTTCACGATCGACGACGCCGCCCGCATCCTCAAGCGCGAGGAGAACCAGAACGCTGCACGCCAGGGCGGTGCGGAGCCGCTCAGCCGCCCGTACCTGTCCACCCCGATCCGCCGGATCGTGCGTTCACGCATCGTCTGGCTGTTCGTCCTCGCGATCGGCGCGACGCTCACCGTGAAGGTGCTGTCGGTGTTCGAGGCGACGCTCGAGCAGATGACGGTGCTGGCCCTGTTCGTGCCGCTGCTGATCGGCACCGGAGGGAACACCGGCAACCAGGCCGCGACGACCGTGACCCGCGCGCTCGCGCTCGGCGAGGTGCGTCCGAGAGATCTCGTGCGCGTGCTCACCAGAGAGCTGCGGGTGGGACTGTCGCTCGGGGTGCTCCTCGGCCTGCTGGGATTCGGAATCACGGCGCTCGTGTACGACTGGCAGATCGGGCTCGTGATCGGCTGCACGCTGGTCGCGGTGTGCGCCGTCGCCGCGACGATCGGCGGGATCATGCCGATCGTCGCGCGCATGATCCGCGTCGACCCCGCGGTATTCTCGAACCCGTTCATCACGACCTTCGTGGATGCGACGGGGCTGGTGATCTACTTCTTCGTCGCCAAGGCGATCCTCGGGATCTGACGTTCGCTTCTCCGTAGACTCGCGGGATGGCGTGATCGAGCGTCAGAAGGGAGACCCGGCGAGAGTGAAGCCACGGAACACGTTCGGCGTGCTTCGCCTCTTCACGGCCGCCGTGTGCTTCGTCGCGCTCGTGCACCGGCTGTTCTGGGGCCTCAGCTCGCAGACGATCGCGGGCCGCAACTTCTTCGCGTATCTCACGGTCGAGTCGAACATCGCACTCGTCGCGCTGCTCATCGTCGGCGGGGTGCTGGCGTTCCGGCGCGACGATGACCCGCGCTGGTTCAGCATCGCACTCTCACTCGTCCTCACCTGGACGACCACGGCGGGCCTCGCGTTCGCCCTGATCGTGTGGCAGGCCGGGCTCCGCGGCATCCGCGTGGACGTTCCCTGGTCGGATCAGGTGCTGCATTTCTGGCTTCCCGCGTTCACCGCGATCGCGTGGACGCTCACCCCCGGTCACCGCGCTGTGCCGTGGTGGATCGTCCCCGGTTCGCTGGTGTTCCCGCTGCTATGGGGCGGGGTGACGATGTGGCGGGGGCCGATGATCGGCTGGTACCCGTATTACTTCCTCGATCTGCGCCAGGTCAGC
This sequence comes from Microbacteriaceae bacterium, assembly GCA_052085045.1. GTDB lineage: Bacteria > Actinomycetota > Actinomycetes > Actinomycetales > Microbacteriaceae > Microbacterium. Next base: position 21,111 of record JBQDFB010000019.1, on the reverse strand, counting down.
GGCATCGGAGAGTTCCTCATCACCAGCGGCGTCGCCCTGGCCATCTTCGCTCTGATCGCGGCGGTGCTCGCGCTGATCAGTCGGATCAGCCCGTCACGGCGGAAGGCGGTCAGTCCGCTTCGGCAGGCAGGAACGACGTCAGCGACGTGAGCGCAGCCAGCAGCGCCTCCTGATCCTCGAGTTCGGCGAAGCTCTCGGCGGCGTCCGCGCCGACGATCCCGACGAGGATGCTCTCGCCCGTGACAGGCAGCAGATTGATCCAGGTCCGCACGGTCTGATCGCCGCCGACGGCGTGCCAGATGGTCGCGTCGGTCTCCCAGAACGGCTCGTCGTAACGCAGCCAGATGGTCTCGATGTGTCCCATACCGAGGGCGTTGATCGCGCCGCGGTTCGCGAAGGGCAGCGGCGGCGAGAACTCGAGGCGATCGCCCTGGAGCACGCCGAGGGGGACGGTGACGACGACGCGATCGTACGACGTGGACTCGCCGGTGCCCAGGCGCAGGCTGACACCGGCGTCGTCGTAGGCGATGCGGGTCACCGGTGACGACATCGTCAGCTGCGCCGACTCGAGGAGATCGTGGATGTGCGCATCGAAGTCGCCGATCACGCCCCTTCGGGCCGCCGACGGGAGCGCGGGTGGGAACCAGGAGGAGAGCACGTCGGCATCCGCCCCCGCGGTCGTGCCGAGATACGCGAGCAGCGCTGCAATGCTCGGATCCTCGAGGTCGGCGCCGGTCTCGGTGAGCGCCTCGGCGAGGGAGATGTCGGTCGGCAGTGCCTGCGCCTCAGCGATCGCGGAGTCGATCGGGTCATTGCTGATCGGGTCGACGTCGCGGTCCGGCGCGCGCCAGAGAGCGGATGCCAGGGCTGCTGTCTCGGGCAGACCTGACTCTTCGCGGGCGGGCTCCTCGCCTTCGGCGAGCGGTGGCAGCAGCCAGCCGCCGAGCTGGACGGGTATCACCCACTCGTCGTTGAGCTGCGTGTGCGTGCGCCCGCCCACGCGGTCGCGCGCTTCGAGAACGGTGACCTCGAGGTCGAGATCCGCGAGCCCGGCGGCAACCGTCGCGCCGGCAAGGCCCGCGCCGATCACGGCGATCCGTTCGCCGGCGATCGCGGCCGCCCGGATGCGCATCGCCGCACTCTCCCCGGAGTGGATCGCACCGCGGATGGTGGCAGGGTTGTCGGCATCCGTTGCCTCACCGGCGAAGAAGACACGTCCCTCGACGGGCTCTGCCAGGCGGCTGCGCGCATCGGCCTGCACGCCGATGCGGTTGTAGCTGACGGCGCCGCGGGAGTACGGATCGGTCGCCCAGGTGCTTCGAGCGCTGGATGCCGGGGTGGGAACCGCCGTGGTCGGCAACGGCGAGGGAGTGCGTGTCTTCGTGGGGGTGGGCTGCGGCTCCGGCGTGCACGACACAAGGAGCACCCCGAGCGCCCCCGCTCCGGCGCCCACCAGCAGCTCGCGACGCGTCATCCTCATCGTGACGCCACACTACCCGTTCCCGGCTGCACGCCCGCGACCTCCGCAATCTTCCCGCGGGTGATTCCCTCAGATGGTGACGTCGCCGATCAGGTTCACCTTGATGCCCATGCCGGCGAACATCGCGGCCTTGGCGATGAGGGCCTTGTCGGCGGTCGCGGCATCCGGCGCGTAGACGAGCTGCGCGTGGTTCGCCTTGTGGCGGGCCATGAACTGGTCGCGCGAGACGCCGTGCAGCACGACGTGGGCGATCGGCCATTCTTCGTTCGTCGCGGCCTTGCGGCGCTGAGTCTCCTCTTCGGGCAGTTCGACGACGGATGCGCGGAAGATGTCGGCGTGCAAGATGCCATCAGCGATGAACACTCGCGAGAGGACGACTTCGCCCGGCTTCGAGGTGCCGTTCAGCGTCGCTCCCCCCGCCGGGAAGAAGACATGCCCCTGACGCCAGCCCTCGGCCTTGTCCCAACCGCCCAAGTGCGAAGCCGGCACCGAGCCGGAGATCTCGTACGCCCAGACGAACTGCCCGTCGTACTCTTCACCCCAGCGCACGTCGTGCAGCGTGTTGTCGGGCACGAGGCCCATCGCGCGCCAGACGCGGTCGGTGACCAGTGCATCGACGGCGACGCCCTCGTCGGCCTCGTTGAAGTGCGGGAACGCGCGGCCTTTGTGCAGCACGCGAGAGCCGTCGCGCGAGGTCACCGGAGGGCGTTCGGTGGAGTTCAGGATGCCTTCGGCGAGGTCGGATGCCGGGACGAGGTCCTTCAGTCCCTGCTGATACTGGATGCCGACAGCATCCAGGCCGAAATCGTCCGCGATGCGCAAGGCGGCGATGTACATCTTCATCTGCCACTGCACCTGTTCACGGGTGAGCTCGGTGGTGCCGTCCTCGCCGTACCGGAAGGTCATTCCTGCCTCGATCAGCCAGTCGTAGGCAGCATCCGCCTCGGCATCGTTGACCTCGAGCATCTCGGCGTAGAGGGCCGACTGCGACAGCCGCTCCTTGTAGATGCCGGTGCCGTTGAGCAGCTCGTCGTCGAAGATCGCGTTGTACATGCCCATGCAGCCTTCGTCGAAGACGCCGATGATGGCCTTCTCGTCGCGCAGCTGCGCGGCGAGCGCCTCACCGAGCTGCTTCTCTGGGCTGTCCGGAAGAGCGGGGAGGTCGCGCACGTGCGAGTAGTCGTGCGTGATCGTGCCCGTCTCGGTCCACTCCTTCAGGCCCGCCTTGAACCACTCGTCCGTGAAGTCGACCGACCAGGTCGACGAGTACGGCTTGTCCATCTTGGTGAGTCCGGCGTTCAGACCGAGCAGGCCCACCAGGCCCGGCCAGTCCGGTGCGAAGTTCGCCGTCGTGAGGATGGGTCCGCGGTGGGTGCGCAGGCCCGCGAGCACATGGTGCGAGTACTGCCAGTTCGCGATGGCGACGACGAGCGGAGCATCCTCGGGGATGTTCTTGAAGACCTCCATGCCCATGCGCTGGCTGGAGATGTAACCGTGGCCGGTCTTCGGGTCGACGCCGAAGGGCCGCACGACGGCCCAGCCCAGCTCTTCGAACGCGGCGGTGACGGCGGCCTCGGTCGCCTCCTGCACCGGCCAGGCGGCGACGTTGGCCGACTCGCGCAGGTCACCGGAGGTGATCAAGTACGCGGTCTGGGGTGCGGATGCCGGGCGGGATGCCGCGGCAGGAAGGGTGTAGCTCATGATTCCTCCGGTGTTGGGTGTTCGTCTGTCAGCCGAGCGGTGTGTGCGTCACCTGCGCGGAGTCGGATGCCACGGGCAATGCTCGCGCCGTGAAGGTACAGTTCGTCGATGTCGAGGTGTCCGCCGTCGAGATGCAGCGTGAGAGCGTCGTCGCCGATCTCGATACGGCCCCACCCGGTGCCCGTCGTGAAAAGGCTCCGGAATGCACCAGTAGTGGCGGGAGCGAACGCAAGAGTGCGCGAGGGCGCATCCCACTGCGCGCCACTGGCTGCGATGAGCAGCCCCCAGGACGCGAGCGAACGCGCGTAGTGGTTGCCGCACTCGATCTCATTCCACGGGTTGCGGTGCGCACCGTCGTATCGCGCACGCAGCGTGCGTTCGATCAGCAGCGCCTCGTCGACGCGCCCGGCGAACAGCAGAGACGCGGCGACCTGATGCTCGATGCCCGTCCATACCTCGTCGGAGTACACGAACGGGATCGCGGGCCTGCCACCGCGCGGCCAGGATGCCAGCAGCAGACCGCCCTCGTCATTTAGCGCGTACACCCGCTGTGTGCTTTCGTGACGCGACAGGTCAGACCGGTGGTTGTGCGCCACGATCGCGGCGAGCGCGGATTCGACGCGCCCCTCCGACAGCAGCGGGCCAAGACCGCCGAGGTACGCGTGGAACTGCCCGAGCAGTTGGTCGGACAGCACGCCATCGCCGTACTGGTACCGGTGCTCGTCGAGGTCTTCGATCACCTGTCGGTAGTACTCGCCGTTCCAGAGCACGCGATCCATCGTCTCGGCGACCCGGTCGGCCTGCGCCGACCAGGTCTGTGAACGGTCGGTCTCGCCGAGGTGCTCGGCGATCCGTGCGCCGGCACGCAGTGCGGCGAGGTACATGCCGTTCGCGAGCGGCTCTATCCCGTGGAACTCGATGTCATAGGTGTTGTGCAGCTCACCGTCGAGCAGGGCATCGCCATCCCGATCCCACGCACGGATCGCGTACTCGAGAGCGCGCGAAGCGTCGGGCCACAACTCTGCGAGGAAAGCATCGTCACCACTGAAGCGCCATTCACGATGCAGGCGCAGTAGTGTGCCGAGCTGCCCGTCAACCGCGGGGCCCATGAACCACGAAGGCCCGCCGAAGACGCGATTGCCACGGAACTTCTGCGCACCCTCTGCATCCGTCTCGAGCAGGTACTCGGTGCGGCGAGCGCTGCGTTCAAGTGAGGGGAACAGCCATGCCGCTGTCTGCGCGTACGACCAAACGTGCGTGCAGGTGCCCTCGCAGGATCCGCCGTGGTCGAACGATCCCTCCCACGCGGCGAACACCGGTCCGTCGCCGAGATCGGGGTTCGGAGATTCCAGCACGAAGCAGGTCGTCGAGCGGAGCGCCGCGATGTTCGCGCCCGCCGCATCGCTGATGACCGGGTCGATGCTCCCGCCGTAAAGCGCGTCGACGAAGTTGTTCGTCGCGGACTCCAGCGCCGGCAGGTTCTGGTGCAGGTGTGCGGCGGCGGACCACGCGTCGGGCCAGAGCGTCGCGTAGCGGTTGCGGACGACACCTTCGGGATCGTCGAAGATGATGTGCCCGTGCCAGCCGCAGCGACGATTCGGGAAGCTCCAGGCGAGCACGAACTCGAAATCACGGCTCTCACCAGGCTCGAGGGTGTGGACGATGCCGAGGGAACCGGTGCGGATGCGCGGAAGCTTCGCCATCATCTGCTCTTCGGTCAACGTCGCGTCTGCGCCATCGGCATCCAACTCCGCGAACAGGCCGCGGGGCCGATCCTCGAGCGTGAGCCGGGGTTCGGGCTCGAGCATGCCGTCATCGGCGAGGTCGTTCCAGAACAGTCGGGCGCCGTCGGGCCAGTAGCTGGTGACCCACTGCGGCTTCACTGTGGTCGCCACATCCGTCGTCGTGAGGCTCAACGTGCCGTACCCGGGGTCATCCGCGGGAAGGTCGACGTCGAAATCGAGCCCGCGCACATCGCCGTCATTTCGCCACCGCACGGACTGTGTGCCACGCATCCCCCAGGGGGCGTCCGGCCCGGGCGTACCGCGGCCGGCGGTGTGCGAGACGCTGCCGGCGACTGTCACCGCAACCGGTGCCGATCCGGGGTTCGTCACCCGATAGCGCAGCACGGCGGCCGGGATGCCGGAGGCATCGGGGTCCAGCGGAACGAGCGGTGTGAACGCGTGAAGGGAGACATCGACGGGCAGGTCGTCGTCGGTGAAGTCGATGTCGACGACCGGATACTCGCCGTGGAGCGTTGCCCCAGCAAGCCGAGGTAGGCCGGCGAGCTGTTCGAAGGGGTATCCGGCATCGGCGTCATGACGACCGGTCAGGCGCGCCTCGAGCACACGCGTGACGGCGGCTGCTCCTTCGGTCACCGCGTGGATCGCGAAGAACGAGTGCGGATTCTGGCGCCCCTTGTCGGGAGCATTCTCAAGCTCCCAATCGCGAAGCTCGCCGCGGGCGCCGAGCGACACGTTGCCAGTGCCGATCCCTCCGAGCGGGAAGGCCGTCGCCTGCGAGGTGTGCGGGATGCCGCGGGCGCGGCGGTGCTCATTCACGGCGGTCTCCGTGCTGCTCCGCAGCGAGTTCGTGGATGACGTCCTTCGACCCCTCGTACAGGCGCACGTAGCGATCGAAGAGTGTGTCGTAGAAGTCGCGCAATTCGGCGTTCGGAGTGATGATCTGCGTGATCGGATTCCAGTCGGTGATGACCGGCTGGCCGACACCGATCTCAGGGGCGACGGCGGAGGCAGCGAGGAAGGCCGCTCCGTAGCTCGCGCCGATCGTCGTCTCGGGCACTTCCTGCACGAGACCGGTGACGTCGGAGACGACCTGCAGCCACAGCTGACCCTGCGTTCCACCCCCGACGGCGACGATGCGACGGATGTCGGCTCCCGCGGCGCGCATGGTCTCGACGTTGTGACGGACGCCGAGGGCGGTGGCCTCCAGGGCGGCGCGATAGAGATCGCCGCGGGAGTGCTCGAGGGTGAGACCGGCGACAACACCCCGTGCGTCGGGGTCTTGGATCGGCGTGCGCTCCCCCGCGAAGTACGGCAGGATCACGAGGCCGTTCGCGCCGGGTCCAGAGGCCTCAGCATCCGCGAGCAGCGTTGGATAGTCAGCGCCGGTGAGGTCTTTGAGCCATGCGGTCAGCGCACCGGAGGTCGCGAGGCCGCCGGCGAGGTTGCGCGTACCGGGAAAGGCACCTGCGGTGGTCCACATCGATGGCGTGCGGAGGGTCTGTTCGCCGGTGGCGACGAGGAACATCGTCGTGCCGTACATCAGCATCAGGTCGCCGAGCTCGTGCGCGCCGACGCTGACCGCTTCGGTCCAGGCATCCACCGTTCCCGTGATGACCGGAACCCCCGCGGGGATGCCGGTGAGCCGCGCGGCTTCGGCGGTGACCTCACCAGCGATCTCACCGGCCCACGTCAGTCGCGGCTGCTCGATCGTGCCGGCGTACCGCTGCCACCACGGCTCGTGCCATCTCTCGTTCTCGATGTCGTAGAGGGGCGAAGTCTGACTGGCGGACTGGTGGTCGAGCACGTAGGCGCCGGAGAGTTGACGGGCGAGCCAGGTTGCCGGCATGAAGAAGCGCTCGGCCGTGGACCAGGCGACCGGATCCTCGTCGTGAATCCACGCGATCTTCGCTCCCGCGGCCTGCGAGGTGAGGGTGGAGCCGCCGATGCGGGTGATCTCATCGATGCCGAGTTCATCGGTCATCCGCGCAATCTGTGCCCCGGAGCGCGTGTCGACGCCATAGAGGATCGCGGGGCGCACCGGTTCGTCGTCGGCGTCGGTGAGGAGCACGCATGGGCCCATGCCGCTGACGCCGACAGCGGCGACCTCGGCATCCTGATTCGTGTCGATCAGCTCGCGGGCGATGCTGACGAACTCGTCCCACCAGATGTGCGCGTCCATCTCGACCCAGCCGGTTTGGGGCCGATCGACATCGTGCGCGCGCGTCGCCGATGCCACGATCCCGCCGTCCGCGGCGACGAGCACGCCCTTGGTGCTCGACGTTCCGACGTCGACTCCGAGGGTGCAGCGCATCCGGACCTCCTTGATCGCGAGTGTGATGACAGCCTAGGCGAAATCGATTTCAGGCTGCAAGCACGAACTCACAACCCGCGACAGGACGCGTTCCGTGCGTGGCCGTTCAGCGAAGAACGCTGGCCGCCTGCAGCTCATTGCGGAGCACGACCGTGCGCGCAGGCTGCTCGTCGCCGCCGATGCGCTCCAGCAGCATCTTCGCCGCGGTGACACCCATATGACGTGCGGGCAGCCGCACCACGGTGACGGCGGCTGGTGACAGCGTGGTGAACGGCAGAGAACCGATGACGGCGACACCCACCTTGGGTGGGGTGAGCCCGTGCTCGGTGAGCACCTGAATCGCACCGACGCCGATCAGGTTATTGCCCGCGACGACGGCGTCAGGGGGCTCCGGCAGGGTAAGGAGCTCTTCCATCGCAGCCCGTCCGCCATCGACTCGGAACGTTGCGAACCGCAACAGATCATCAACCGCAGCGGGGTGCTGCGTGCGCGCGAGCGCGGCTTTCCAACCAGAGGCACGCTCCGCAGCGGTATCGATGTGCTCGGGGCCGCCGATGTACGCGATTCGCTGATATCCAGCGTCGATCAGCGCTCCTGTTGCCGAGGTTCCGGCAGCTCGGTTCGCCATCACCACACCGTCGACCTCGTAGGAAGTGGTTCGGTCGACGGCCACCACCGGCCGCCCCGTGGCAAGGATCGGGCCCAGATCGGACTGTTCGGCTGCCGTCGCGATGATGACACCCGACATGTTCTCGGAGATCGCGATCTGCAGGTATGTCGATTCCTTCTCCAACTGAGCGTCGGAGTTGCACAGCACCACGGAGTAACCGGCCTCAGACGCCACGTCTTCGACTCCGCGCGCCATCTCTGTGAAGTACGGGTTCTCGATGTCGGGGATGATGAGGCCGATCACTTCTGAGCTCTGGCGCCGCAGAGTTCGTGCCGTGCGACTGGGGACGAACTTCAAATCTCGCGCGGCATCTCGCACGGCCTTCGCCTTCTCGTCGGACACGCTGGTGCCATTGAAGACGCGCGAGACGGTGGCGGGCGATACTCCCGCCAGCTCTGCGACGTCGTAGATCGTGGCCATGGTTGAAACAGTATCGTGCGATGGCTGTCTCTGGCGATCAAAACTGAAATCGATTACATTGGTGTGGATCGCGTTGTGCGGCGCACGCGCACCCTCAACACACAAGGACGTGAACCAAGAGATGACTCTCGCACCCTCTGATCTGGCGACCATCGCGACCCTGCGCCCCGTGCAGACGCGATCGATCTCACCCGAGAACTTCGACGGATCCGTCGGCGGCGGCGGCCGCGCCACTGACGGCACAGGCGCCGAGTGCGCGCGTGATCTCGGTCCGGGCTGGAAGATCTCGCCGAGCGTCGACATCAAGGCAGGCGAGACCTTCGACCTCGCGAACATTCAGGGCCCGGGCAAGATCACACACATCTGGATCACCACCCACACCGACAACTGGCGGACACTCCTGCTGCGCGCCTATTGGGACGGTTCGGACGAGCCAGCCGTCGAAGTGCCCTACGGCGATTTCTTCTGCAGCGGCTGGGGCGTGTTCGCGCAGGTGAACTCCCAGACCATCGCCGCCAATCCGCACGGGGGCTTCAACTCGTACTGGCCGATGCCGTTCCGCGACGGCGCGCGCCTCACGGTCGAGAACACCTCGACCGTCGACGTGCGCGTCTACTACCAGGTCACCTACGAGACCGGCGGCGACCACTCGAATGACGCGTACTTCCACGCGCAGTGGCGGCGCTCGAACCCACTCGAGGACAAGACTCCGCACGTCATCCTCGAGGGCATCGAGGGGCACGGACAGTACGTCGGCACCTACATCGCGTGGGGAGTGAACTCCAACGGCTGGTGGGGCGAGGGCGAGATCAAGTTCTACCTCGACGACGACACCGACTATCCGACGATCGCCGGAACCGGAACCGAAGACTACTTCGGCGGTGCATGGAACTTCGATGTCCCCGGCGAGGGATACACCCCGTTCTCCACGCCCTACCTCGGGATGCCTCAGATCATCAAGCCCGACGGGCTGTACGTCAGCCAGCAGCGCTTCGGCATGTACCGCTGGCACCTGCTCGACCCGATCCACTTCTCATCCGGCATCCCGAAGGTCGATATCCAAGCACTCGGCTGGCGCAGCGGCTGGCGCTACCTTCCGCTGCGCGACGACATCGCGTCGACGGCGATGTTCTATCTCGATCGGCCGACGGCTCGGCGCCCGAAGACGCCGACGCCCGATGATCTGGAGGTTCACCTAGGAACCGCCCCGGTTCCTGATATCGGTGCGACGCCGCCGCGGGCCCCGCAGGACTGAGCCCGAAGATGTCGGACGCGATCTATCCGGATCTCATGGGCAAACTCGTCATGGTGACGGGCGGCGCACGCGGCATCCGTCTGGTGACGGGCTACACCTCGTTCTGCTCAGCCCTCTTCTCAAGAAGCCTGCGCAAGGTGGCCTCAACCGAAGGGAGGTCGTCCTCGATCGTTGCCCGTACTGTCTCGATATCAATACTTGCGTATCCGTGGGCGATTCGATTGCGCATGCCCCAGATCACTGGCCACTCGTCCTCGAAGAGACCCGTCGTCAGCTCCGGCGCTCCACGTTGAAGGACCTCGATCATCGATGCGATCCTCAGCGAAACGGCATCCGCAATAGTCTCGTCACCGATCGAACCGCGCTCGAGGTGACGGTGCATGACGTCGAGATGAGCAACCGCCTCGGTGAGAAGCTCGTCGAGTGTCCGGCTCACAGCGGCACCGCCTCGGCGATTGCGCGCTGACGCGCGTACTCGGGCAGGCTCCGGGTCGGCACGATGTCTACGTCAGCGTCGAGAACGGCAGATAACTCGCGCTCGAGCCTCGATAGCGTACCGAGGCCGAGCACGCGCGGAGTATCGATGAGCACGTCGACGTCAGACCCTTGCCTCTCTTTGCGAGTGGCGACGCTGCCGAAAATGCGTGCGTCGGTGACACCATACTTGTTCAGCACGGCAGACATATCCTCTCGTCGTTGCGAGACACGCAAGGCCAAGGGCCCGGGCGGCTTCTGCTGAAGCAAACGGGAGACTTCCGGTTGGCTGCGACGCACGATCTGTGCGATCTCGCGTTGCGACATACCTGCGATTGCAGCGCGGTGCGTGGCATCCAGGAGAAGATCGCGCGATTGGCGTTGCAGAGCATCGGCGCGCGCGGCCTCACGACCGAGCTCATCAACCAGCTCTCCAGATGTGCCCATATAGCAGATGCTATCAGTCGCGCGGTCCGATGGCCTCTACGATCGGGGCATGACCGATTCCTCGCTCGTCCTGGTCGCCAATGCTGGCGAAGGGACCATCAGCACCTTCCGTTTCGACAGTGGCCGTCTCGAGCGCTTGACCGTCAGCGACGGACTCACCGGATGCTCGACATTCGCCGTGGACGCCGATCGTGACCTCGTCTACGCCGGAGTGAAGGGCGATCCCGCCGGCATCCTGACCCTGTCGTTGAATCGGGAGAGCGGACGCCTCACCCCCCAGTCCCGTCTCGACCTGCCGGATGGCGGCATGAGCTATCTCGCGCTCACCCACGACGGCACCGGTCTGCTCGGCGCCTCTTACGGTGGCGGCTACGGCATCAGCTGCCCGATCTCCGACGGCATCGTCGGAGCTCCCGTGTCGAGGATACGGTTCCCAAACCTGCACTCGGTGCTGCCCAGCGACGACGGCCGCTTCGCCTACTTCGTCTCATTGGGTGCGGATCTCGTAGCGCAGTACGCGTTGGGCGACGATCTTCGACTCGCGCCGCTGGAGCCTGCGACAATCGCCGCCCCGGTCGGCAGCGGGCCGCGTCACCTCGTGCTGAGCCAGACTCAGGACGCCGTCTACGTGCTCACCGAGTTCTCCGGTCAGGTGTTGCACTACTCACGCGACACCGAGTCCGGACGACTCGAGCTGCAGGGAGCGACGACCGCGTACGACACGACCAATGGCCTCGGGCACAGCGAGTTCGGCGCGGATCCGCTCGCTCATCACTACATCTGGGGTGCCGACCTGCACTTCGGTGCGGGCGGCCGCCGCCTGTGGAGTTCGGAGCGCACCGGGAGCACGCTGGGGGCGGTTGCGGTAGCCGACGACGGCTCGGTATCGGCCCCGGATCGCTTCACCGTCACCGAGACGCAGCCGCGCGGGTTCGCCGTCAGCCCCGATCAGAACCACCTCATCGCGGCTGGCGAACAGTCGACGACCGTGTCGCTGTACGCGGTCAAGGGCGACGAACTCGAGCTCCTTCAGCAGGCCGAGACGGGCCGCGGCGCGAACTGGATCCGCTTCGCCTGAGCCGCACCTGTTGCCTACTTGAGGCCCGCCATCTTGATGTTGCCGATGATCTGGCGCTGGAAGATGAGGAACAGGATCACGACGGGTGCCGCCGCCAGCACGGAACCCGCCATCAGCAGGCCCAGTTCAGTCGACCGCTCGGAGCGGAAGGTGGCGAGGTACTGCTGCACGACGAAACGCTCGGGTGAGGTTATCGTCATGATCGGCCACACGTACGAGTTCCAGTAGGCGAGGAACGCGGTGATGCCCATCACGACGAACGGCGGCTTCGACAGGGGCAGGAAGATCCGGATGAAGATCGCGAACCGCCCGCATCCGTCGAGCATCGCCGCCTCTTCGAGACTCGCCGGGATGTTCAGGTAGAACTGGCGGATGAAGAACACGCTGGCGGCTGTCGCCGCGCCCGGTATCACGAGCACCGCGAGAGTGTCGAGCATCGACAGCTTGGTGACGACGATGAAGCTCGTGAGCAGGATCGTCATCCCCGGGATGAACATCGTCGTGATGACGATCGTCCAGATCGTGCGTTTGAATCGGAAATCCAGACGGGCGAACGCGTACGCGGCGAGAGAGTTGACCGTGAGGCTCAGCAGTGTGAACAGCACCGCCCCGAGGAAAGTCCACCCCATCGTGAGGGTGAATGTCGGATCGGCGAGGATCTGCGCATAGTTCTCCCACTTCCACACCTCGGGGAAGAACTGGAACGGCGTCTGGATGACCTCGGTCTTCGACTTGAACCCGGCGATGATCATCCACGCGAGCGGGAACAGCGCGGCGACGAGGAACAGCAGCCCCCCGAGCACCTTGCCGACCAGCACCAGCCAGGAGCCGGGGGTTCGCGGCAGCCGGTCGCGCTTCAGCTCTTTTCCTGCGAGAACGATCCGAGTCGTCTCCTGCATCGAGGTCATCTCAGTCCACCAGCCTCTCCGAGTTGACGAATCTGAACACCACGGCAGAGACCGTTCCCAGCACCACGAACATCAGCAATGCTGCGGCGATGGAGTACCCGACGTTGATGTCGTTGCGGAAGTGGGTGAAGATGAACAGGTTCGGCAGCATGGTCGAATCGAGCGGCCCGCCATTGGTCATGACGAGTGGGAGCTCGAACTGCTGGATCGCGGCGACGAAACCGGTGATCAACAGGTACAACAGGATGTTCTTCATCTGCGGCAGCGTGATGTAAGCGGTCTTCTGCCACCAGTTCGCCCCCTCCATCGCTGCCGCTTCGTAGAACTCCTGCGGGATGTCGACCATCGCGGCGACCATAATGAGCGATGTGAGCCCCATGCCCAGCCAGATCGCAGGGACGGCGATCGCGAGCAGCGCCCACGCCGGGTCGCCGATCCATGCGATCGGATCGACGCCGAAGAACGCGAGGAACCAGTTGAGCAGACCGCCGGAGTAGTCGTAGATCAGCACGAAGATGATCGACGTGATCACCGCCGAGATGATGGTCGGGATGTAGATGCTGACCTTGAGGAGACCGGCGAACTTCTTGCCCACGCTCACGACGAGGCTGGCGAAGAGGAACGCAAGGATCAGCATCGGCGGAACGGTCATCGCCACGAACACGAACCCACGACCGACGGATGCCCAGAACAGCGGATCCGACATCACATCAGTGAAGTTCTTCCACCCGACGAACTCGGGCTCCTTGTAGAAGCTCCAGTTCTGGAACGAGAGGTACCCGGCGTAGATCGCGGGCCAGATCACGAAGATCCCCAACAGGATCACGACCGGCAGCAGGAACAGGTACGCGATCTTGTTATCCCGGTAGCGGTATCTGTCTGCGCGCACCCTCGTTTCCCGGCGCACCGCCCGCGCCTCCCGGCGCGGCGTCATTGTTTCACTTGCCATCTGCCCACCTCATCGTCACGGCTGAACGCAGTTCCCTTCGGGGATCGGCCAGCCCGATCCCCGAAGGGGTGGCATCAGTTCTCCGGTGCTTTGTCCGCGAGCCCGTCGCGGTCGATGACTGTCTGAATCGCGCGTTCGGCGGTCTTGATCGCGTCATCCGGCGACGCAGAGCCCTTCATGGCCGACTCGAACGCCGTGCCGACCGCGAGTGAGACATCCCAGGGGTACATCGGCTCGGGAATGGCCGTCGGAGCGATGTCATTGACGATGATGTCCGACCACGGCGCATCCGCCGCGGCGTCATCCTCAGACACAGCATCCTGCACCGACTGGCGAGCGGGCACCTTCGTGAACTGAGTGTCCACGAAGAACGGGACAAGATTCTCGGTGTCGCCGGCGATCGCCCAACTGAGGAATTCCCCGGCGGCGTCGGCATTCTCGGTCTTCGCATCGACGACCCACTTGAAGTTGCCCAGCGTCGTCGCGGTACGACCTTCGGAGTCTGCGGCGTTCGGGAATGCACCGATGCCGGTCGCCGGGAGCAGGTCCGGGAAGTCAGAGCCGATCTCGGACATCATCCACGAACCCGAGACCTTGAACGCAACCTTCTGCTCGCCGAAGTCCTTGCCTTCGACGTACGCGGCGAGCGGCTGCTTGGGCATGTAGCCGTTGTCCCAGAGTGCCTTGTACTGCTCCATCATCGCGCGGTAGCCATCGTCGTTGATGTCCGGCGCAGTCCAATCGTCGGTCAGTGCGGTGTGGCCTGCGAAGTTGTACTGCTGGCCGACCGACGACCATGCGAACGTGTCTGCGTCCTGCGCGGGCGAGATGCAGTACTGACCGCTGGCGAGCGTCGGCTGGATCTTCGCGCATGCCGCCATCAGCTCATCCCAGGTCTCCGGACCGTTCTCGGAGTCGACTCCGGCTGCGTCGAGGAGGTCTTTGTTCCAGAACAGCACGGTCTGCGGCTCGAGAAGCAGCGGATAAGCGTAGGTGGTGCCGTCGAGCTCGGACACCGGCTTGGCGGCGTCGATGATCTCGGCGAGCGCGTCTTCGGGCACGATCGAGTCGAGATCGTGCAGCTGACCGGCGTTCACCGCATCCTGAATGCTGCCTGCGTGGGTGTACACGTCCGGCGCCTTACCAGCTGCCTGTGCCGCCTTCATCTTCTGATCCCACGCGTCGGCGGGGACCTCGGTATCGACGACTTTGATCTCATCCTGCGAGTCGTTGAATTTCTTGACGATATCGGCGTACCACTCGTTCTCCACTGGGGTGAAAGTGCGGTGCCAGAACTCGATCGTCGTCGCTCCGGAGTCTCCCCCACCGTCGTCCGCCGACTCTCCCGGTGTGCTCGATCCGCAGCCGGCGAGGGCGAGTGTACCGACCGTCACCGCACCCACTGCGGCGATCATGGCACGACGTGTGCGCGTGATTCTCATAGTTCCTCCTCAGGAACACGACTCGTCGTCGAGTCAGGACTGTGTTCGGCATCATCGCCGTACGCGTCAGGCTAAGCGAAATCGATTTCAGGCGCAAGGGGA
>JBQDFB010000019.1:0-6029 GCA_052085045.1 Microbacteriaceae bacterium | reverse complement strand
GTGTGGATCGGCGTCGAGCGCTTCGACAACGGTGCCGACGTGCGGGTGCGAGTGCGCTTTCGCGCCGATCGCCCACACGAGGTGGACGTCGCAGGCTTCGCCGACGACAATTCGGTGCCACTGGCGAATCTCGTGCTGACCGCCACGATGGGCAACTGGGCACGGCTGCGACGACTGCACCTGAAGGACCATGTTGTCACGTCGGCGGAACTCTGGCCGGATCACGCTGGCACCGGGTTCACCGACCACGGCCGCTTCCCGCTTTCAGAACTCACCCGCGACGGAGACGCCGCGAGCGTCAGCGCCACCGGCGACGAAGACGACCCGATGGCGGTGACCTACTCTGACGACACCGCGGAGCACTGGCATTTCCTCGGCCGACGAGCCGTGCAGACCTGGCGAGTGGACGACCCACACCCAGACCTCGAGGTACTGGTCAACGGGCGCTGGTCGTATTGGGCGAGCGCATCACCGATTCCCGGAGGCACAGCCTTCGAGAACTTCGAGATCGTCGAACCGTTCCGTCAGGGCGCGGCGTTCCGGTTCTCGGTTGAGCCGCTGGGCTGAGAAGGAGATACGAGCTTTGTTGCGGTGCCGGGACGCAACCTCAGCGGTGCTTCGCCACCACCTGCGCGACAGCTTCGCGCTCGGCATCCGTCGGCTCGGCGATGGCCATGCGGCACTGCGCGTCGGTGACGCCGAGCACCCGGTAGGCCTCCTTCATACGGGCCATGTCTCCGCCGATGAGCGAGACGACGTCGTCGACATCGGCCTGCGCCGCGGCGATCGCCGCCGTGTCGCCTGAGCGCCCCGCGTCCGCCAGGGCACGGAACGGCTTGGGCGTGACAGAGGAGACGCCTGAGACGACGCCCTGCGCGCCCACCTCGACGGCGGCGATCAGGTCACGGTCAGCACCCGTGTACAGGTCGAAGTCAGAAGGGACGACGGCGCGGTACGCCGCGATGTCTTCCAGCGACAGCTCGCTGATCTTCGCGCCGACCACATTTGGAAGCCCCGAGAGACGCACGAGCAGCTCCGGCGAAACCGGGTTGCCGCTGCGCGCCGGGTAGATGTACACGTAGAGGCGCCCCGCTCCCACGGCATCCGACACGGTCTGAAAGTAGTCGAAGATCGCATCGTCGGTCGACGACAGGTAGTACGGGGTGAGCGCGGCGAACTCCGTCGCGCCGAGATCACGCGCGATGCGCGTCAGTCGCACGGCTTCGAACGCGCTGGCCTGACCGACGTGCACGATGACGCGCATCTTGTCCGCGAGCTCCGCGAGCGCGGCTTCGACCAGAGAGGTGAACTCGCCAGCATCCACCGAGGGGAACTCGCCGGTGGTGCCGAGCACGAACGCTCCCTCGTTACCCGACTTTCCGACGAAGCGGAAGATGGCGCGCGACCCTTCGATATCAAGACTCCCGTCGCGGCGGAACGCGGTGGGAATCGCGGTGAGGATGTCGTAACGGGTCACTTCTTCTCCTTGGATTTCTTCTTCTTGTCGACGTTGCGCACGGTCGAGGTGAGCAGGTCGGGGTTCGCGGCGAGCTCGTCGTGCGCGTTCGAGATCTGCGTGATGCTCTCGGTGTCGAGCACGGAATCCGTGAACGACGCGCGCCCGGCCCGCGGCTTGCGGGCGGCGCGGATCGCCGGCATCACGATCGAGAGGACAGCGAGTGCGAGGAGCACGATGGCGATCGGACTGACGACCTCGAAGAACGGCCGCGACGGCAGGATCGCCAGAGTGCGGGCCAGGTTCTCCTCGGCGAGCGGGCCGAGCAGCAGACCGAGGACGACTGGTCCCGCCGGCACCTGCATGCGCTTGAGCAGCACGCCGACGACGCCGAAGACGAGCATCGTGACGACGGTCGACAGGCTGTTCGAGGTGGCATAGGTGCCGATGATGCAGAAGATCAGGATGCCGCTCCACAGGTACGGCTGCGGCACGTCGAGCAGCTTCACCATGCCCCTCATGCGCACGAGGCTGAGTCCCAGCGAGAACAGGGTGGCGACGAGCATGATGCCCACGATGGAGACGACGAGATCAGGCCGCTCGGCGAAGAGCGTCGGCCCGGGGGTGATGCCCCAGATGATCATCGAGCCGATCATGACGGCCATGACGGAGTCGCCCGGGATGCCGAGCGCCATGGTCGTGGTGAGCGACCCGCCGAGCGTGGCGCTGGATGCCGTGTCGGATGCCGCGACACCCTCGACCGATCCCTTGCCGAACGTCTCCGGCTTCCTGGAGACCTTCCGCGCACGCTCCCAGCCGATGAGACCAGCGATGTCGCCACCGGCCGCGGGGATGAGCCCGACTCCGAGGCCGACCGCACCGCCGACGGCCGTCGCACGGCCGCTCTGCTTCAGCTCTGACCGGTTCGGCCACCAGCGGCCGAGGCTCGAGATGGGTCGCACATGGTTCTTGCGATACGTGAGCAGCTGGTCGAACAGCTCGGCGATGCCGAAGAGGCCGATGATCACGGCGATGAAGTTCACGCCCTCGACGAGTTCGAGGATGCCGAAGGTGAACCGCTTGTCCGCCGTGGCCGCGTAGGTGCCGACGGTGCCGAGCATCAGGCCGAACAGCCCGGCGAGGATGCCCTTGAGCATCGACTTCGACGAAATGCCGATCATGATCGCGATGCCGAAGACGACGAGTGCGAACAGTTCGGGGGACTTGAAGTAGTCGCGGGCGAAGCTGGCGATCGGCACGGCCGCGAATGAGAACAGGACGAGGGACGCGAGGATCCCGATGGCCGACACGATCGCCGACAGACTGAGGGCGAGTCCCGCCCTGCCCTGCTTGGCCATCGGATAGCCATCGAGCGTGGTCGCGATGGATGCCGGGGTGCCCGGAGTGTTGATGAGGATAGCCGGCACTCGGTCGCCGAAGTTCGCGGCGACGTAGATGGTCAGCAGGACAGCGAGGCCCTGCACCGGCTCGAGGGTCATCGTGAAGCCTGCGGCGAGCGCCACCGCCATCGTGGCAGTGATGCCGGGGAACGCACCGACCATGAAGCCGAGCAAGAGCCCCACACCCATGTAGAGCACCATCGAGATGTCGAGGAGCGAGTTCAGCCCCTCCAGCAGCGGAGTCATAGCGGGATCCTCAGGAGCATGCCGAACACGACATAGACGAACGCTGTCACAGACACGGTGTAGATGATGAGGCTCAGCCACCTGCGGTGCCCGTACGCGAACATCAGCGCGGCCATGAGCAGCGCCGTCGCGATCGGGAAGACCTCGATGCGGTAGCCGAACAGAATGACCGAACCGAGCGACCACACCGCGATGAACGCACCGGAGATCAGGAGCGTGACCATCACGCGGAGCACGCCGCCGGGTTGGATGCGCTCGACGTCTTCGCGGCCGGGAACGGGCCTCGTGATGGCGATGACGAGGAGCGCGATGGCGACGACGACGCCGGTCACGCCGAGCAGCATCGGCCAGAAGCGCGCGTCGATCTGCCCGGAGGCCGCCTCTCGCCGCAGCTCGATCTGCGTCGAGAGGGCCAAGTATCCGCTCGTCACCGCGAGTGCGACGAGCGCGAACGCGATCTCGAGCGGACGCGACGGAGCCGCGCCCTGGTACTCGTCGCTGTCGGCGACTTCTGAAGTCGACATGTGGTTCCTTGGACGTGATCGGATGCCGGAGGGGAGGTGGGGCCGGGCGAGCCCGACCCCACCCGACTCAGCCCAGCAGCTCGTGGAACAGGGCGAACTGGTCTTCGACGAAGGTCGTGAACTCCTCGGAGTCACGGTAGACGACGAGGTTCCCGGCGTCTTCCTGGAACTCCTGGTAGCTGTCGGACTCGACGGCTTCCTCGATCGCAGCTTCGAGCGTGTCATGCACGTCGTCCGGGAGTCCGGCGGGCGCGTAGATGCCGCCCCAGCCGCCGAAGACGACGTCGGCACCGATGGCCTCTTCGACCGTGGGCACATCGGGCGCGTCAGGATGGCGCTCGTCGTTCATGACGGCGAGGATGCGGACCGCACTGCCCTGCGAGAGCGCCTCACCGAGCCCGGAGACCGCTGCGACGGTCTCTCCCGACGCGGCCGCGGCGACGGCAGGAGCTCCGCCGTCGTAGGGAACGGGTGTCACCTCTCCGCCAGTCTCAGCGCCGAGGGCGATGCTCGCGGCCTCCCAGATCGACCCAGCGCCGGAGTTCGCGACGGTGACCGGCTCTGTCTCGGACTGGGCGACGAGGTCTTCGAGACTCTGGATGTCGCTGGACGCCGAGACGGTGATGACGCCGGGGGCGAGCATGATCTGCCCGAGCATGTCGTAGTTCTCGGGGAGGACGTTCGCGTCCTGCGTGGTGTTGAGCATGGCGATCTCGACCGGCCCGAACCCGATGACGTAGCCGTCGGGGTCCTGCTCGGCAACGTATTCCATTGCGAGAGCCCCGGCTGCGCCGGGCAAGTTCTCCGGGATGACGCTGACGTCGAGGATGCCCTCGAGTTCGGTGGCCAGCGCGCGGGAGGACAGGTCGGAGCCGCCTCCCGGGTTGGCCTGGATGATCAGGCGGATGTCCTTCTCGGGGAAGGAAGACGCGGCGTCGCCGCCGTCTTCGACTTTCGTGCATCCGGAAAGCATGATTGCTGCGGTGGTGAAGACCGCAGCAACAGTGACCATGCGGTGCGTGCGCTTGATGGGCATCTTCGCTCCTCGTTGAGTGCAGGTGATTCGATGCAGGCAGGGGACCTGATCGACGCCGCCAGCGTAGCAGTGTTGACTGTTAACAGTCAACGTCCTCGTCGAAACGGTGACTGTGCGGCGGTGCGGCTTCAGCCGCGACGCTGCTCGATCTCGCTCAGCATCCGGTCGCGCGCGCCGTCCAGGTGCGCAGCGAGCACGGCCGCGGCAGCCTCGGGCGAGCCGCTGCGCATGACGTCCATGAGCTTGACGTGGTCGCCCGAGGACTCTTGCAGATCCTCGTCGTGGTTGATCGTCACCTCGAGGAGCGCCTCGAAGGTAGGGAGGTACTGGCTCCAGGCTCCGGCCAGGCGCGGGTGGTCTGCGAGGGCGTATATCTGCGAGTGGAATTCGAGGTCGGCGGTCACGAAAGCGGCGTGATCACCGGCGTCCGCCGCTGCACCCATCCGTCCGACGGCCGCTGCCATCGCGGCCCATCGGGCGGGTTCCTCCACGCGCATGGCCCGCGAAAGGGCGAGCTGCTCGAGCGCACCGCGCAGACTGTACAGCTGGTCGACATCGTCACGAGTGAGCCCCACGATGTGTACCCCCCGCGGGCGTTGCACCTCGACGAGCTTCTCAAAGCTCAGCTGGGTCAGCGCGTCGCGGACGGGTCCGCGGCTGACGTCGAACTCCTCGGCGAGCGCCTCCTCAGTGATGCGCACCCCTGGGGCTAACTCGCCTCGGACGATCCTATGCCGCAGCACGCGTGCGATCTGGGCGCCGAGGGACTCGCCGCGCTTCACTGTCTGCGTCACGGTGGACCTTCCTGTCGACTGTTGACAGGATACACTCCCGAGAACGCCGACTACTTCTCGTCGCCGCGGCTCCCCGGCCGCCACAGCACGACCTCGGTCGAACGGCGGATGCGGCGGCCGCCGGTGACGGGGATGACCCCGGTCGAACCGGCGGCGAAGACGCGGACGCCCGGGCGGTTCTCCCGCTCGGCGCGCAGCGCGCCTTCGAGGTCGAGGACGCGGCGGCGCAGCATCCGCACTTCATCTTCGAGATCGAGCAGCCGCGCGATGGCGGGCAGACTCATGCCGTCTGCCGAAAGGCGGGCGACCTCTCGAAGCTGCTCGATGTTCCGCGCGGAGTAACGGCGAGAGCCTCCGCGGGTGCGGCCGGGGATGACGAGTCCGATCCGGTCGTACTGACGCAGCGTCTGCGGGTGCATGCCGGAGAGTTCGGCCGCAACGGCGATCGCGAAGACCGGGGCATCCTCATCCTCGACCATCGTGATCACCTTCCTTCTTCTCACCCTACGTTTCTGTTCGCTTCGACTCGCTGCGCTCGCTCAACGCGTTTCGTCTGCGGCGGCTGCGCCGCCT
>JBQDFB010000018.1:4736-35841 GCA_052085045.1 Microbacteriaceae bacterium | reverse complement strand
TCTCGCCGCCTGAGCAGCCGTCTCAGACGGCGACGTTGAACCGCACCCGCCCGACGGCGAGCACGTGATACGTGCGGTGCAGCGCGACCGGGGTTCCCGGCTCCGCCTCCAGTGCGGCGCCCTGAGCGCTCCACAGCGCCCACTCCTCGCCATCCAGCGTGTGCACGCGCAGTTCGCCGGTGACGGCATCCGCTCGTTCGACGAGCCCGTCGACCCAATCGCTCGGCGTCGCCGACGCGAGTCGCGCCTGAATCAGGTGCAGGGCGTGCCCGGGGGCGAATGACGAGCACACGTCGCCGTGATCGCACATGCACGCCGCGCGCTCGCTCACCTCGAGGGGCGATACCCCGGTGAGTGGTGACGTGCGGTGCGCGGTGGACACGGTGATCTCCTGACGTTGTCGGATGCTGTTCCCATACGGTAGATCGCCGCAGCGAGATGTCGCGTATCCACCGTCACAGAGCGCAACACGGCGGAGTGAGAGTAGTCCAGGGTCACAGACAATCGGTCTGATTTATGGCCTGAGGTACATGTCGGCCCCCGTGCTCCGATGCCAGCATCGATCATGCGGCGGTCATCGACGACGCCGCAGAACGGAATGACATGAGTACCTCATCACGACGCGCCAGGGCGGCAGAACGTCCGGCGCCGGGTATCCGCACGATCGTCGCATCGAGTGTGATCGGCACGACCGTGGAGTGGTTCGACTTCTTCGCGTACTCGACAGCCGCCGCGCTCGTCCTCAACGCGCTGTTCTTCCCCGATTTCGATCCTCTGGTCGGTACGATCCTCGCGTTCGGCGGCATCGCGGTGGGGTACTTCGGCCGGCCGCTCGGCTCCATCGTGTTCGGACACTTCGGCGATCGCATCGGTCGCAAGCGGATGCTGGTCATCTCGCTGGTCACGATGGGGGCCGCCACGTTCGCGATCGGCCTTCTGCCGACCTACGAGGTTCTCGGCATCGCCGCTCCGCTGCTGCTGATGGCGCTGCGATTCGTGCAGGGCTTCGCTCTCGGCGGGGAATGGGGAGGTGCGGTTCTGCTCGTCGTCGAGCACGCCGAACCCCGCCGTCGGGCATTCCTCGGCAGCTTCCCCCAGGTCGGACTCGCGCTCGGTCTGACACTGTCGACGCTGATCTTCATCCCGCTCGTCGCGCTTCCGGGTGATGCATTCGAGAGCTGGGGGTGGCGGATCCCGTTCCTCATCAGCGCCGTGCTCGTGCTGGTCGGCCTATTCATCAGACTGCGCATCAGCGAGACGCCCGAGTTCGAATCCATGCGCGATGCTGGGCACCAGGTCCGTGTGCCGCTGTGGGAGACGCTGAAGACCCACCTGGCGCAGGTGGTCCTCGCCGCGCTCAGCTTCGCCGTGATCGGCGCGGTGTTCTACATGCTCTTCACCTTCAGCCTCACCTACGGCACCGAATTCATCGGTCATGCAGAATCCGAGATGCTCACCATCGCAACGGTGTGCTCGCTGCTCGCACTCATCGGACTTCCAGTAGCCGGATGGCTCGCCGACAGGCACGGTGTGGGACGCGTCTTCGTGATCGGCACCGTGATCTCGATCGTGCTCGCCTTCCCCGCCTTCTGGCTCATCGATACTGGCAGCCTTCTCGCGGCCTATGTCGCGTACATCGCGACGACCGTCGGATTCTGCGCCACCTACGGCACGATGGGCGTGCTGTATGCGCAGGCATTTGACGTGCGTATCCGTTACACCGGCATGTCGTTGGCGTTGGGCATCGGCACGATCATCGGGAGTGCTTTCGTCCCGATGATCTACCTCGAGCTGCTGAACATCTTCCAAGAATCATGGGCCATCGCGCTCTACATGGTCGTGGCTGGAATCGTGACGCTCATCGCCGCAACGCTCCTGCACCGACTGAACGTACGCCGCGCCTCGCTGGGTGCTGCCGATACTCAATTCCTCGTGGAAGGAACCGCGCGATGATCGATGACGAAACCCGCACCTGGTTGAACACCCTCGGTCGTTTCGATGCGGCACCCGGTTCGCTCGCGGGCGTCGTGGTCGTCGATGTGACCCGGGTGGTGGCTGGCCCGTACTGTTCGATGATCCTCGCCGATCTCGGCGCGACCGTGATCAAGGTTGAGCATCCCGATGACCCGGACTACACGCGCACCTTCCCGCCGATGCTCGAACGTAACGATGCCGACCCGTTGAGCGGCTTCTTCGCCCAGTACAACCGCAATAAGCTCGGGATGACGCTCAACATGCGTCATCCGGAGGGTAAACGAGCGCTCGAGCGTCTGGTCGAGAAGGCTGATGTGCTGGTCGAGAACTTCCGCCCCGGCACGATGGACCGTTTGGGGCTCGGACCTGAGCGGCTGCGCGAGGTCAATCCTCGCCTGGTCTACGCGGCGCTCAGCGGCTATGGGCAGACCGGTCCGTACCGCACCAAACCTGCGTATGACAACAGCGCCCAGGCGACGGGCGGGCTGTGGTCTATGAATGGCCCGGCCGGTGGCCCGCCGACCCGCGTCGGCACGATCATCGGTGATCTCGGTGCCAGCCTCTACGGTGTGATCGGAGTGCTCGCCGCTCTGCGGCACGCAGAGCACACTGGCGAGGGCCAGCTGGTCGACATCTCGCAGCAGGATTCGGTGCTCACCCTCACTGAGAACGCGGTTGTTTCGTACACGACGCAGAATGTCGTCCCCGAACCGCTCGGGAACCAGCATCCATTCGTCCGGCCTTATGAGCTGTTCGCCTGCAAGGACGGGTTCGTCTTCTTCGGCGGTTACACCGATAAGTTCTGGAAGATCTCCTGCGAGATCTTCGGCGAGCCCGGCGATGCCGATCATCCCGAGGTGCAGAGCATGGGGCAGCGCTTCACGGAGGAGGTGTATCGGAGTCAGGTCAAGCCCATGGTCGAGCGCTGGTTCGCACACCGCACCAAGGCAGAGCTGGAAGAGCTTGCCGGTGATCTCGTGCCGTTGAGCGCGGTCAAGGACATCGGCGAAGTCGTGAGCGACCCGCAGATCGCCGTCCGCGACATGGTCGTCGACGTCGAATATGACGGTTACGGCACACTGCGCACCTTCGGCTCTCCGGTCAAACTCGATCGCACGCCGCCACGCTCTCGTGGCCTCGCACCCGAGAAGGGCGAGCACTCGGACGAGGTCCTGCGTCATTTCGTCGGACTCGCGCAGCGCGAGATCGACGAGCTGCGCGCAGCAGGGACGATCTGATGGGTCGGGTGACGCTGGATCGCGACGGCTCGGTGGCAGTGATCACGATAGATCGGCCTGACAAGCTCAACGCGCTTACCCTGGCGATGTACGACCAGCTCGGTGAGGCCTTTGACGAGGTGCGTGACGATGCGAGCATCGGCGTCGCGATCCTCACCGGAGCCGGTGAGCGGGCGTTCTGCGTGGGTGCGGATCTTGAGGAATCCATCCCGGCGCTCACCGAAGGCCGATTCGAAATCAGCGAATGGGACGGTGCTCATCAGAAGCACTCGCGACTGGAGAAACCGGTCATCGCGGCGATCAACGGGCTGTGTCTGGGGGGCGGCTTCGAAATCATGCTATCCACCGATATTCGGATCGTATCTACGACAGCGTCCTTCGCTCTCCCGGAGACCGGGGTCGGCGTCGTCCCTGCTGGTGGGACTCTTGTGCGACTCATCCGACAGATTCCTTACGCCTTCGCAATGGATCTGATGCTGCGCGGCGACCGGATCGACGCAGCCACCGCCGCGCGCTACGGCCTGATCAACAGGGTTGTCGATCCCGCGGATCTCGTCGACACTGCACGGGCGGTTGCCGAAGAGCTGCTCGGTAAGAGCCGCACCGCGATGGCGACAGTGAAGCGCGCCGTCCGCGAACTCGCCGACCTCCCTGAGGGAGAGGCTTTTCGTCGGGAGGCTCAGCTCGGTCAACTGGCCTTCGACAGTGACGATGCGCGGGAGGGGCTCGCCGCGTTCGCGCAGCGGCGGACCCCCTCGTTTCCTTCGAGTGGTGTCCTCCTAGACTGATGTCGCCGCCGGCTCCTGTCGGGCGGAGAACGGAGAGGGCGTGAGCGTGGCAGAGCCTGAGTGGACCTACGGTTCCGCAGAATTTGCGCGCGAGCTGCTCGCGGCCGCTCGCGCCGAACCGGGAGAGCCGGATGCCGGACTCAGCGAGCTTCTCGCCGACTCCGGTATCGCGGGTGACCAGGCGCGCGAGGTCGTCGCCTCCGCGCGTGAATCCCAGCTCTCCAACGCCCGGCTGCGGCGGCGCACTGCAGAGCTCGAGGCGCTGTTCTCCACGGCCCGAGAACTCGTGCGCCTGCAGGATGTCGACGAGGTGCTCGACCGGCTCGTCGAACGCGCCCACCAGTTGATGGGAACCGATGTCACCTATCTCTCCGAAGTCGACAACGATGCCGGTGACCTGCGGGTGAGGCACTCCGCGGGCACGGTGACGCATGAGTTCCGCGACCTCGTCGTTCCAGCCGGATTCGGTCTCGCGAGCAAAGTGACAGACAGTCGCGAGGCATCGTGGGTGCCGAGTTACCAGTCGATGCGCGAGGCTCCCCACGACAAGCGCATCGACGATGCCGTCGAAGCGGAAGGACTCGTCTCATTCCTCGGTGTTCCCCTCGCGGTTGGCGATCAGGTGCTCGGCGCCCTGTTCGCCTGCAACAGGTTCCGCTACGACTACACCCCCGATGAGGTACTGCTGCTGTCGGCCTTCGCCGATCATGCCGCTGCAGTGCTGCACACCGCGCACGTTCTTGCCGATCGGGCCGCAGCCGTCGAGCGCGCAGAGCACGCGTACCGAGAGCTGCATGAGCACCTGGCGGCGACCGAGATGGCCAGCGGCGTGCACGAGGAACTGACCACGGCTGTCATGTCGGGGGCGACGGTCGTCGACCTCATCGGCACCGTCGCGAATCATCTGCACCGTCGAGTGTGGGCGCTCGATGGCACCGGCCGTCCGCTTGAGTCCGAGGAGGGGCTGCCGCGCAGACGCACACTTTTGGATGCGACGGCGCGAAGTCGTGCGACCGGTTATGCCGAGACGGTCGAGCAAGATGGACACAGCTGGCTGGTCATCGCCATACCGGGAGCGGACAGGGCAAGCGGTGCCATCGTCGCGGAGGCCGACGACGAGGCCGACGACGTGGGCCGCCGCACGCTGGAGCGCGCAGCGCACGTCGCAGCGCTCGTGTCGTTCAAACGCGACGCCGTTGAGGCGATCCGCGCCGAGCGGGATGCGCGGTGGCTGCTGGATGTGATCGATCGCGGCGCATCAGACGCAGAGCTGCCTCTTGCCATGCGCAACAGTGCGCTGACCGCGTGCGCGGTGCTGGACATTCGTGGCGGCGAGTCCGCTGCGGCCGTCGCCGCGGCGTCGCAGGTGGTCGCCGAGCGCGGGGTCGTCGCCATGCAGGATCATCATCTGATCATCGTGTGGACGACACCGGAGGCGTTCGCCGAGACGGAGCAGGTGCGCGCTGCGATGGCACAGCGTCTGGATGCGCCGCGCCTGCCTGCTGTGGTGCGCACGGGCGTAACGGAGCTTTCGAGCGTGAGCGCCGCCGTTCACCGAGCGATCTCCGACCTCAGCCTGCTGAGCCCGCTCGGAATCGACGGCGTCACGGTGTCATCGGACGCACTCGTGCCCTATCACGCGCTCGCCTCGGCTGATCCTGGCGCCGCCGTGCGGTTTGTCTCCGAGATCCTCGGGCTGGTGCTGGAGTGGGACGAGCGACGTGGCACAGCGCTTTTCGATACTCTTGCCGACTACTTCGAATCGGGTCAGAGCCGCCAGCGGGTCGCCACGCGCATGCGCGTGCACAAGAACACAGTGCAGCAGCGACTGCTGAGAATCCAGGAGCTCGTCGCCGGTGACTGGCAGAACCCCGAGTACAGGTTCCGGTTGGAGGCCGCCGTGCGCCTGGAGCGCCTGCGCCGCGCCGCCCGCGAACGTCCCGTGTGACCTATTTCGACAGCCAAAGGGCGCAGTCAGGGGCGCACGTACGCCGTTTTCGTCTGAGTGAAGAAGTCGCGGGCATGGGCGCCCTGCTCGCGCGGGCCGAAGCTCGAACCCTTCCGTCCGCCGAAGGCGACGTGCGGATCGACGCCGGCGGTCGGCAGATTCACCATGACCATGCCGGTGTCTGACCGTGACTGAAAATCTTCGGAGGCGCGCAACGACGTCGTGCAGATGCCGGCGACGAGCCCGAACTCAGTGTCATTCGCGACGGTGACGGCTTCGTCGTAGTCGGCGACGCGGATGACGGATGCCACGGGCCCGAAGACCTCCTCGCGGCTGACGATGTCGTCGTTGCGGGCTCCGGTGATCAGCGCCGGGGTAAGGAAGTTCCCGCGGGTTGCCCGCTCGACGACCTCACCGCCGTGGACCTCTGATCCCACCGTCTCGCGCGCGATGCCGAGGTAGTGCAGATCGGTATCGAGCTGGCGCTCGTCGACGACCGGTCCGATGTCTGTCGCATCCTCGAGGGCATTGCCGACGTGCAACTGCGCGAGCCGCGCGAGCGTCGCGTCTACGAACCGATCGTGTATCGAGTCCTCGATGATGAGCCGACTGGATGCGGTGCACCGCTGCCCGGTGGAGAAGAAAGCCCCGTTCACCGCGCACTCCACCGCGATGTCGAGATCGGCGTCGGCGAGCACGATGAGCGGGTTCTTGCCTCCCATCTCCAGCTGCACCTCGGCGAGGCGTGCGACAGCGGTCGCGGCCACGCGCCGACCGACGGGCTCTGAGCCAGTGAAGGTCACCGCAGCGATTCCGGGGTGCGACGAAATCGCGTCGCCGATGACGGAGCCTGATCCGGTGACGAGGTTGAAGACGCCAGGAGGGAACCCTGCTTCATGAATGATGCGAGCCAGGGCGACAGCGCTTGCCGGCACGAGTTCGGCGGGTTTGAGTACGACGGTATTGCCGTAGGCCAGGGCCGGCGCGGTCTTCCACGCCGGAATCGCGATCGGGAAGTTCCACGGAGCGATGACGCCCACGACGCCCAGGGGCTCGCGTACCAGGTTCACCGTGACACCGTCGCGTGTGGACGCCTGGCGTTCGCCGACAACGCGCAGTGCCTCCCCACTGAAGAACCGGAAGATGTGGGCCGCCCGCATCACCTCGCCCTTCGCCTCGGGAAGAGTCTTTCCTTCTTCTCGCGCGAGCAGGTGGGCGAGGTCATCGGCCTGTGCGGTGATGCCCGTGGCCGCAGCTTCGAGCAGATCTGCTCGCCGCTGCGGTGAGGTGCGCCACCAGGCCGGGAACGCACGAGATGCCGCATCCACTGCGTCGTCGACGGCCGAGCGCTCTGCTCGGCCGAAGAGCCCGATGACATCACTGTGATCGGAGGGGTTGATGTTCTCACGGTGCTCGGCGACGTCGTGCCACGTGCCGTCAATGTAGATGCCGGTCGCAGAGGTCATGGTCGGTCCTTCGTTCGGGGCGTGCGGCGGGTGGAGTCGGAGATGAGCTGGGCGAGATGGATGCCGGGGGTTCCGGCGAGCTGGTCGGCCTGTGTGCGGCACGAGAATCCATCGGCGAGGAAGACGGTGTTCGCGGCTTTATCTCGCAGCGCCGGCAGCAGGGCGTTCTCGGCCACGGCGACCGATACCTCGTAATGCCCGCGCTCCATGCCGAAGTTTCCGGCCAGACCGCAGCATCCGGCGAGCTCGGTGACGGTCACTCCCATGAGGGATAACAGTTCGGAGTCGGCGGTGAAGCCCATCACAGCGTGCTGGTGACAGTGCGGCTGCACGACGACCTCGGTGCCTTCCAAATGAGGCGGTTGCCAGTCGTGGTCTGGGCGCACCGGCGTGCGTCCGGTGATCACCTCGGCGAGTGTGAATGTGTTGCGCGCGATGTCGCGCGCGCGCGGATCATCGGGCAGGATCTCGAGCAGATCCGAGCGCAGCACCGCGGTGCAGGAGGGCTCGAGCCCGACGATCGGCACACCGGCGGCCACGTACGGATGGAACGCGTCGACGAGTGCAGACAGTCGCCGCCGTGCTCCGTTCAGCTGTCCCGTCGAGATCCAGGTCAGGCCGCAGCACTGTGGATTTTCTGGCAGCACGGCGGTGATCCCGGCGTCGCGCAGCACCTCGATGGTGGCGAATGGAATCTCAGGGCTGAAGCTGTCGGAGAATGAATCCGTCCACAGCAGTACCCGCTTCTCGGTCGAAGGTCTGGTGCGCGGACGACGGCGCTGCGCGGCGCGGAAGCTGCGGCGGGCGAAAGCGGGGATCGCTCGGCGTGTGTCCATTCCGCCGAGGAAGAGGGCGACCCGGCTGATACCGGGGACTTTCATCACCGCATTCACGACCGGAGCGAAAGGTGAAGCGAGCCGCGCCCACCGCGGCAACCAGCCCAGCACGTAATGGGTGATCGGACGGAGCCGGCGCCGATACCGACGGTGCAGCGCCTCGGATTTGTATGCGGCCATGTCGACGCCGGCTGGGCAGTCGCTCGCGCACGCCTTGCATGACAGGCAGAGACCCAGGGCGTCGTGCACCTCTTCGGACGCCCAGCCGTCATCAACGATGCCGCCGTTGAGCATCTCCTGCAGCACACGCGCGCGGCCGCGTGTGGAGTCCTTCTCGTCGGCGGTCGCCTGATACGACGGGCACATGAACTCACCTGCGCCGCTGTTATCGGCCAGGCACTTGCCGATGCCCACGCAGCGGTGCACGGCCTTCGTGAAGTCGCCACCATCGTGCGCCAGTGCCATGCCGTCGGCCCTCAGCAGCGGAAGAGCCTGCGGACGCCGGAGATCAGCATCGACCGCGGCGGGGCGCACGATCACCCCGGGGTTGAAGAGGTCGTCGGGGTCGAACAGACGCTTGAACCCCTCGAATGCCTCAATCGCGGCAGACGAGTACATCAACGGCAGCAATTCACTGCGCGCCCGGCCGTCGCCGTGCTCGCCGGAGAGCGACCCGCCGTGACCGGCGACAAGCCGCGCGGCATCCGTCATGAATGCGCGCAGCGCCGATCCGTCCTTCTCGAGAGGAATATCCAGACGCACATGTATGCAACCATCGCCGAAGTGCCCGTACGGCATGCCCGACAGTCCGTGCTGATCGAAGAGCTCTTCCATTTCGCGCAGATACTGGCCGAGACGCTCGGGAGGGACGGCGGCATCTTCGAACCCCGGCCACGCCTGAGCGCCCGCAGCGGTGCGCCCCGCGAGTCCGACACCGTCCTCTCGGATGCGCCAGACCGGGCGGGCTTCAAGCGGATCGGCGATCGTGCGGTGGCTGACGGCAGCGGAATCGGCGATGAGACGCGCGGCTCTCGACGCCGCATCGCGTGCATCCTCACCTGAAACTTCCACGAGCAGCCAACCGGCGCCCTCCGGCAGCGATGAGACGGCGCCGGCACCCTTCGCGTCGCGCACGGCGTCGACGAGGCGAGCGTCCAGACCCTCGATGGATCCGGGGCGGTGCTCGAGCAGATTCGGCACATCGTCGGCGGCGGCGACCATGCTCGGGTAGCCGAGCACGGCGAGCACCGGAGCGGTCGCCTTCTCGACCAGTCGTACGGTGGCGCCGAGGACGACGGCGCAGGTGCCTTCTGTGCCCACGAGCGCCTTGGTCAGCGAGCGGCCATTCTCGGGCAGGAGGTGCTCGAGCGAATAGCCCGAGACCTGGCGGCCGAAGCGGCCGAGCTCGGTGCGAATGGTTGCCATATGAGATGAGACGAATGCGTCCATGCCGGAAACGGCATGAAAGCGGGATGCGCCGGCAAAACGCCGTCCGCGCGCATCGATGACGTCAAGGTCGATGACGTTGTCGACCGTGCGCCCGTATGCGAGCGAGTGCGAACCGCAGGCGTTATTGCCAATCATCCCGCCGATCGTGCAGCGCGTCCAGGTAGACGGATCGGGGCCGAATCGAAGGCCATGAGGTGCCGCGGCATCCTGAAGGCGTGCCATCACGACGCCCGGCTGCACACGTGCCGTCTGTGCGACAGGGTCGATGTCTTCGATGGCCGAAAGGTGCCGCGAGAAGTCCATGACGATGCCCGAGCCGATGGCATTACCGGCTACCGAGGTGCCAGCCCCACGGGAGATGAGCGGCGTGCGCGTCGACCGGGCGGTATCGACGACGGCGAGCACATCATCGATATCGCGCGGGAAAACGACGACTTTAGGCGGCACACGGTAGTTCGATGCGTCGCTGGAGTACTCGGCGCGGCGGCGTGCGCCGTCATCGACCTCGCCGCCGACGGCGCTGCGCAGAGCCGTGACGACATCGGCGGTGTCTGCTGAGGATGATGAGCTCCGCTCAAGGAGTGACATGAGTAGCATGCTACTCGGCTGAGAGTGTCACATGTCAAGCGGCGCGTGATCAGATCGGCCGATATCGCTCGCCGCTGAGGGCGAGCGCGAGGTCATCGGCGAGCGCGGTGCTGTCTTCAGACGTCAGCGCTGCCGTCGTCACACGGATGAACGGTCGGGTGCGCAAGCGGAAGGCCTCACCCGTGCGCACGGCCCACCCGCGAGTGAGCAAAAACGCGGCCAGCGTGCTCTCCTCCGGTACGGGGATCAACACATTCATCCCCGAGCGCGCGAAACTTGGAATGCCGCGATCCTCGAGTGCCGATGCAAAAGTAACCCGCCTCTCGGCATACACTCGCTCGGCAATAGCAATCTGTTTCAGAGCGGCATCGTCAGACAGAACTGCGGCGACGAGCCGCTGATTCAGGTGACTGACCCAGCCTGGACCCAGTTGCAGCCTGCCCTCGACGCGATCTGCGGTGTCGGCGTCGCTGCTGATGACCGCGACGCGGAGGTCGGGGCCGAGAGCTTTGCTCATCGAACGGATAACCGCCCATTTGGTGCGGTCGGTGGTCAGTGTCATCGCGGGGGCACCGGCGATGAGGCTGGCATGGTCGTCTTCGACGACGATCACCTTCGGATAATCGGCGATGATCGCGCGCAACTGTTCTGCGCGCTCGACGCTGAGTGCTGAGCCGAAAGGGTTCTGTGCGCGGGGAGTCAGAATGAGCGCCGAGATACGACGTGACTCGAGGGCCTCGGCGAGCGCGGCAGGGCGCATTCCTTCGTCGTCGATCGTCACCGGGACGATCTCGAGCCCGAGTACGCGGAACAGCGACAGGGAGGACACCCACTGGGGGTCTTCGACGATCACGGCGTCGCCGGGGCGAAGATGGGTGGCCAAGATTCGCTCGAGCCCGTCGAGCGCGCCGTTGACGATCGTCAGGCGTCCGCGGAGTCCGTCGGCGGCGAACTGTGTGGTCATCACTTCGGCAAGTCCCTCGTTGAGGGCGGAGGTGTTGTACAGACGCGGCTCGTAGAGATCCGATGTGAGGAACGCACCGGCGTCGGGCAGCAGCGTCGGATCGGGGGAGGACGTGGAGAGATCCCGGACGCCTTCCGGCAGCGGAAGGCGCAGTGGCCGGGGGATCGGCGGGCGCTCCGCGACGCGGCTGCGCCTACCGTGCGCCGAGGTGATCACCCCCCGTTCTCGCAGTTGACGGAAGGCGAGAGCGACCGTGCCGGGGCTGACGCCGATGTCATCGGCGAGGGAGCGGATCGAGGGCAGTTCACTGCCGACGGGGAGCTCGCCGCTGCTGATCGCGCGTGAGAGCGCTTGAACGATCTCACGTGCAGAGGCTATGGTGGGCAGGTCATCAGCTAACACAGTTAGAAAGTGTACTAGAACACATGTGGATAAATCCACTCTTTGAGGCAGATGCCCGCAACGAGGTCGCGCAATTGATCGGCGCGCACTCTCTTGTCACGCTCGTCGCCGAGTCGCCGTTGCGCGCCGCCCACCTTCCGCTGCTTCTCGAAGACGACGGCGAGAGCCTGACACTCGTCGGGCATATTCCGCGGGTCGACCCCGTCGCCGACGCGATCGCGGCCGGCGAGCGGATCCTCTCCATCGTGCACGGCGCCCGCGCCTACGTCAGCCCTGACTGGTACGAGGATCCAGGGCTTCCCACCTACAACTTCAGCGTTGCGCATCTGGAGGGTCCGGCTGAAGCCATGACCGACCCCGCCGAGCTGCGTGCGCATCTGGTGGAACTCGTCCGCGTTCACGAAGAGGCAAAGCCCGCCGTCGACGCGGGGCCGTGGCAGATCGACGCGGTGGCCGACGCCCGCATCGACGCCCTGCTGCCCGCCGTGATGGGCTTTCGCATCACGGTCGACTCTGCGCATGCCAAGACCAAGTTCGGTCAGAACCGCTCGCACGACGATCGCGTCGCGACGCGCGAGCACCTGCACCGATCGCCCGCCGCCGAAGATCGCGAGATCGCCGAACGGATGGACGATGCCGTCGACGCCCCAGACCCGAGGAGGCCAGGTCACTGATGCGACTGGACACCATCATCGAAAACGCGCACGTCGTCACGCGCGATCCAGAACGGCCCACGGCCGGTCGCATCGGGCTCTGGCAGGGTCGTGTCGCCGGCGTCGATGACGAGATCGATGGGCTCGACGCCGCAGAGATCATCGACGCGGGCGGAGCAGTCGTTCTGCCGGGGTTCATCGATGCGCATACCCATCTGCAACTGACCGGTCAGGGGCTGCTCGCGATCGACATCAGCGCCGCGGACAGCGTCGATCAGGCTCTGGCGATCATCGCCGAGCGGTCACAGACCTTCGCCGCCGAGCAGTGGGTCGAGATCAGCGGCTACGACCAGCGCGGGATCGGCCGTGACCTAACCGCCGCCGAGCTCGATCAGGCGACCGGCGGCCGCAAGGCCTGGGCCCGGCACATCTCCAGCCACTCGTCGGTGATCTCCAATGCCGTCATCCGTGACATCCCCGATGCGGCCGGTCGCGACCTTGCCGAGCGCAACCACGGTGTGCTGCGGGAGGTCGAACAGGACCTCGTGCGGGCCCAGCGCCTTCCCTATTCGCTTGAGGAGGCGGGTCGCACGATCGAGATCGCGGCC
This sequence comes from Microbacteriaceae bacterium, assembly GCA_052085045.1. Classification (GTDB taxonomy): domain Bacteria; phylum Actinomycetota; class Actinomycetes; order Actinomycetales; family Microbacteriaceae; genus Microbacterium. Next base: position 22,927 of record JBQDFB010000018.1, on the reverse strand, counting down.
GAGCAGGCGCGGCGCGAGGGCGTCACCTTCTGCATGGATGCCGGTGCCGGCGGCCGTATCGGCAGCCTCAACCCGCTCGACCTCAGCATGCACCAGCGACTTCTCGAACAGGGGCGCATCCCCGTGCGGATGCAGTTGATGCCAAGCCTCGATGCTCTCCACGCGGTGCAGGGCGGTCACGGCGACGGTTTCGAGCGCGGGCTCGACGTCGGCCTGCGGACGGGCATCGGGTCTGACCGGCTCCGCGTCGGCGGTCTCAAGGTCGTGATCGACGGTGGCATGATGGTGCGCACCGCGCGCTTCACCGAGCCCTACGAGGGATCGGACAACCGCGGGCAGTACAGCACTGACCCTGACGAGCTCATCGCCGGAATCGTCGACGGGCACCGAGCCGGGTGGCAGCTCGCCGTCCATGCGATCGGCGATGAGGCCATCGATGTCGCCCTGGAGGCGTTTCGGCAGGCCGAGACGTACGGCGGAACCGCCGGCCGCCGCCATCGTATCGAGCACGGCGGGCTGATCCGCCCCGATCACATCGCCGAGCTCGCTGCACGCGAGATCGCCATCGTCGGCCAGCCGTCGTTCCTGTATGACTCGGGTGATGACTTCGCCCGCCAGATGGGGCCGAAGCGGGCGCCGTGGCTCTATCGCGGCCGCTCGCTCGTCGATGCGGGCGTCCGCGTCGTCGGCAGCACCGATCGCCCTCTCGCCGGCACGCCGCTGCGCGCGATTCAGGTGCTCGCCGATCGCACGAGCAACAGCGGTGCGATCATCGGCGACGGCGAGCAGCTCACCGTCAGTGAAGCGCTCGACACCGTCACGACCCACGCTGCGTGGGTTGCCGGTATGGAAGATCGCCTCGGCCGCATCTCGGCCGGGTTCCTCGCCGACTTCACGGTGCTCGATCGCAGCCCGCTCGTCGTCGAGGTCTCTGAGATCGCGGGCATCGCGGTGCGGGCGACCGTCGTCGACGGTCAGTGGAGTGACGTCTGATGATCACCGTCTCGCTGCCGCCCGCGCTCGATCAATCACAGATCGAACGGCTCATCGGCGGGCGCGCGCAGGTACGGCTGGTGGGCTGGGACTTCATCGAGGAACCGGTGGATGCCGATACGGCCGACCTGGATGTCGTCGTCTCGCCGTTTCACACCACGAGCCCGACGCCGAACCCGACCTACGTCGGCCTGCCCGCGATCGCCGCTGCGCTGCCACGGGCGCGCAACGCTCAGCTCGTGCAGCTGCTCTCGCTCGGCAGCGAGGGTATCGCTGATCATCTGCCGCCCAGCGCGGCACTCGCGAATGCCGCCGGCGCCATGGAACACCAGACCGCCGAACTCGCCTGCACGCTGCTGCTCGCGCTGAGCCGCGGCATCCCGCATTTCGCCCGACAGATCGAGTGGGCCAACTCTCGGACCCCGGGGCTCTGGGGAAAGCGCGTGGTCGTGCTCGGTCATGGCGGCGTCGGGTGCGAGGTCGTGCGACGGCTGCAGCCGTTCGAGACGCAGATCGTCCGCGTCGCCCGGACCGCGCGCACTCTTGACGATGGCAATGTCGTGCACCCGGTCGCCGAGCTGGCCGAGGTCGCGGCCGGTGCGGATGCGCTCATCTGCACAGTGCCCCTCACCCGTGACACCCTGGGGCTGGTGGATGCCGGCATCCTCTCTGCCCTGGCCGACGGCGCGATCGTCGTCAACGTCGGGCGCGGCGCGGTCGTGCGCACCGACGCGCTCGTGGCCGAGCTGGAATCGGGCCGACTCTCGGCGGCCCTCGACGTCACCGATCCGGAGCCGCTGCCAGCCGGGCATCCGCTCTGGAAACTTCCCAACGCCATCGTCACCCCGCATGTCGGCGGAAACACCGACGCCATGCGTCCGCTGCTGCACCAGATCGTCGCCGAACAGATCGTTCGCGTCGGCACCGGAGCCGCACCCGAGAACGTCCTCGTAACCCCCTCCTCGCCCGACCGTGGGCGAGGAACCACCACCCAGAATGCACCCAAGGAGAGATCATGACGAAACGCTCCCTGCGATTGTCTCTGATCGGAGCCGCCGCAGCGATGACGCTCGCGGTCACGGCCTGCAGCGGTTCCACCACCGGTCCCGACGGCGCCGAAGAAGCCGGCGATCCCGTCGCTGGCGGTACGCTGACGTACGCCATCGAGACGCAGCCCCTCGGCGGTGGCGTCGACCCGATGATCGGCACCGCGCTGGCGGCGCAGACGATCATGGACCAGGCATACGAGACCCTGCTCACCCGCGACGCCGACGGCGAGATCCAGCCCGGCCTGGCACTCGAATACGAACAGCCGGATGACCTGACCTACATCTACACCCTCCGCGAAGGAGTGAAGTTCGCCGACGGCAGCGACTTCACGGCCGATGACGTCGTCTACACCTTCGAGGGCTACAAAGACGCCCAGACGAGCAAGAAGGCCTACCTCGGTGGCTTCGAGTCCGTCGAAGCTGTCGACGACTACACCGTGAAGTTCACCTTCAGCGAGCCCAACGCCACCTTCCTGAACGCCACCGCACACCGCGAGACGTTCATGATCGTCGGCGAAGAGGGCTACGGCAACGCCACGGCCGAAGAGCGCGAGACCCGCACATTCGGCACCGGCCCGTTCCAGGTGACCGACTGGAAGGATGGCGTGCAGATCACCCTGTCGAAGAACGAGAACTACTGGCAGGAGGGCAAACCGTACCTCGACACCATCGAGATGCCCATCATCACGGACGACACGACGCGTCTCGCCGCCCTCCAGCAGGGCACAGCGGATGCCGCGTGGTTCGCCGACGGCAACATCGCCGATCAGGCGGTCAACTCTGGGTTCACGCTCGGCGAACTCGCCTACACGCAGACCCTGCCGATCTTCATCAACCCCGAGTCTGGCCCGCTGTCAGACGTGCGGGTGCGACAGGCTGTCTCGCTGGCGATGGACCGCCAGTCGCTGGTCGACGTGTCGATGCTCGGCTATGGCGACGTCTCGCTCGTGGTCCCCGCCGGCGACCCGGCGACCCCGGGTGCGGACGGCGACACGCCGAACTACACGCGCGACGTCGACGCCGCCAAGGAGCTTCTCGAAGAGGCAGGCCAGCCCAACCCCACGATCGAGCTGTCGTACTTCGCCGACGTGGTGCAGAACCAGCATCCGATCTACGAGCAGATGCAGCAGCAGCTCGCCGAGGCCGGCATCACGCTGAAGCTGAAGGCGACGCCGTCGTCGGAGATGTCGCCGATCTTCACCGCGGGTGAGACCTTTACCGACCTCGTCTCTCTGCCGTGGAGCTACCGCGCCGATCCGACGTTCTACTTCGACCCGTTCCTGTCAGAGTCCGGAGCGATGAACCACTGGGACGGCAACGCCGACGCCGAAGCCGCCAAGAAGCTGCTCGACGAGGCCAAGGCGACGTCCGATCCGGACGCGAAGGCCGACCTCATCGAGCAATTGACGACCGAAGTGGCCGAACAGGTGCTCATCCTCGTGCCGATGGCTGTTCCTGCGCACTTCGAGCTGTGGAACTCCGACACCGTCCACGGCTACGAGACCGACCCCTACGGCTCGCGCTACAACCTCACGAACGCGTGGGTCACTCCCTGACCCGGTGATCGGCAGGTGCTGCACCTGCACAACACAGCTGCAGGCTCGGACGTGGTTCCGGGCCTGCAGCAGTGTTTTATCGCACGATAGAGTCGGATGCCGGAATCACCCGGCAGCAGGGAGTGACAGTGGCTGAACACGAGACGATCTCGGATCGGCTGTTTCAGCGGCTTCGCGCTGAGATCCTCTCAGGTGAGCTGGCGCAGGGGGGTCTGCACTCGATCTATGCGCTCGCCGAGCGCTTTGACGTCTCACGCACCCCGACCCGTGATGCCGTTCTGCGACTGGCAGACGCGGGGTTGGTCACGATCGAGCGCAACCGGGGTGTTCGAGTGCGCGGCATCGGCGTCGACGACATCCGACGCATCTTCGAGCTGCGGTTGCTGCTCGAGGTGCCGGCCACCCGATTCGCGGCAGCGCACCAGGCTCCTGAGCGTTCGCGGCTGCTCGAAGGCGATCTGGAGATCATGCTCGCCGCCGTGCGCTCCGGCGACACGAGCGCGTTCGTCGAACGCGACATCGTCATGCACGAACGCATCCTCGACGCCATGGGAAACGAGCGTCTCGTCGCGCAGGTTCGTGCGCTACGCGAGCAGACCGTCGTGATCGACGCGTCAACATTCGGACGCTCACGCAGCCTCGACGATGTGCATGCCGAACACCTGCCGATCGTGCGTGCTGTCATCGATGGCGACGTCGCCGCGGCAGGCGCCGAGATGACGCGCCATCTCGTGCAGACAGCCCTGCTGCTGATGCGCCAAGTCGCCGCCCATACGGGAGAATTGCTCCCCGCGAACTGGCCCGCTGATTTCCTCGTCGCCAGCGCAGCATCGCAGTGACGTCAGTACGTGATGCTCACACACTGCGCCGCTCATAACGTGGGCGCTTGACCTATATCCTCGACCTCCACTGCTCACGCAGACTGGCGTGAATCCCATCCAACGAGGAGCAGTGAGGCGTCATGGAAACGTTCGAGGTCGCAGTCGTCGGGATGGGAGCGCTCGGAAGCGCCGCCGCGTACCATCTCGCCCGTCGCGGAGCCAAGGTCGTCGCATTCGAGCAGTACGACCTCGGTCACGTGCGCGGTGCGTCGCACGACACTTCGCGGATCGTGCGGACGTCTTACGGTGCATCGCAGTACGTGCGCCTCGCCCAATCTGCGTACCGTGACTGGGCAGACCTTGAGGCGGAATCCGGCGAGAGGCTGCTGACCATCACCGGCGGCGTGATCTTCCTGCCCGTCGCCGGACCGTACTCGGCATCCGATTTCACTGCCGCCCTGACTGAGTGCGACGTGCCGCACGAGCTTCTCGCCCCGGATGAGGTGCGCCGCCGCTGGCCCCAGTTCGACGTTCCGGAGGGTGTCGAGACCGTCTACACCGCTGACACCGGGATCGCCCACGCGGCCCGCACCGTCGCCACACTGCAGATGCGGGCGCGGGTCCACGGCGCCGACATCCGCGATCGCACGCGGGTCGATGCCGTCACCCCCGACGGTGACGGAGTGATCGTGCGCACCTCGAGCGGTGATGTGCGCGCGAACAAGGTCGTCATCGCAGCGGATGCCTGGACGAACGAATTGCTCGAGCCTCTCGGCGCCGCGATTCCGCTGGATGTCATGCAGGAGCAGGTGACGTACTTCCAGTCATCGCGCCCGGAGGCGCATGACCGGGACAGCTTCCCGGTCTGGATCTGGGAAGACGAGGAGTGCTATTACGGGTTCCCGACCTATGGCGAGCCCACGATCAAGGCCGCCCGCGATGTGTCGTTCAACCGGATGACGCCGACCGAGCGCACCTATGTGCCCTCTCCGGAGCTCACCGCGCAGCTCAGCGATTTCGTGCACGGTCTGGTTCCCGATGCCGGCCCGGAACTGCGCACCTTGACGTGCCAGTACGCACTCACCCCTGACCGCCGATTCATCCTGAGTCCGCTCGACCAGCATCCTGACATCATCGTCGGGCTCGCGGCCGGCCACGGGTTCAAGTTCACCCCGGCCATCGGGCGGATCCTCGCCGAGCTCGCCCTTGACGGTGAGTCCACTGACGACGTCTCGAAGTTCGCCGCTCCCGCAGCGGCGCACTGAACCCGACTATGGAGGATCTTCCCATGATGCAGTCCGCGCAATGGGGTGAAGCACTGTTATCTCCCTGCAGAGCCGGCACTACCGTGACCACTATGTCGCCGGGGACAGAGATGAGTTACTGAATGGCACGCTATGTATTCACCCGGATCCTCTCGTCGCTCTTCGTCCTGTTCGTCCTGTCCGTGCTGGTCTTCTCGATGGTTCGGATCATCCCGGGCGATCCGCTCGCGGCGTTCGCAGATCCGGCGAACCCCGATCCGGCTGCGCTCGACGCGCTGCGCGCTGAACTCGGTCTCGACCGACCCTGGCTCACGCAGTACTTCTCCTGGCTGGGCGGCGTGCTCACGGGAGACTTCGGCACGGCCATTACGGTTCCCGGTACGGTCTCGAGCCTGATCGCGACGCGCCTGCCGATCAGCCTCATGCTCGCGGCGATGGCGACGCTGTTCGGTGTGATCATGGGCATCCCCGCTGGCATCCTCGCGGCCACCCGCTGGCGCAAGCCCAGCGACAACATCGTTCGCGGTTCGGCGTTCGTGCTGCTGGCCACCCCGCCGTTCGTGCTCGGCACGGTGCTGATCCTGATCAACTCGTTGACGTTGAAGCTGCCGTTGGTCGGCTTCACCGGGGCGGCGAGTGACCCGCTGCGCGCTATCGGCGTGCTGATTCTGCCCTCGCTGCTCATCGGCCTGGTGCTTGCGGCGATCATCGCGCGGTATACCCGTGGCACCCTGCTGGACACTCTTGGTCAGGACTTCGTCCGCACCGCCCGCGCGAAGGGCGCGCCTCCGGGGCGTCTGGTCGGGCGCCACGCGCTGCGCAACGCACTGATCCCCGTGACCACCGTGATCGGTATCGAACTGGCCACCCTCGTCGGCGGAACGGTCGTGATCGAGGCGGTGTTCGCGATTCCCGGGATCGGATCGCTGCTGCTCAGTGGCATCCGCTCGTCCGATTACCCGGTCATTCAGGCCACGGTGCTGCTGATCGGAGCGGTATACGTGCTCATCAACTTCATCGTCGATCTGATCTATCCGCTGATCGACCCACGAGTGAGGGTGCACACACGATGACTGTCACACGCGAGCTCGCAATGGTCAAAGCCGTCGGCACACGCCGGCGTCGTCCGAAGCTGGGGCCGGCGTTCTGGAGCGGCGCCGGGATCCTCATCTTCATCCTCATTCTCTCCACCTGGATGAGCTTCTGGCCGCTGCAAGACCCGTTCGCCTCGTCGGGCGAACCGCTCTCGGGTCCCAGCGCGACGAACCTGCTGGGTACCGACAACCTGGGTCGCGATACGTTCACCCGTCTCGCTCTCGCGACGCGCACCAGTTTGATCATCTCGGGTGCCGGTGCACTGCTGGGTGCTGTCGTGGGTACGACCTTCGGCCTGATCGCTGGATACGTCGGCGGCTGGGTGGATGCGGTCATCATGCGCATCGTCGATGCGATCCTCGCCCTGCCGGCGATCCTCGTCGCGCTGGTCGTCGGTGTCATCATCGGCAACGGCCCGGTTCCTCTGATCCTCGCGCTCGGTCTCGTCCTTGCCCCCGGATTCGCTCGTGTGATGCGGGCGCCCGTTATCGCCATGCGGGAGCGTGATTTCGTGCTCGCGGCGAAGCTCAGCGGCGTGCGCGGCTCGCGTGTGGTCATTGAGCACCTGCTGCCGAACGTGCTGACACCGCTGTTCGTGCAGTTCGCATCTGTCGCCTCGCAGATCGTGCTGATTGAGGCGGCGCTGAGTTACCTCGGCCAGGGCGTACAGGCGCCCGAGCCCTCGGCCGGGCGCATGATCAGCGAGTTCACGCGCTTCATGCAGGTTCAGCCGCTTCTCATCATCCTGCCGTCGCTCGCGATCATCCTGCTCTCGGCCGCTTGGAACCTCCTGGCCGACGGCCTGCAGGACTGGCTTGCGCCACGTCGCGAGCCAGCGTTCTCGCTCACCGGCACCAAGCAGAGTCCTTCGAAGAAGACCTCCCGACGCAGCACCGCAACACCACCGAAAGCACCATCCCGAAACACCGACACAGAAGAGAGTCAGCAATGAAGCAACGATTCTTGACCGGAGCGGCGGCTGTCGCCGTGACCGTTCTGGCACTCACCGGTTGCACATCAGGCGGCGGTGACGCCGGCCCTGCCGAGCCCGCGGGCGACCCCGTTGCCGGCGGAACCCTGACATGGGGCGTTCCAGCGGAACCGTCCGCGGGCGGCATTGACCCGATGGTCGCAACTGCGATCGCGGCTGAGGTCGTCGACGCGATCGCGTACGACACCCTGCTCACCCGCGATGACGACGGTGAAGTGCAGCCAGCGCTCGCGACCGAGTGGGAACAGGTCGACGAGCTGACCTGGGTCTTCCAACTCCGCGATGACGTGACCTTCGCCGACGGCACGCCATTCGATGCCAGCGACGTGGTCTACTCGTTCGAGACCCGTAAAGACGGCGGCTCCAACGCCACGTACCTCAGCAGTATGGAAAGCGTCGAAGCAACGGATGATTTCGAGGTGACGTTCCACTTCAGTGAGCCCGACGGGACGTTCTTCGACGCGGTCTCGGCACCTCAGACGTTCTTCATCGTCAGCGAAGAGGCGTACGGCAACGCCACCGAGGAGGAGCGCCAGACTCTCAGCGTCGGCACTGGTGCCTACCAGGTGACCGAGTGGAAGCAGGGCGTCTCCATCACGATGGAGAAGAACGAGAACTACTGGGGCGAGGAGTCCTACCTGGACAAGATCGTCTTCGAGTTCTACCCCGATGAGAACACGCTGCTGGCCGCAGTGCAGCAGGGCAGTGTCCAGGCGGCCTCCTTCATCGACGGAAGTCTTGCCCAGCAGGCTGAGGGTGCCGGCTTCACGCTCGGAGACGCGGCATTCCGGCAGAACCTCGCGGTCTACATCAACCCGGAGTCCGGTCCGCTCGCCGATGTCAATGTGCGACGTGCGTTCTCGCTCGCGCTGGATCGTGACGCGCTTGTCGAGACCGCGATGCTCGGCAATGCTGGTGTGTCATTCGTCCCCCCGGCCGGCGACCCTGGAGCACCGGATGCTGCTGATCTGCCCTACTACCAGCGCGATGTGGAAGAGGCCAAGAAGCTTCTCGCCGATGCCGGCCAGCCGACACCCGAGATCACGCTGAGCTATATGGGAGATGTCGCCGCTGCGCACCATCCGGTCTACGAGATGATGCAGCAGCAGCTCGCCGAGGCGGATATCACGCTGAAGCTCGAGGCGACACCGCTGTCTGAGATCGCTCCGGTGTTCACCTCCGGAGAAACCTGGACCGACCTCGTCGCGATCCCCGGTAGCCCGCGGGCATCGGCGGTGTTCTACCTCGAGCCCGTGCTGCTCGCTGACGGTGTCTACAACCACTGGGACGACAATCCGGATGCGGCGAAAGCCCGTGACCTGCTGATTCAGGCCAAGGCGGCTGCATCACCGGAGGAGTACGCCGACCTGGTCGATCAGCTCGCCACCGAAGCTGCTGAACAGGTGCTCGAGTTCGTGCCTGCCGCCGTCCCGGTGTACTTCGAGGTCTGGGACAGCGAGAAGCTGCAAGGCTACGAGAACGATGTGTTCTACTCCCGTTCCGGTCTCGACACCGCCTGGCTCGCACAATGAGACGGAGAGCGGCGCGGCCGCGAGGGCGCGCCGCTCTCTCTTCACCCCATCTCCCTCAGACCGAAAGCTGGTTGACACCGTGAGCACTGACGTCGATGCCCTTCGCGTCGAAGGCCTGACCATCGCCTACGGCACCGCACCCCCCTCGGTGGCCGACGTCTCTCTGCGCGTGCGCAAGGGGGAGATCGTCGGCGTCATCGGCGAATCCGGCAGTGGAAAGTCCAGTGTTGCGCTGGCGATGATGGGGCTGCTTCCCGACTCTGCGCGGGTCACCGCCGACACCATGTCGGTCGTCGGCGCGGAGATGAATGACGCCACGGAGCGAGAATGGGGGCGCGTGCGAGGCGTCCGCGCCTCGATGGTCTTCCAAGAGCCGATGTCGGCGCTGAACCCATGCATGCGCATCGGCGCGCAGATTGCCGAAGTGCTTCTCATCCACGGTGTGGCCGACAAGAAGACAGCCCGCGCAAGGGCGCTCGACATCCTCAACCTGGTGAAGATGCCCGATGCCGCGCGCCGCATGGCCTACTACCCGCATCAACTCTCGGGCGGACAGCGCCAGCGCGTGGTCATTGCGATCGCGGTCGCTGCCGACCCCACCCTCCTCGTCGCCGACGAGCCCACCACGGCGCTCGACGTCACGGTGCAGGCGCAGATCCTCGATCTGATCCGGTCACTGCGCGATGAGACGGGAATGGGGGTGCTGTTCATCAGCCACGACCTCGGTGTGATCGGCCAACTCTGCGAGCGCGTGGCCGTGATGTACCGCGGGCGCATCGTGGAGTACGGCTCGACCGAGGGTATCCTCGCGAACCCGCAGCATCCATACACCAGGGCGTTGCTGGAGAGCATTCCCCGACCGTCTGTTCCGGTGCGCTCGCCCCTGGCCGTCATCCCCGCTGAGAACGATTTCGATCAGGTTCCGGCGATCCTGGAGGAGGTCTCATGACCGACGACGTTCTGCGAGTGAAGAACGTCACTCAGCGCTTCGGGCACGGGAGCAACACGATGACCGCGCTGGATGATGTGAGCCTCGACGTGCGCAGGGGAGAGACCCTGGGCCTGGTCGGCGAGTCCGGTTCAGGCAAGAGCACGCTGGCCCGGGCAATTCTGCTGATGCGCCGCCCCACAGCCGGGGCGATCGAGTTCGACGGCACAGACATCACGGGCCTGCGCGGTCGGGCCCTGCGGAACCATCGCCGGCGCATCCAGATGGTTTTCCAAGATCCGAACGATTCCCTCGACCCGCGCTTCGCGATCGGACGCTCGGTCGCCGAGCCGCTCGTGGCCGCCCGGATGACGTCACGAGAGCGTCGTCTGCGCGTATTCGAATCGCTTGAACAGGTCGGCATCCCCTCGGATTCGGTCGGGCGCTTTCCGCACGAGTTCTCTGGCGGTCAGCGTCAGCGCATCGCGATCGCCAGGGCGATGGCCGCCGAGCCCGAGTTCATCGTGCTCGACGAGCCCACCTCGGCACTGGACGTGTCGGTTCAAGCTCAGGTGCTCAATCTGCTCGTCCGTCTGCAGGAGCAGACCGGCGTCACCTATCTGTTCATCACACACAACCTGTCTGTCGTGCACCACGTCGCCCACCGGGTCGCCGTCATGCACAGAGGCCAGGTCGTCGAAGAAGGCACGGGTGAGCAGGTGATGACGGCTCCGGAGCATCCGTACACCCAGGGTCTGCTCGAGTCGATGCCGGTGCTCTACCGAACGTGAGACATCAAGGAGCGAGGGGAAGACGTGATGCGCGTCCAACGACGAGGCGATAACGCCCGCGAGTGGGAGCTGTACAAGGGTCGAGCGAGCATCGGCATCGAGTGGTATTTCAAAGAGACGACGAACCTGCCGATCTCGGTGATCCTCTATCACCTCGAGCCCGGTGCGGAGGAGGGCCAGCACTTCCATCTGGAGGGCGCTGGCGACAGCTGCTCAACGGGAAGCCAGGACGAGATGTACGTCATCACCCAGGGCGAGGTCGTCATCTCCGCAGACGAAGATCAACGGGTGCTGCGCGCCGGCGACGCGTACTACGCGCCCCAGGGGACGCGCCACGGCGTGCGCAACGAATCGGATGGGCCCGCAGAGCTGCTTCTGATCTTCGGCCCGCGTGGGCCGCACGCCTTCCGGCAGACGGGCGAGGAAGAGTTCGACGTCGAAGCGGATCGCTGAGTCGAAGCGGATCGCTGAACGGGTCAGCGGCGTCGCAGTCTCTCGCGCAATTCGTCCAAACGCACGGCGATACCCAGGCGGAACATGCGCTCGTCCTCCCGCCAATCGGGGCCCAGCACGTGATCGAGGCGGTCGAGGCGCTGCAGGATCGTGTTCGTGTGGAAGTTCAGCGCCCGCGCCGTTCGCGTGGGGCTGGCGTTATTGCGGACGAACGAACGCAGCGTGCCGAGCAGGTCGGCGTTGCGATCGGCGTCGTACTGCCGCACGGCGCCGATCGTGTCGCGCAGGAAAGTACTGAGCGCTTGCGCGTCGGTGTCGAGGATTGCGGCGTAGGGCAGGAAATCATCGACGTCAGCGGTGATGCCGGCGATCTCGAGGGCGGTGAGCAGGCGTGCTGTTCGCATGGCGGCTTGGAATGCCTCTGGCAGTGCTCCGCGCACCGTGCGCGGCACCACGAGTGAGACCGGATGCTTGATCGCCGACTCCACGTGCGTGCGCAGGTGGTCGGGGTCGAGTGCACTCCGCACTGCCGCATGCGCCACGACGACAAAGCCACGGTACTCGCCCACGAGCGCGTGCTCGTCGAGCTGTCGAGCGACGGTGCGTGCGACGGTGGTCTGCTGTTCACCGGGCGCCGAGAGCAGCAGGATTGCGTCGAGAGATGACAGGTCGACGCCGAGCCGGCGCGCCCGTCGCTCCACATCGGAACGGCGTTCGGGCACATCGTCGAGAAGGTCGGCGATGAGCTCGCTGCGCACCCGGTGATCCGCACCCGAGGCGGCTTCCTGCTGCAGCTCGAGCAGTGCGGTCACCTGCGCGGCGCGCTCGATGGTTCGAAGGTCGACCGGGCCGAGCTCGAAGTCACCCTCGCCCAGCAGGAGCGCCCCGAACGGGCGTCCGCCTGCGGTCAGGGCCGCGACGGCGCGGACGTCAGGACCGGGGAGGACGACGCAATGTCCCGAGCGCCGACTGTCGTCTATGGCGATGCGGACCGGTTCGTCCGGCTCGAGCATGGTCGGTGCGACCGGCAGACCAGCGACTGCGATGACCTGCTCCTGTGCGTCGCGGATCGCCACGGATCGCCCGAGCGCCGAGGAGAGCGTCTCGGCGACCGGGCCGAAGCCGCCGCCGGCGAGCACAGTCTGCACGAGCTCTTGGTGCACCGTGTTCGATCGATCGCGCTCCTTCAGATGGTCGGTGAGTCTGGCCAGAGCATCCCGCGCGTCGGTTGCCGACCTCTGGGACTCGGCCAGCAGCTGGGTCGTCTGCAGGATGACCGAGGCGTGGTCGGCGAGGGCAGCGAGAAGCGAGATCTGCTCGGGGGCGAAATTGGTCTCTTCGCGGGTCGCGACGAACAGCACACCGAGCACGTCATCGCGCGAGAGCATGGGAACGCCCAGTAGCGATACGAGCCCCTCGGATGAGACAGCATCGTGCAGCGGCGGGGCATAGCGCACGTTGTGCTCGTCTGCGTAATCGTCGTAGCGGGCGATCCAGTGCGGTGCCCGCGACTCGACGATCGCGCTCGCCAGACCATGCCGCGGAGTCACCCGCAGGTGCCGGAACGACTCGCCGACGGCGCCGCTCGTCACGCGCACGCGCAGCTCACGCGTGTCGGGCTCGAACTCCGACAGATACGCCAAGTCGGCGCCCATCATCTCGTGTGCACGCTGAACCAGCCGCGCGAGTACGGCGTCGATGTCACGCAGTTCGGCGAGCTCACGCGCGCTGGAGAACAGGGCAGACAACTCATGCTCTCTGCGGCGCAGGCGTGAGAGCTCACGCTGCGAACGACCGACGCGTTCGGCGAGGGCAGACTCATCTGCTCCAGAAGCGCCGATGAATCGCAGAGCATCGCTCGCGGCGGTGGGGCCCACGAGATCGGGATCGTAGGCGGCATCCAGCAGCGCGGCGATCGCCTCCGCATCCTCCTTCATCCGGACTCCTTCCTCGCCGGCATGTGCGACAGTGCGTACATCCCCCGTGTCGAGCATGCCAGCTTCCCGGATGGACGGAGTGCTTTCAGCGCTGCTCCTCGGCACGGCGAGCAGTGCGCACCAGGGCGTTCGCGAGGTCCGGCCACAGCTCGTGGGGGATGAGGTGCCCCATGTCGGGCTGCACCTGCAGTTCTGACCCTGCGATCGCTTCGGCGATGTCCACCGCCGAGAACCAGTGCAGCACGTCGTCGTCGCGCCCATGGAAAACCAGGGTCGGAACGGTCACGTTCCGCAGGTCTTCGAGCCGCTCCGGCGCGCGGCGCAGCGCCGCCCATTGCCGCGCGTACCCTTCGGGTGCGTAGCCCCGGTCGTATGCTTCGCCTGCTTTCGCCACATGCCAGGCGGCCTGCGGATCGTACCGAGCCGGCGGGGCGGCTGTCACGGCGCGTTCGGCGAAGGCCACGGCTTGTTCGCGGGTGACGCGCACCGGTGGTTTCAGCAGTTCAGGGCGCTCTCCGTGCAGTACGTAGCGGGGGCTTCGTCCCGGAATCGTCGACAGCAGTCCGAGGCTGCGGACCCGCTCCGGATGCTGGATCGCCACCATCTGCGCCATCATGCCGCCCATGGAGTGCCCGGCGATGTGCGCCGAGTCCACGCCGAGGTCATCCAGAATGTGCAGGATGTCACCGCCCATGTCCGCCAGATCGTAGCCGCCGTCGACGTCTTCCTCACCGCCGAAGCGCTGCGAGAACCCGGTGTCGCGGTTGTCGAAGCGGACGACGCGCAGACCTCCATCGGTGAGGTGCGCGATGAACTCCTCATCCCAGCTCAGCAGTTGAGCCCCACCGCCGGAGACCAGTACGAGCACGGGGTGTGCTTCCGCTCCGAATGCTTCGTAGTAGAGCCGGACGGGTGCGGATTCGGTGTAGGGCATCGGGGTCTCCTCCGGGGCTCGCGTCGTCGCTGCGTCCTGTGAGTCTAGGTCGACGCCGCCAACGGGGTGATGTGCCATTTCCCCATGCTGTTGCGCTCTCAGTGAGTGATCCATCCATCGTCGGCTGCGGGCGTCGCTCATAGTCTCGACGGTGACTGCAGCGCCGGCCGGCGACTGCCCTGAAGGAAGGTGACCGATGCCGATCAACAGCCGAATCTCCGGCCTGCGCGACCATGCCCCCGGTGACCGGCTCGCGCTCGTGGCCGAGGGCGCCGGTCTCGAAGCAGATGCGCTCGACGCGCTGACCGGCGATGGAGGTCTCTCCCTCGCGCAGGCCGATCACATGATCGAGAACGTCGTCGGGCTCCTCGGGATCCCAGTCGGCGTCGCCACGAACTTCCGCGTCGACGGTCAGGATCGGCTGATCCCGATGGCCACCGAAGAGCCCAGTGTGGTCGCGGCCGCCTCGAACGCCGCGCGCATGGCGCGGGGGCACGGCGGATTCACCACCTCGTACACCGGCGACGTCATGATCGCGCAGATCCAAGTGCTCGACGCGGTCGACCCGCACGGCTCGCGTTTCGCGCTGCTCGAAGCGAAGGCCGAGCTGCTGGCGCTGGCCAATGAGCAGGACCCGATGCTCGTCTCGCTCGGCGGCGGCGCGTTCGACATCTCCGTCCGGGTCCTGCCCACCAGAGCGGGCACGCAGGTGATCCTGCATCTGCATGTCGACGTCCGCGACGCTATGGGAGCGAACGCGGTCAATACGATGGCCGAGGCGATCGCTCCGCGGATCGCCGAAGTCGCCGGCACCAGGACCCTACTGCGCATCCTCACGAACAAGGCGGAGCTGCGCATCACCCGCGCCCGCGCAGTCTTCGACGCCGAGCTCCTCGGTGGCCCGCAGGTCGTCGACGATATCGTCGCAGCCAGCGCGTTCGCCGAAGCCGATCCGTATCGTGCTGCCACCCACAACAAGGGCATCATGAACGGCATCACCGCCGTCGTCCTCGCCACCGGCAACGACACGCGCGCCGTCGAGTCGGGCTGCCATTCGCACGCCGCTCGCAACGGGCGGTACGCCGCCCTCTCGCAGTTCGAGAAGGATGCCGACGGCAATCTCGTCGGCACCCTCGAGGTGCCGCTCGCGGTCGGCCTCGTCGGCGGAGCGACCCGCGCGCACCCCACGGCCCAGGCGTCCGTGAAGCTGCTCGGGGTCGAGACCGCCCGAGAGCTCGCAAGCGTCATCGCGGCCGTCGGACTCGCCCAGAACCTCGCCGCCTGCCGCGCCCTCGCGGCGGAGGGCATCCAGCGCGGGCACATGACGCTGCACGCGCGCACGATCGCGGCCAGCGCCGGCGCCGAGGTCGACGAGATCGGCGAGGTCGCCGCACGCATCGTCGCAGATCGGAAGATCCGGGTGGAGCACGCCCGCGAGGTCCTCGCAGAGCTGCGTGCCGGGCGGGGGCCGGCATGACGCTCGTCGCCCGGTCGCCGCGCGTACAGACCGAGGCCGGGCTGCCCGCGCAGGTCACCGTGTACGAGGTCGGCCCGCGCGACGGACTCCAGGCCGAGACCGACATCATCCCCACCAGCGTCAAGACGGAGCTGTGTCGGCGCCTCTATGCGGCCGGAACGCGCAACCTCGAGGTGACGAGCTTCGTCCCGCCCGCCTGGATCCCGCAGCTCGCCGATGCGGCCGACGTGATCGCCGCCGTCGAGGTGCCGGAGGGCGCCCGGGCCGTCGCGCTCGTCCCGAACCTCAAGGGCCTCGATCGCGCCGCCGAGGTCGGCATCCGCGAGGTCGCCGTCGTCGTCAGCGCCACCGAGTCCTTCGCCACGGCGAACCTCAACAACACTCGCTCGGGCGCGATCGATCGTGCCGTCGAGGTCATCGAAGCGGCGAAGGGGGCCGGCATCCCGGTGCGCGGCTACGTCTCGATGGCGTTCGGAGACCCGTGGGAGGGTGCGGTCGACACCGCCGTGGTCACCGACGCCGCCGCCGCTCTGTACGAATCCGGAAGCCGCACAATTGCGCTCGGCGACACGATCGGTGTCGCGACCACCGGGCTCACCACCCGCGTGATCGAAGAGACCCTGGCCGCCGGCATCCCCGTCTCGACGCTCGCGCTGCACCTGCACGACACCTACGGTCAGTCGCTCGCCAACGTTCACGCCGCCCTGCGGCTCGGCGTCGCCGAGTTCGATGCCTCGGTCGGCGGCCTCGGCCGCTGCCCGTACGCGAAAGGGGCGACCGGTAACCTCGCCACAGAGGACCTGGTGTGGATGCTGCACGGCTTGGGCATCGAGACCGGCTTGGACCTCGGGGCCCTCGCAGCCACGACACTGTGGCTCTCCCGCATCCGCGGCATCCCCGCGCCGTCGAACGTGGCGCGTGCGCTCGCCGCCGCCGCATCCGATTCCACACAGGAGGAAGCATCCGCATGATCAACACGTCGCTCCCCGCTCCCGGTTCACTCGCCGGCGTCACCGTCCTCGACCTGTCGCGCGTGCTCGCCGGCCCCTATGCAGCCCAGATGCTCGCCGATCTCGGCGCCACCGTGATCAAGATCGAGAACCCGCGCGACCCCGATGTCTCCCGCGGGTTCCCGCCGTACCTCACCGACGGCGACGAGGAGTTCAGCGCCTATTACGCGCAGTACAACCGCGGCAAGCTCGGCGTGGGCCTCGACCTCGCGAGCGACGAGGGCAAGCAGGTGCTGAAGGATCTGGTGCGAAACGCCGACATCCTCGTCGAAAACTTCCGCCCCGGCACCATGGCCAAACTCGGCGTCGACTACGACGTGCTGCGGGAGATCAATCCGAAGCTCGTCTACACCGCGATCTCGGGGTACGGACAGACGGGCTCGCGCAGTCGACGGCCGGCCTTCGACAACACAGCCCAGGCCGCCGGCGGTCTCTGGTCGATGAGCGGGTACCCGGGCCAGCCGCCCGTGCGCGTCGGCGTCACCATCGGCGACCTCTCGGCGACGCTGTTCGCCGTCGTCGGCACGCTCGCCGCTCTCCGCCACGCCGAGGCGACCGGCCAGGGTCAGCTCGTCGACGTCGCCCAGGTCGACAGCATCATGGCGCTCACCGAGACCGCCATCGTCGACTACACGGTCGACGGCAAGGTCGCCGAGCCCGCCGGCAACGAGCACTCTTGGGTCAAGCCCTACGAGCTGTTCGACTGCGCAGACGGGCAGGTCTTCTTCGGCGCGTACACCGACAAACTCTGGAACGCCGCCTGCGACCTGTTCGGCACGCCGGAGGTCAAGGACGACCCGGAGATCGACACCATGCGCAAACGCCTGGATCCCGAGGTGTACCAACGGAAGGTCAAGCCGATCGTGGTCGACTGGCTCGCCGGCTATACGAAGGCGCAGCTGGAAGAGATGGCCGGCGACGTCGTGCCGCTGACGGCGATCAAGACGATCGGTGAAGTCGTCGACGATCCGGGCACCGCAGAGCGCGACATGATCGTCGAGGCCGACTACGGCGACCTGGGGATGCTGCGGATGTTCGGGCAGCCCATCAAGCTCTCCGCCACACCGGCGACACCCGCCCGCACCGCGAACCGGCTCGCCGAGCACGCCGATCAGGTGCTCGCCGACCTCGCCGGTTACGACGCAGCGCGCATCGCCGAGCTGCGGGCGGCGGGAGTGCTGCCGTGAGCGTGGTGCGCACCTCGGTCATCGATGACGAG
Organism: Microbacteriaceae bacterium; assembly: GCA_052085045.1. GTDB lineage: Bacteria > Actinomycetota > Actinomycetes > Actinomycetales > Microbacteriaceae > Microbacterium. Next base: position 4,876 of record JBQDFB010000018.1, on the reverse strand, counting down.
ACCGTCGAGGCTTATCGGGGCACATTCGCCGCTGAGGAGGGGCGACGGGATGCCGGTGATGAGCTGCCGCCCGCCTGGGAGGGCGTGTTCTTCCCGTTCGCCGCGGCCCTGGCAGATCTGCGCGCCGATGGGACTCCGGC
>JBQDFB010000018.1:0-4636 GCA_052085045.1 Microbacteriaceae bacterium | reverse complement strand
CGAACCGGGCTTCCCGGCAGGTCGAGCAGCCGCATCGCGGAGCGGTCGCCGGTCCAGATCAGGTCCGGCAGCATGGCCACCGCGTGGCCTGCGGCGGCGAGTCGAGCATGCGCGGTGAGGTCGGTCGATTCGAACCGCACGTCGGGTTCGAAGCCCGCGGCTCGACACTGCTGCACCGCCCACTGCCGCACGGCGGTTCCCTGCGGCTCCATCACCCACGCGGCGTCGCGCAGGTCGGCGAGTTCCTGCGTGGGCGAATCGGACGGTACGACGAGCCGCATCGGATCGCGGCCGATCAGCGTGCGCCCGATACCCGGGTGGAGTTCCCGCGTGTACCCCGGGTACTGCTCGGCGATGACGAGGTCGAAGGCGTGCGCCTGCAGCTCGAACAGGCCCTCCTCCGGCGGCATCTCGACCATCTCGAGCCGCAGCCCTGGCTCCCGTTCGGCGAGGAGCGTGAGCGCTGCCGGGACGAGGACTTCGGCGGCGGTCGGCATCACGGCGATCCGCACGACCGCCGCAGCGTCCTGCGAGCTGGACAGCTCGGCGCGAGCGGCCTCGTCGAGCTCGAGTGCCCGGGAGGCATGCGCCGCCAGCATCCGACCTTGTGTTGTCAGGCGCACGCGGCGCCCGTCGGGCTCGAGCAGCGCGACACCGGCTTCGCGCTCCAGCAGGGCGAGCTGCTGAGACACGGTCGACGGGCTGAACGAGAGTGCGCGGGCGACGTCGGCGATGGTGCCGCGCAGAGCGAGCTCATGCAGCAGGCGCAGTCTTCGCAGTTCGAACATCGATCATCCTCAATCCATCGTCAAAACCGAATGATACCTATCGTAAAGGCTCGCTTTTCACGAACGAAGGGTGGGCTCCACACTGAGATCAGGTCGCGCGGCTCCGCCGCGCTCTCGAGTGAGGAAGCACGATGACCCAGACGACTGAAGCAGCCACCGGCCACGCCGAACTCACCGCGCTCGCGGACGACGCGATCGCCCTCGTGAAGCGCTGGCTCGACGAGAGCCGCGAGGTGCCGACCGACACCGCGGCGAAGCGCCTCGCCGGCGTGCTCAGCGACCCGAACGGCCTCGACTTCACCGTCGGCTTCGTCGACGGTGTCGTGCGCCCCGAAGACCTCAGGGTCGCCGCCCGCAACCTGCGCGAGCTCGCCCCGATCACCCCGAAGTTCCTCCCCGCCGCCCTGCGCGGCCTCATCCGCCTCGGCGGAGCGCTCGCCCCGGCTTTCCCGGGCATCGTCGTGCCGATCAGCCGCACGGTGCTGCGCGGCATGGTCCGTCACCTCATCGTCGATGCGACCGACGCGAAGCTGGGGGCGGCGATCCGCCGTATCCGCGCCGATGAAGGCGTGCACCTGAACATCAACCTGCTCGGCGAGGCGATCCTCGGCGAGGACGAGGCCGCTCGCCGCCTGGTCGGCACGCGCCGCCTGCTCGAGCGCGACGACGTCGACTACGTCTCGATCAAGGTGTCCTCGACCGTCGCTCCGCACAGCCCATGGGCATTCGACGAGGCCGTCCATCACGCCGCCGAGGCACTGGTCCCGCTGTTCCGCATCGCTCAGGAACGGGGGCAGAAGTTCATCAACCTCGACATGGAGGAATACAAGGATCTCGACCTCACCGTCGCGGTTTTCACGAGCATCCTGGACCGCGAGGAGTTCCGCGGTCTCTCTGCCGGGATCGTGCTGCAGGCCTACCTGCCCGACGCTCTCGGCGCGATGATCCGCCTGCAGGAATGGTCCGCCGTCCGCGTCGCCGCCGGTGGCGCCCCGGTCAAGGTGCGCGTCGTCAAGGGCGCGAACCTGCCGATGGAGCACGTCGACGCCGAGACTCACGGCTGGGAGCTGGCGACCTGGCACAGCAAGGAGGCATCGGATGCCTCGTACAAGGCTGTGCTCGACTACGCGCTGCGCCCCGAGCACGTGAAGAACGTGCGCATCGGCGTGGCCGGCCACAACCTGTTCGACATCGCCCTGGCGTGGCTGCTGGCGAACCAGCGCGGAGCCACCGACGGCATCGAGTTCGAGATGCTGCTGGGCATGGCGACCTCGCAGGCCACCGTCATCCGCCGCACGGTCGGCTCGCTGCTGCTCTACACGCCCGTCGTCCACCCCACCGAGTTCGATGTCGCGATCGCCTACCTGATCCGCCGCCTCGAAGAGGGGGCGTCGACCGAGAACTTCATGTCGGCCGTCTTCGACCTCGATGACCCGGCGCTGTTCGCGCGCGAGCGCGACCGCTTCCTCGCCTCGATCGCGTCGATGCCCGCCGAGGTGCCAGCCCCGAACCGCACCCAGGACCGCAGCGCACCCGCGGTCCCCTCGGCGACGGACGGATTCGTGAACACCCCCGATACCGACCCGAGCCTCATCGCCAACCGCACGTGGGCCGATGATATCCGCTCGCGCATGGCGGACTCCGATCTCGGAAACGAGACCGTCGCGAGCAACACGCTGTCGGATGCCGGGGCGGTGGATGCCGTGATCGCCCGCGCCGTCGCGGCCGGCGAGAGCTGGCGTGCCCTGGGAGCAGACGGCCGCGCGGAGATCCTGCACCGCGCCGGCGAAGCGCTCGAGAAGCACCGCGGCGATCTGCTCGAAGTGATGGGATCCGAGGCCGGCAAGGTCATCGAACAGGGCGACCCCGAGGTCTCCGAGGCGATCGACTTCGCCCACTACTACGCCGAGAGTGCGAAGCGCATCGAGAACCTCGACGGAGCGACTCACAAGCCCGTCGGGCTCACCGTCGTCACGCCGCCGTGGAACTTCCCGGTCGCCATCCCCGCCGGTTCGACGCTGTCGGCGCTCGCCACCGGTTCGCCCGTGATCATCAAACCCGCCCGGCAGGCCCGCCGCTCCGGCGCGGTCATGATCGAGGCGCTCTGGGAGGCCGGCGTACCGCGCGACGTGCTGCAGTACGTGCAGCTCGACGGACGCGAACTCGGGCAGCAGCTCATCAGTGACCCTGCTGTCGAGCGGGTCGTGCTCACCGGCGGCTACGAGACCGCCGAACTGTTCCGCAGCTTCCGCCCCGACCTGCCCCTGCTGGCCGAGACGAGCGGTAAGAACGCCATCATCGTCACCCCGAGCGCAGACTTCGACCTCGCAGCCAAAGACGTGGCGTACTCGGCGTTCGGTCACGCCGGGCAGAAGTGCTCGGCGGCATCCCTCGTCATCCTCGTCGGTTCGGTCGCGACGAGCGAGCGGTTCCGCCGGCAGCTCATCGACGCCGTCGGGTCGTACCCGGTCGGTCGGCCGTGGGACGAGTCGAGCCGCATCGGGCCGCTGATCGGCCCGGCCGAAGGCAAGCTGCTCCACGCGCTGACGACCCTCGAACCGGGGGAGAAGTGGATCATCGAGCCATCGAAGCTCGACGATGCCGGGCAGCTGTGGCGCCCCGGCATCCGCGAGGGCGTCGCCGCCGGCAGCCCGTACCACCTGACCGAGTACTTCGGCCCGGTACTCGGCATCATGACCGCCAAGACGCTCGACGAGGCGCTCGGCATGGTCAACGCGATCGAGTACGGACTCACCAGCGGTCTGCACTCCCTCGACGAGGATGAGATCGCGCAGTGGCTCGCCGGCGTCCAGGCCGGCAACCTCTACGTCAACCGCGGCATCACCGGCGCCATCGTGCAGCGCCAGCCGTTCGGCGGTTGGAAGAAGGCGGCCGTCGGCGCCGGTACCAAGGCCGGCGGTCCGAACTACCTCGTCGGACTGTCCGACTGGGAGGACGCCCCGGTCACCGCCGAGGCGCCGTCCGACGCCGTCTCGCGCGGTGCGCTCGCCGCGGCGCAGGATGCCGCAGCCGACGTCGCGTGGCTGCAGGGCGCGCTTTCGACGGATGTCGTCGCCTGGGCGGACGATTTCGGCGCGGTGCGCGACGTGACGGCTCTCGAGACCGAGCAGAACGCGCTGCGCTACGACACCGTACCGGTCACGATCCGACTCGAGCAGGCCACCCCGGCCGAGGCGATCCGGGTGATCGCCGCCGGCGTCCGCACGGGCGCGCGGCTCAGCGTCAGCAGCGCTGAGGAACTGCCGGCATCCATCCGCACCTGGCTGAGGGGTCTGAGCATCGGCATCGCGGTCGAAGGTGAGAAGGGCTGGGGTGCGCGCGCCGCGCGACTGGCCGAGTCCGGCGGGCGCATCCGTCTGGTCGGCGGCGATGCCCGTCTGGTCGCGGAACACACCGGTGGCTCGCCGGCCGTTGCGATCTACGCCGGCCCGGTCGTTTCGGCGGGCCGGATCGAACTGCTGCCCTACCTGCGCGAGCAGGCCGTCTCGATCTCGTCGCACCGCTTCGGCACCCCGCACCGCTACGAGATCGCCGCCCTCACGTCATAGGAGACCCCATGAGACCCAACCCCGACTACGCGTTCGACGACGCCGAGGGCATTCGTGCCCTCGTGCGTGAGAACCCGTGGGCGACGATCGTCAGCTTCGTGCCGGGGACGGGCCTCGTCTCGTCGCACTACCCGATCCTGCTCGATGAGGATGCCGACGGCATCGCGGTCGTCAGCCATGTCGGTCGGCCCGACGAGCGCTTGCATGAGCTCGGCCAGCACGAGGCCATGGTGATCGTCTACGGCCCGCAGGGGTACGTCTCGCCCAGCTGGTACGGCA
>JBQDFB010000017.1:33271-37555 GCA_052085045.1 Microbacteriaceae bacterium | reverse complement strand
GTGAAGCTCTCGAACATCGAGTCGACCGCGAGGGTCACGAGTACGAGCGGCGTCCAGGCGTAGACGACCGAGCGCCGCTCGCTCGCCACCAGCCACGAACGCACCAGCGCCACACCGCCGAGCAGCAGGAACAGCAGCAGACCGATGACGCCCAACTGCAGCAGCACATCGAAGTACGCGTTCAGGGCGGTCTCGTGCCGATCATCCAGCAGATAGTTGATGTAGGTGAACGGGTACTCGCCGCGCTGCCAGGGGCCGAACCAGCCCCATCCCTGCAGCGGCTTGATCTCGACGAAATCGAGTATCGCGTTCCACAGGTCGGCCCGGGTCGAGAAGTCCGACCCGGCGCCCATCCAGGCGATGATCGGATGCCGCAGCACGAATGCCGCCCCGAGGGCCACGGCGACCAGGGCTCCCAGCATCCACTGCACGAGAGACCGCCGTCGCGCGGGCGTGTGCCGCACGATCGTCAGCGCGCCCGTCACGACGCCGACGGCCACCGCCAGCACGAGTACCGTCGGTGACGCCGACAGCAGCGCGAGGAAACCCGCCAGGGCGATCGAGGGCACGGCGATCGGTGCGATCACGGACTGCGAACGCCATTCGATGACGAACGTGATCAGCGCGATCACGGCGACGAATCCGAGCATATTGCGCGTGCCGAACAGCCCCTGGATGGGCCCGCCGATCGCGAGGTTCCCTTCGACGGCGAGGAAGGTGAACGGCGTGTCCAGCAGGATGCCGGAGAGGATCTCGATCCCGAGGGATGCCACCAGCAGCACCCGCAGCGTGTCGCCGATCGCCCGCACGGTCTGCAGGGTGTCGCGGATGTGCCCGATCGTGATGGCCAGCAGGGCGAAGCCGAACAACCACAGCCAGCCGGCCAGGGTGTCTCCGCGGTCCGTGGTCCACAGCAGGCTGACCAGCGCGAGCAGCAGGAACACCAGCAGCGATGTCGGCGCGATCCGCAGCAGCGACAGCTCCTCGCGTCGGACGAACAGGATCGCGACTCCCAGCACCCCCAGCAGAAGGAGGATCGTCGCAGACGTCACCGACGACGTCATCCGCTCGATTGCGAACGAGCCGAACGTCGCCCCGAGCGCCGTGAGCGTGTATGCGCGCGCCATCTCCACAGAGCCGAGCACCCGGCTGACGGCGGCCTGGGGCGAGGTCACGGGATGCGCCGAGCCTCGTGACCGCGCTCGGTGACGCGGGATGTCTCACTGAGCCCGACGCCCACCAGCGGAACGGCCTTGATCTTGAACGAGAACAGCACGAGCATCATCCAGCCCCAGAGCATGATCGGGGTGGATTCGGCCAGACCCTGCACCAGCAGGACCACCGTGAACAGCACGGGCAGCAGAGTCAGCGGCGAATACGGACGGTCGGCCCGCAGATCCCAGCGGGGCCGATCCGCGGCGAAGAACCATCCCCGCCACAGCAGGCTGAGGTACGCCACGGCCATGAGCGCGACCCCGAGCACGCCGAGCTGCATGAGCACGTCGAGCCACATGTTGTGCGCGTGGAACACGGTGATGCCGTGGTCGACGATCCAGCCGTCGAATGCCGGATCGGTCGGGATCCAGGGGCTGGCGAAGCCGTTGCCGAAGATCGGGTGGTGGCCGGCGCGCTCGAGCACTTTCGCCCAGATGAGGTCGGTGCGGCCGGTCAGGTCGGCGCCGCGCCCGAGCGCGGTGAACAGCGGCTCGCGGAAGACTGCCAGAGCAGCGACCGCCACGACGACGATTCCGCCGCAGGTCGCGTAGATGCGTGTGCGTCCGCCCGGATCGCTGGCGCGCCGGATGAGGATAGCGACGAGCAGTACTACGGCCGCGGCCAGTGCGCACAGGTACGCGGTCGCCGACGATGCCCGGAACATCAGGTAGGCGGCGGCCAGGAGCCAGAGCCCGTGGGTGACGCGCCAGCGCGCGCGCATCGCGATGCGCACCCCGAACGTGATGATTGCGAACAGGCAGACGATCGCGAGCATGTTCGAGTTGCCGACGATGCCCTGGATGCGTCCGCCGTCGAAGAGGTTGTTGCGCACCCAGTACCAGTGCGGATCGACGTCATCGCCGGGGAGCGTCAGGAAGTTCGGCAGCAGCGGATGCCGCAGCACCACGCTGACGAAGAGCTCGAGCGCGAGCGACAGACCGACGATCCACTTGAAGGCCGATGCCAGCGACCGGACGATCTCTTCCCACGACAGCGCGTGCGCGATGAGCAGCGCGTTGATGGTGACGGCGATCAGCAGCATCCATGTGACGATCGTCGGCAATCGCCACTGCGACCACGCGACCGACAGCAGCGCCAGTGTCACGTATCCCAGCGCCGACCAGGGGAGCCGGCGCCACGCGAACGGCTGCGGCCGGCTCTTTGCGATCATCGGGACGCCGATGGCGCACGCGGCGAGCAGGAACACAATCATCGTGATCCCCGCACCGATCGCGCCGACGAGGTTGTAGACGGCCGTGTGCGCGAAGACCGCGAACAGTACGAGCGTCACGTACCCGCGCAGCAGCAGGCGCCCCGTCGACTCGCGCTCAGGCGCTGTGGGCGGGGCGGTCACCGGATGCTTCGTGTACTGCGCCATCGGAATCAGGCTACCGCGCTCATCCCGCTGACCCTCGATACGCTGGCTGCATGCTGCTGCGTCTCTCCAACGTCCCCCGCGATTACGCCTGGGGCTCCTCTTCGCTTCTGGCCGACTTCGAGGGCCGTGAGGCGACGGGAGCGCCCGAGGCGGAGGTCTGGTTCGGTGACCATCCCGGCGACCCCGCTGATGTCGAGGGGGCCTCGACCCTGGATGCTGTGACCGGCGGAACGCTGCCGTATCTGCTCAAGCTGCTCGCCGCCGCTGACCCGCTGTCGATCCAGGTGCATCCGACGATCGAGCAGGCGCGCGACGGCCGGTCGCGCGAGTCGCACCTCGCCGCCGATGACCCGCACCGCAACTACCGCGACGACAACCACAAGCCCGAGCTGATCGTCGCGCTGAGCGACCGGTTCGCGGCGCTCGGGGGACTGCGTCCGGTCGCAGACACGCTGCGTCTGCTCGACGCGCTCGGCTCATCGGGCGGAGTCGTCGCGCTGCGCGAGCGGCTGAGCGGCGAAGGAGACGTTCTGCGCGATGCCATCGCCTGGCTGCTCTCCGGAACCGCGCAGTCCGAGGTCGACGACATCATCGCGGCGTTGGATGCTGCGGCATCAGAGGAGTTCTCCACGGAACTGGACGCCATCCGTTCCATCGCCGCCCGGAACCCGGGTGACCCGGGAGTCGTCGTCGCGCTGATGATGAACTTCATCGTGCTGCGGCGCGGTGAGGGCATCTTCCTGCGCGCCGGGCTCCTGCACGCCTACGTCTCCGGACTCGGCGTCGAGATCATGGCCGCGAGCGACAACGTGCTGCGCGGCGGGCTCACCCCCAAGCACATCGACGTTCCCGAACTGCTCTCGGTGCTCGACACGGCACCGGGGCTCGTCCCCGTCCTCCGACCGGCGACCGAGGAAGCCGTCACCTCGTACCCGGTCGACGTTCCTGACTTCGCGCTGCGCCGCATCACCCTGAGCGGCGCACCGGTGACTGTGGACGTCGCGGGCCCGGCGATGGTTCTCGGCACCAGGGGAGAGGTCACCGTCGAGGGGACGGATGCCGTCGGCATGCCCGTCGGCCCCGGGCAGGCGGTGTTCGCCTCTGATGAGACGAGCCTCGATCTCTCCGGAGTGGGTGAGGTCTTCGTCGCCCAGCCGGGTGCGTGAACCCGAAGAAATATTCGAATCAGGCTTGACGTCAGTCGAATAAAGCTTCTAGACTGGGGGCATGCCGACATCGACTGCTCCTGTATCGCCGGATGCGGCCGAGCAGCGCCTGTCCGCATGGCATGAGTTGCAATCTGAGAAGGCTCGGCTGCACGCCCGTGAAGCCGATCTCCTCTGCGCCGCGTTCGGCGAGGCGCTCGACGAGTGCGAGACCCGCCCCGGCATGGATGACCTGCGAGAGATCCCGATCCGCTCGCTCATCGCCGAGTACAGTGCCGCCGGCCGCATCTCGTCGCGGACGATGGAGGCGACGATGTGGAACGCCTACGCACTGGTGACGCAGTTCCCGCTCACGTTCCAGGCGCTCGAAGATGCGCGGATCACCCCCACTCACGCGCGCATCATCGCCGACGCCGGTGCGTCGATCGACGACCAGGAGAAGCGGTTCGCGTATGAACTCGCTGCCGTCGACTATGCCTCGGGAGAGAGTCCGAACCGCGTCCGGTCGGTGGCGCGGATGCTGGC
>JBQDFB010000017.1:31299-33171 GCA_052085045.1 Microbacteriaceae bacterium | reverse complement strand
GTCATGATCGATCTGCTGCTCGCTGCCGCGGCCGAGACGGTGACGGCTTCGGGCGCCGAAGCGGTCCAGGGCCGCGTCCAGGTGACCCTCCCCGCGGCGGTGCTGGCTGGAGCGTCTGATGCTCCGGCCGAACTCGCTGGATGCGGCCCCGTCGATGCTGAACTCGTTCGAGAGATCGCGGGTCTCGCGCCGGGATGGGATCGGCTGTATCTCGACGCGTACTCCGGATTCGTGCGGGCGACCGACCGATATCGACCGACGGCCGAGATGCGTCGTTACCTGCGCGCCCGAGACGGGCGGTGCAGATTCCCCGGGTGTGCGGCCTCAGTGCAGAGTTGCGACCTCGACCATAACGACGAATACAGCAGAGGCGGGGCTACTGCCTGCGACAACCTTGGCCACCTGTGCCGACGTCACCATTCGCTCAAGCATCCCGACCTCGATGCGAGGTACCGATGGTCTGCCCGTCAGCTCCAAGGCGGTCGGATCGAGTGGACCAGTCCGCACGATGAGGTCTTCATCGACCATCCGCAGCCACGCGTGCACTTCACCTGAGCCCGCGACACGCCGACGACGCGCCGTGAACCTTCAATACTCTCTTGAGGGTTTACGATCTGCGACTTGACCGATGGGAATGACACAGGTGTAATTAGTGGTGCACGGCCCAGCGGGGGGCAGTTATAGGGCAAGGAGAACGATATGACGGGTTACCGTTCCGACGTTCCCGAGAACTGGTTTGTCGATCCGGTCAATCTCGGGGTTCCCGGGGTGCGCCGACCGGAGCATGAAGAAGATACCGCGCTTGCGTGGCAGACAGACGCACTCTGCTCGCAGACCGACCCGGAGGCGTTCTTCCCGGAGAAGGGCGGCTCGACGCGCGATGCCAAACGCATCTGCTCGTCCTGCGACGTTCGCGGCGAATGTCTCGAGTACGCGCTGAACAACGACGAGCGCTTCGGCATCTGGGGCGGTCTCAGCGAGCGCGAGCGCCGCAAGCTCAAGCGCCAGGCAGCCGGCTGACCACAGCTTCGCGGTCACACCGCGCGCCGTGACGGCGCGGCTTCGGGTCAGCGCATAGGCTGACTTCGCCATGCCAACCCGAGTCCATGCCATCATCGTCGCGCGTCCCGGCCCGCCCTCGCACGCACAGCTTCTGCGCACCGTCGATGCACTGACACTGCAGACGCGCCGACCCGACGCCGTCACCCTCGTGGTGTGCGGAGACGGAACCGCAGCGCGCGAGAGCGAGGCGATCGGACGCACCGCTGAGAGTGTCATCGAGGCACGCAGCGGCACCTCGTTCGCAGACGCTGTGCAACTCGCCCAGACTCGGGTCGAGGACGGCTCGTCCATCTGGCTGCTCGGGCACGACACGGCACCGCATCCGCAGGCACTGGGCCACCTCGCCGGTGCACTCGAGCGGTCGCCTTCCGCCGCCATCGCCGCCCCGAAACTCGTCGACGTCGACAATGACCGCGAACTCGTGAGCCTCGGCGTCACGATGACTCAGCTCGGCCGATCGGTGGAACTCGCTGCCGGCGAGCTCGATCAGAATCAGCACGACGGGCGCGACGACGTGCTCGGCGCCGACATCCGCGGCATGCTCATTCGCGGCGAGCTGCGCGAGCAGCTGCTGCCCGACCCCGCCCTGACGGGGGCCGACGAGGGCCTCGACCTCGGCGTGCGCGCACGCCTCGGCGGCGGCCGCGTGGTCCTCGCGCCGCGCGCGCGGATCTCGGTGAGTCCGGACGGCCCCGCCGCCCTCCCGCGCCGCACGGCATCGCGCGCCTACGTCACCCGGGTCGCCCAGCTGCACCGGCGACTGGCCTACGCACCGGCCGCGGCCGTTCCGCTGCACTGGCTGACGCTGCT
>JBQDFB010000017.1:27784-31199 GCA_052085045.1 Microbacteriaceae bacterium | reverse complement strand
AACTTCTTCTCCGGCGGAGGCGCCTGGGCGGTGCTCGGCGCCCTCGTCGTCAGCGTCGCCGCGTTCACGACCCTGCTCGCCTGGCCCGCCATCGGCGGTGGGGCGCTGCTTCCGCTCCGCGACACCGTCGGCGCCCTCTGGCACGACGCAGCCTGGGGTCAGCGCGACGTCGGCATCGGGCTCACCGGACCCGCCGATCCGTTCGCCGGCGTCATCGCGGTCATCGGCACGCTCTGGGCGGGTGCGCCGTCGTTCGCGATGGTCCTGCTCTGGCTGCTGGCCCTGCCGCTGGCCGTGCTCGGCGGATGGTTCGCCGCCACAAGGATCACCGACCGCGGCGGTATGCGCATCTTCGCCGGCGTCGCCTGGGCGCTTGCGCCGACCTTCCTCACCGCGTTGATCGAGGGACGCCCCGCAGCCGTGCTGCTGCATCTGCTGCTGCCCTGGCTGTTCCATACGGCCGTCGTCGCTCATCGGTCGTGGGGCGCCGCCGGCGCAGCATCCATCGTCCTGGCCGCGACGCTCGCCTGCGCCCCCTCACTCGCGCCGGCCATCGGTGTGCTGTGGCTGCTGGCGATCATCATCGTTCTCTCGCGCGGGTGGTTCCACGGTGCGGCCCGGCTGCTCTGGATGCTCGCACCGACTGCCGCGCTGTTCGCCCCGCTGGTGTTCTGGCAGCTCCAGCGCGGCAACATCTGGGCGGTGTTCGCCGATCCCGGCCTCGCCTGGGCAGGGCCTCAGGTGGCCGCTGACACCGCGGGCCGCCTGCTGCTCGCTTCGGGCTTCCCGACCGCCGACCTCGCGGGATGGACAGGGATGCTGGACCCGGCCGTGGCCGCGTGGGCTCCGCTGCTGATCGCCCCCATCGCCCTGCTCGCCCTCGCGGCCGCCGTCGCGCCGCGCTGGGGCGCCGGGGTCACCCTGCTCGGCGTCACCATGACCGGGCTCCTCACAGCCTTCCTCGCCGTCGGTGTCACCGTCACGTTCGCACAGGGCACCCCGGTCGAGATCTGGCCGGGATCCGGACTGAGCCTCGCGTGGGTCGGGCTGGTCGGCGCCGCATTGGTCACGCTCGACACGGCCATCACGATGCCGCGGCTGCGGGTGGCGGCGGTGACGGTCGCCGGTCTCGCCCTCGCCGTCTGCGCCGTGCCCGCCCTCACCGCGCTGCATACCGACCGGACCGCCCTGACGAATGGGCCCGAGAGCACGCTGCCGGCCTACGTCGCAGCCGAGGCGCGCGGCGATAAGGATGTCGCGACGATGGTGCTCACCCCGCAGAACGACGGCGGACTCGCCGTCGACGTGGTCTGGGGGTCATCGGCGACGCTCGGCACGCAGACCACGATGCTGAACACAGCGACCGAGCCCCAGGGCGTCGACGTCAGCAGCCTCGCCGTCGACCTGCTCTCACCGCGCACCTTCGACGCCTCTGCCGAACTCGCCGGCCACGGCATCCTGTTCGTCCTGCTCGATCAGGTCGACGCCGACGAATCCGCTGCCGCCCGCGCGTTCCGCGTGGAAGCGATCACGGCCCTCGACCAGAGATCCGGATTCGTGAAGGTCGGCGAGACCGATAAGGGAGTCCTCTGGCGGCTCGAGACCGAGCCCGCCGAGCGAGCGGATCTCACTCGGGGAGAGGCCGGCACGAGCAGCACGATCACGACGATCCAGCTCATCGTGCTGATGGCCGCCCTGCTGCTTGCTATCCCGACACGCGCCTCGCGACGTGCTGCCCGCGCCCACTCGCGCATCGTCGGCCGATCGCCGGAGGAGCCCCTCATCCTGCCGCGCAGGCGCGACGTGCCGCTGGACGAGCACCTCGAGGACGAGACCGAACCCCTGGAGGACGAGCCGGAGCCCCTGGAGGACGAGCCGGAACCTGTGCAGGACGAGCCGGAACCCGTGGACGACGAGTCGGAACCCGTGGAGCATGAACCGGTCGAGGATGAGGTCATCGAGGACGAATCCGAGACCCCCGACGCCCCCGAGGAGGAGCGATGATCCAGAAGCGCGCGATCCGGGTCGTCACCACCGGGGCACGGCTGCTCGCCGGCGTCGTCATCGCCGTCGGCTGCGTGGCCGGCGTCGTGGCTGCGGTCGCTCTGCCGTGGCCGGGCGTGGCGACCACCCCGGCCCAGGAGTCGGTGACTCCCGCGGCAGGAGACACCACGCTCGTGTGCACAGGCGACTTCCGCGCCATCGGACGCAATGCGCAGGATGCCGCGCAGCAGTTCTCCGCCGGAACCCCTGACCTGACGGTCGACAGCACAGGTCCGCGCGAGGACTCCACGCTCACCGTCCCCGAGCTGGGGGACAGCGGCGGTCCGCAGCGCCTGGTCGGCAGCGCCGAGCAGGGCGGTGCGGGACTGATCGCCGCCGCCGAGTCGATCTCGCTGTCAGAAGAGGATCTCTCGGGCCTGGCTGCCTCTGCGTGCCGTGAGGCGCGCACGGAGTCCTGGCTGGTCGGCGGAGCCGTCGAGACCGGTACGAGCGACCTCGTCATCCTCTCCAACCCCGGCGATGTCACCGCCACCGTGACGCTGACGGTCTTCGGGCTCGAAGAGACCGCCAGCACGGTCGTCCTCCCCGCCGGAACCCAGCAGTCCGTGCCGCTCGCATCGATCGCGGCCGGTTCGCAAGCGCCCGTGGTCCGGGTCACCACGGAGGGCGCGCCTGTGCGCGCCGTGCTGCAGTCGTCGCTCATCCGCACCCTCGATCCGTCCGGCATCGATCTGCAGGACACCGCCGGCAGCCCGGCGAACGAGATCGCATTCGCGGGAGTGCAGGTGCTGAAGTCGAGCGAGGACACCCCGCTCACCGCGCTCAGACTGATGGCGACCGAGCAGGAGACCCCGGTGCACGTCACCGTGCGCTCCGGAGATTCCGTCGTGATGGAGACGGATGCGCCGCTCGAGGCCGCAACGCCGACCGAGATCAGCCTCGAAGAGCTCGACCCCGGCGTCTACAGCATCGATGTGGAGGCCGAGGCATCCGTGGTCGGCGCGGTTCGGCAGACGACGCGCGCGGGTGCGGCGAGCGACTTCGCGTGGATGACGTCCGCCCCGAACATCCGCGGCGAGGTCCTCACCGCGATTCCCGAGGGGCCGGACCCCCGGCTGCACCTCGTGAACTCCGGAGATTCCGATGCGACGGTGACGCTCGAGTCGACCTCCGGCGGCAAGGCCAAGGAGATCAGCATCCCGGCCGGAGACGACGCGGTCGTGGACGTGAAGCAGGACACCACCTACGCCATCCGAGCGGATGAGAACGTCAGTGTCGCCGTCATGCTCTCCGGCACGGACGAGCTCGCGGGGTGGCCCGTCTGGCCCGGGGCTGCGGCTCAGGAGCCGATCACCGTCTACCCCTGATCGTCCGGCCCGAACTCCCACGGATCCTTGCCGACGTACTCGGC
>JBQDFB010000017.1:13087-27684 GCA_052085045.1 Microbacteriaceae bacterium | reverse complement strand
AGCGGGGGGCGCACGACTTCGCTGCGCCCCAGGCGCCCGTGACGCCCGTGGCGAGCACCACGACGAGGCACGATGGCGCGAGCGGTGCGGCGGCGAGGCATGACGAAAGTCTAGGCGCTCCGCGCGGCATCCCGGCTCGGACGGTGCCGCGGCCTACGCTGACACAGATGGACGGACGACTCTGCTCGAAGGTGACCTGCGCACGCGAAGCCGTGGCGACTCTCACGTTCGACTACGGCGATCAGATGGCAGCGCTCGGCCCGCTCGGCGGCACCGACCACCCCCACGCGCACGACCTCTGCGCGCAGCACGCCGAACGGCTCTCGGTTCCAGCGGGCTGGATCGTCGTCCGCCACGAGGCGCTCCGCGCCTGAGCCGGCTCTAGACTCCGACCCGCCGTCCGGTCAGCTTCTCTGCCCGCGCGTCGGCGATCGCCAGTGCGCGCCGCTCCCGCTCGCGCCGCAGCACCGTGATCGCGATGAGCAGCTGCTCGGGGTGGGCTGTCGGCCGCGGTGAGATGTAGGCGGCCGACTCTGTCACGAGGTCGTGCGCCACCCGCGCGCGTGCGGGCGGTGACATCCGCTCGGCATGCTGCAGGAACTGCGAGATGCGACGCGCCAGGCGGTCCGGCATCCGGGCGACATCGGCGATCTGCGCCCAACCCGCCAGTGCGGGCGGCATCACGGGGGCGAGCGGGTCGAGCCTCGGGGTGCGCACCCGCTGACTGTACGTGCCGGCCACGAGATCCCCGAGCCGCTGCGACCGGGCGGTGAAGGCGCCGGAGAGGAGCGCGATGGCACCGAAGGTGATGTAGACCTCGAGCACGCCGATCAGCGCACGGATGAACGCGTGCCGGAATCCTGCAGCACCACCGTCGAGGCGCACGATCCGCCCACCGACGGCGAGCTTGCCCAGGCTCCGCCCGCGCAGCGAGAGTTCGACGACGATCGGCACGATGACGAAGCACACCACGAGGGCTGCGACGTTGAGGATGCCGTCGATCGAACCGTCGATGATTCCGGTGGACAGCAGCCAGGTCCGCAGCCACAGGAACAGCAGGAACAGCACCCAGCCGACGATCATGTCGATGAGGGCGCCGAGCGCGCGCATGAAGAAACCGAGCGGCTGCACATCGATCGCGACCGCTTCGCCGGTGAGAACCTCGTCGGCAGTGTCGATCGGCGTGGACATAGGTACAGTAAATCAGGTGGATGCTGATGCTCTCGCCGATGCGCGCCGCACCGAGTGGGAACGACTGGACGAACTCAGCCGCGCCCGGCTGGACGGCGACGGCGTCGACGAGCTGATCGTGCGGTATCGCGCAGCATCCGCTGACCTCGCCGAGCTGAAGACCTCGGTCGGCGACTCGCCGCAGGGTGCCTACGTGTCCTCCGTGCTGTCGAAGGCGCGGTTGCGGCTGACCGGAGCATCCGACAGCATCCTCACCCAGCTCGCCCGGTTCTTCGCCGATCAGCTGCCGGCGGCGCTGTACCGACTGCGCTGGACGACGCTCGTGATCGCGTTGGTGTTCATCGCGATCACCGCCGGTGTCGCAGCGTGGATCGCCGCGGACCCAGCGCTGGTCGCTGCGCTCGGGCCGGCCGACTTCCTCGAGCAGTACGCCGACGAGAGTTTCACCGAGTACTACACCGAGAATCCCGCGGCGGTGTTCGCGGGCATGGTCTGGACGAACAACGCCTGGATCGCCGCGCAGTGCGTGCTGTTCGGCGTCACCGGAATCTGGCCGGTCTACGTGATCATGCAGAACGCGTACGGGCTCGGCGTCTCGGCCGCTGTGATGACCGCCCATGACCGGCTCGACGTGATGGTGCTGTACATCCTGCCGCACGGCATGCTCGAGATGACGAGCATCTTCGTCGCTGCCGCCGCCGGGCTCCATCTGTTCTGGGCGTGGGTCGCCCCGGGGCACCGGACACGCGGTGCCGCTCTCGCCGCGGAGGGCCGTGCGCTGGCGACCGTCGCGATCGGACTGGTCTTCGCGCTGTTCCTGTCGGGGCTGGTGGAAGGCTTCGTCACCGGTTGGTCACTGCCCTGGCCGATCAAGATCGGGATCGGGGCGGCGGCGCTGGGCGTCTTCCTCGTCTACATGCTGCTCGTCGGGCGCCGGGCCTACCGGCGCGGTGAGCGCGGAGACCTCCTCGAGTACGAGGCGGGAACTCCGCAGCTCACCGCCGGCTGAGCGGCGGTCAGTCGCTCCACCGTCGGTCGTTGAGCGGCGAAACCGCCACCCGCTTGTCAGCCCTCCTTCGTGCCGTCCAGCATCCCGCGGTAGGCGTAACCGGCGATCAGTGCGCCGACGATCGGGAAGACGATGAACACCCACAGCTGCGAGAGCGGGCCGACACCGCCGTAGATCGCCGCGGCGATGGAGCGCGCCGGGTTCACCGAGGTGTTGTCCACCGGGATGCTGATCAGATGGATGAGCGTCAGCGTCAGCCCGATCGCCAGCCCCGCGAAGGGCGTCGGACGCAGCTTGTGCGTCGTACCGAGGATCACGAAGAGGAATATCGCGGTGAGGACGACCTCGATGATGATCGCCGCCCACATGCCGAAGCCGCCGGGGGAGTGCTCCCCCCAGCCGTTGCTGGCGAAGCCGGCATCCTGGGCGGTGGTGAGCCAGCCGTCGGGGCCGAACAGTCCGATCAGTACGAGGATCGTGCTTGCGATCAGGCCGCCGACGACCTGAGCGATGATGTAGCCGGGCACGTCGCGCCAGGGCAGTCGGCCGGCGGCGGCGAGGCCGAGGCTGACGGCGGGGTTGAAATGTCCGCCCGAGATGGGGCCGAAAGCGTAGACGCCGACGACCACCGTGAGACCGAAGGCGAAGGCGACGGCGACGTAGACAGCGGAGCCCGATCCCGGGTCGGTGAAGTGATTGGAAGCGAACAGAGCGGTGCCGACGCCGCCGAGCACCAGCAGGAAGGTTCCGAGCGCCTCGGCGGTGAGTCTGGCTCCGGCGGACGGTGCCGGAGGTGCTGCTTCAGCGAGCGATTCGCTCATGGTCTTCCCTCTCATCGGTTCGATCGAAGGCGATCGAAGTCACCGGAAATGATAGTGGGGCCGGGTGCCGCAGCGCCCGACCCCACGCACGAATCAGTGATCCGAGGGAATCAGCGGATCACTCGCCGACGCCCACCGGATCTGCCGACGCATCCGCGGTGCTCAGCGCCAGCTCGCGCACCTTGTCGGCCGTGGCCTGATCGACCTGACCCCAGTACCAGAAGAAGCGCTCCTGGATGGCGGGGACGGTGAGGGCCTGGTACTGACCGGCGAGCGTCTCGATGAAGCGCTGACGCTCCTCATCGCTGAAGACCTCGGTGACCAGCGTGCGGGCCTGACCGAAGTCGTCGTCCTCGGCGTGCAGGGTCGCGGCGCTGCGGATGAGCGTGCCGTCGGACTCCCAGCTCGCCTCGGCACCGCGCTGCGGGTCGGCCTCGGGGCCGCCGGCTGCACCGTACGAGTTCGGGGTGTAGACCCGGTGCTCGGCGGTGTTGAAGTGGTACTGCATGTTGCCCTCATGCATGTAATTGCTCACCTCGGCGGCGTGCGGCTGGTTCACCGGCAGCTGGTTGAAGTTCGTGCCGATGCGGTGACGCTGCGCGTCGGGGTACGAGAACACGCGAGCCATCAGCATCTTGTCGGGCGAGATTCCGGTGCCTGGTACCTGGTTGCCGGGCGAGAAGGCAGCCTGCTCGATCTCGGCGAAGAAGTTCTGCGGGTTGCGGTTCAGCGTGAATGTGCCGACCTTGATGCGCGGGTAGTCCTTCTTCGACCAGACCTTGGTGAGGTCGAACGGGTTGAACCGGTAGTCCTTGGCCTCGTCGTACGGCATGACCTGCACGTAGACGTCCCACGACGGGTTCTCGCCGCGCTCGATCGCCTCGTAGAGGTCGCGACGGTAGTAGTCGGCATCCTCACCGGCAATTCGCTCGGCCTCGTCGGCGAACATCGGCTCGACGCCCTGCTGGGTGAGGAAGTGGTACTGCACCCAGAAGCGCTCGCCCTCGGCGTTGACCCACTGGTAGGTGTGCGAGCCGTAGCCGTTCATGTGGCGCCACGAGCGCGGCAGCCCCCGGTCGCCCATGACGTAGGACACCTGGTGGGCCGACTCGGGGGAGAGGGTCCAGAAGTCCCACTGCATGTCGGCGTCGCGCAGTGCGGAGCCGGTGAGGCGCTTCTGCGAGTGGATGAAGTCGGGGAACTTCATGCCGTCGCGCAGGAAGAACGTCGGGGTGTTGTTGCCGACGATGTCGAGGTTGCCCTCGGTCGTGTAGAAGCGCAGCGAGAAGCCGCGCACGTCGCGCCAGGTGTCGGGCGAGCCCTGCTCGCCGGCGACCGACGAGAAGCGGATCAGCGTCTCGCTCTTCGCGCCCGGCTGGAAAGCGGCGGCGCGGGTGTACTGCGAAACGTCCTCGGTGACGACGAACTCGCCGAACGCACCGCCGCCCTTGGCATGCGGGTTGCGCTCCGGCACGCGCTCGCGGTTGAACGAGGCGAGCTTCTCGACCAAGTAGCGGTCGTGCAGGGCGGTGATGCCGTCAGCACCATTCGTCAGCGAGTGTGCGTCGCTGGCAACGGGCGTGCCGGTCTGGGTGGTCGTGAAAGTCTTGTCTGTCATTTCACTTCTTCCTTTCGCAGTCGGAGCAGATGGCTCGGTAGGTCACAGAGGCTTCGATGATCCGCATCCCGTGATCATGGGACGGATGCATGCAGGGCGCTTCGCCGACGGCACAGGCGACGTCTTCGACGCGGCCGCACTCGATGCACTGCAGGTGATGGTGGTTGTCGAACTCGTGCTGCACCTCGTAGAGAGCACTTGCGGCATCGGGCAGGCTCACCCGGCGCACGATGCCGGCGCCGGTGAGGTCGCCCAGGATGCCGTGGACGGTGGGC
The DNA here is from genome assembly GCA_052085045.1 of Microbacteriaceae bacterium. Lineage (GTDB taxonomy): Bacteria > Actinomycetota > Actinomycetes > Actinomycetales > Microbacteriaceae > Microbacterium. Next base: position 22,770 of record JBQDFB010000017.1, on the reverse strand, counting down.
AGCGCCACGCCGCTCAGCTTCTCGCGAAGCGCGGAGAAGACGGACTCGGCCGAGGCGTGCGGACGGTCCGCGAGTGCGTCGAGCACGGCGACCCGCTGAACCGTGACGCGCAGCCCGGCGCCGCGCAGGCGCTCGGGGGCTTCGACGGTCGACATGTCTCCAGTCTAACCTTTTCCTGAACGATTCTCAAAAAGGAATGACTCAGTTTAAGGTTGTGGTCACCTCTCGTTCAGGTCGCGAATCTTGCCGGTCTGCGGGCGCCGGAGCGGCGAGATTCGCGACCTGAACGCGGCTGTCAGCGGCGGAGCGCACGACGGATGCGGGTGAGCAGCTCTTCGGGCTTTGCGAACAGCGCGCTGGTCACTTCGATCACGGTCCACCCGGCCGCGCGCAGCGCCGCGATCCGCTCGACGTCCGCGGCATAGTTCGAGGCATGGACGAGCCCGTGATACTCGATGGCGACCTTCTTGTCCGGGTAGACCAGGTCGAAGCATCCGAGGAACCGGCCGTGGTCGTCGTAGAGGTCCTGATTGAGCGCGGGCTCAGGCAGCCCCGCGCGTACGATGAGGCACCGCAGCTTCGACTCGCGCGGCGACCAGGAGTCCTCGCGCACGAGTTCGAGAGCCTCGCGCAGACGACGGATGCCGTGACGACGCACGCCGTCGATCCGTTCCTGCAGGTCTGAGATCGTCGCGAGCGGTGGTCTCCCCGCATCCGGACGCCCGGGACCCGATCGCCACTCGCGGCAGAAGTAATCGCCGAGAGCCACCAGATCGGAAACGTGCCATGAACCGAGTTGTGCCCAGGCGGTGGCCGGGTCGGCGACGACGAGCCCGGTGACCTCGCGTGTCCGAGTGGTTCGCGGATCGGCCCGGTGCGCTCGCACCCCGGTGGTGCGGACGAGCGGACCGGTGCCGACGGTGCTCACATGCACGGGCAGCGCACTGCCGTCGACGACACCCTTTCGGTCGGTGATGAGCGGGAGCGGGCCGCCGAGGAGTGCGACGGCGGTCTCGTGGCTGAAGAATTGCCCGGGTTTCAGCCGCGGCGCGTATCGCTCGGCTCGTGCGCGGCGTTCGGCCGCTTGACGTCCGAAGAGGTCGAGGTCGTCGTCGTCGTCATCATCGGAGGGCGATTGTCGGGCGCGGATGCCGTGGAACGGAGCATCCAGATCCGAGCGGCGCAGGCGGCCGCCGTTCACACCGGCATCCCGAGCATCCTGCACGGTGAACGATGCGCCGAGCTCGTCGGGGATCAGATGGGGCGTTCTCATCGCCCAACCGTGGCACCGGCGAGACGTCGTCCGCTCGCGCTCTCCACAGGCTCGCGATGCGCCCGCGATGGGCCCGGGATGCGCTCGCGATAGGCCCGGGATGCGCTCGCGACGCCGACGCGCCCCCGTTCAGGTCGCGAATCCTGCCGCTATGGATGTGCGATAGCGGCGAGATTCGCGACCTGAACACCGGATGCCGGGCGGGCGCCGGGCGCGTGCCGGACGGATGCCGAGCGGATGCCGGGGCCGCCGCGCCCGCGCGCCCGGGCAGCGGGAGTTTTCCACAGGCGAACCGGGAACGAGTGGTCGGGTCGCAAATCCTGCCGCTACGGATGCGCGATAGCGGCGAGATTCGCGACCTGAACGTACGGATGACGGGCCGTACGGATGCCGGGCCGTACGGATGCCGGGCCGCACGAATGCCGCGACCCGGACGCGGCGGGCTCAGAGCCGCCCGGCGGCCTTCAACTCCAGATACCGGTCGGCGATCTTCGGCGGCAGCGCCTCCGGATCAGCGGTGATCGCCTCGCCGCCCGCGCGACGGATGGCGTCTGCGACGTTCTCGGCATCCCGCAGGGTCCGTTCGGCGGCCGCGGCGAGGTAGATCTCCTCGCGCGAGTCGCGGGCCATGGCCAGCGAACCCACCCCGTCATCGGTGACCGACCCGACCAGTACCGTGGTCGCGCGCGACACGTTCGGGAAGGCTCCGAGAAAGCCCCGGGCCGACTCCGCGGCATCCTGCGCCGTGAGCACGACGATCAGCGAGGGCCGGGTCGTGAGGGCGCGGATCGCCGCGAACGCGCCACCCCAGTCCGTGTCGACGAGGCGCGCATGCACCGGCGCCATGGCATCCGTGATCGCCTGCAGCAGCCCTGGGCCGTCGACACCGGTCACGCGTCCGCGGACGACGCGGTCGTACATCAGCAGGTGCACGTGGTCGCCGGCCCGTGCGGCGAGGGCAGCGAGCAGCAGAGAGGCTTCGAGCGCGGCATCCAGACGGGTGCCGTCGCCGACGCGGGCGGCGGCGGTGCGCCCGGTATCGATGAGGATCACGACGTGCCGGTCGCGCTCGGGCCGCCAGGTGCGCAGCATCGTCGTCCCGGCCCGCGCGGTCGCCCGCCAATCGATCGATCGCACGTCGTCGCCGCGCACGTACTCCCGCAGCGAATCGAACTCGGTGCCCTGACCGCGCACCTGGATGCTGGTGTTGCCGTCCAGTTCACGCAGCCGCGCGAGGCGCGAGGGCAGGTGCTTGCGCGAGGCGAACGCCGGCAGCACCCGGATCGCCGCGCGCGCGTCGTGCCGCGCCTGGCGGCCGCCGAGCCCCAACGGCCCGCGGGAGCGGATGAAGACGAACTCGCTGACCAGTTCCCCGCGCCGACGGGGGAGCAGCGGCACGGCCACCCGGCGGCGCTCGCCGGAAGGCACCAGCATCCGCAGTCGCTCGGAACCTGCCCCGGCGGTCGGCTGCCAGGCATCGCGCACCAGCGCATTGAGCGTGCGCGCTCCGTGATTTTCCAGCGCGACGCTCGCGTCGACCGGCTCGTCGATGCGCGCACGCGAGGGCACGCGCCTGGTCACCGTGACAGCGCGCGCGCTCGCCGCCAGCGTGACGTCGAACGCGAGCAGGATGCCGGCCAGCACCACCCACCCGCCGATCACGAGCCACACCGGAACACCCGCCATGGCGAGCGCCACGACCGGGATGACTCCGACCCCGATGACCAGGGCCAGGCGAGAGGTGATGAACACTTAGATCGGCACCCGCGTCTGCTGGATCACGCTGGCGAGCACGGCATCGGCCGACACGCCCTCCATCTCGGCGTCGGGTCGCAACTGCAGACGGTGCCGCCACACCGGTACGAGCATCGTCTGCACGTGGTCGGGCGTCACCGCCGACGACCCGTTCAGCCACGCCCACGCCTTCGCAGCCGCGAGCAGGGCGGTCGAGGCGCGCGGGCTCGCACCCAGCAGCACCGACGGCGACTCGCGGGTCGCGCGGGCGAGGTCGACGACGTAGCCGAGCACCTCGTCGGTCACCTCGACCCGTGCCGCGGCATCCTGGGCGGCGCGGATCTCCTCCGCCGTCACGGCCGCCTCGACGCCGGTGAGCATGCGGGGCGAAAAGCCGCCGGCGTGCAGGCGCAGCACGGTGACCTCGGCGTCGCGCTCCGGCATCTCGACGACGAGCTTCATCAGGAAGCGGTCCAATTGCGCCTCAGGCAGCGAATAGGTTCCCTCGTGCTCGATCGGGTTCTGGGTCGCCGCGACGAGGAACGGATCGGGCAGATCGCGGCTCACGCCGTCAGCCGAGATCTGCCGCTCCTCCATCGCCTCTAGGAGCGCTGCCTGGGTCTTCGGGGGCGTGCGGTTGATCTCGTCCGCGAGCAGGATGTTCGTGAACACCGGCCCGGACCGGAACTCGAACTCGCCCGTCCGAGCGTCGTAGACGAGCGAGCCGGTCACATCGCCCGGCATCAGGTCAGGGGTGAACTGCACGCGCTTGGTGTCGAGCCCGAGTGCGCGGGCGAAGGAGCGCACGACGAGCGTCTTGGCGACGCCGGGCACACCCTCCAGCAGCACGTGGCCGCGTGAGAGCAGGCAGACGAGCAGACCGGTGATGGTGCCGGCCTGGCCGATGACGGCCTTGTCGACCTCGGTGCGTACGCGGTGCATGGCCCGGCGCAGGGACTCCTCGTCCAGCGAGGAGGAGGGGGTGGTGTCGGTCACGGCGTGTTCCTTTCCACATGGACGGCGGTGTCGACCGCTGTCTCGAGTTCTGCGAGCCGGCGGGCGGCGTCGACGAGTTCGGAGTCATTCTCGGGCAGGGGCCCGGCGAGGAGCTGGTACAGGGAACCGCGCGGGATGCGCAGGCGATCGGATGCGGCATCGGCCACCTCCGCCGGCGTCGATCGCGCCGCCAGCCCGAGCCGGGCGGCCAGGCGGCGCAGGGAACCGTCGCGGAGAGCGGATGCCGCGTGCGCGGCGTCGCCGGCCTTCGCCGTGAGCCGGGCGCGGCCGTGCATGGTCTCCGAGGCCCGCACAGTGACCGGCAGGGTCTCAGTGACCAGCGGACCGAACCGCTGCCCGCGAGCGATGGCGGCGACGATGCCGGCCAGCAGCAGGAGCAGGATGGCCGGGGTCACCCACGGCGGCGTGAGGGTGGCGAGCGTCTCCGGCGACTGCGCCTCGAGGTCGGTATCGGCCAGCGAGGGCACGTACCAGACGACGTGATCGGTCTGGCCGAGCAGCGCCAGGCCGAGCGCGGCGTTTCCGTTCTCGGCGAGATGCTCGTTGCTCAGCAGCGCACCGCCCTCGAGTATCACGGTGCGCTGGCCGCCGCGGTCATCGACGAGGAGCCCCGCCGCACCGTCGTCCTCGAAGCATCCGATGACACCGCTCGCGGGCGCGAAGAAACGGTCGGGCCGCACGTCGCCGACGTCGGCGAACTCAGGCAGATCGCACCGTGCGCTCAGCGCCTCGGATGCTGGGGGAGCGGCATCCTCGCCGATGTCGAGCAGTCGCAGCAGCCGCGACGCGCTGGAGAGGAACACCCGGTGATCCGCGGGCTCGATGAGCTCGGCAACCGCATCGTCCGACAGCGAGAACGGATCGGCCATGACGAGGGTCGTGCCATCGTCAACGGCGGAGACGGCCTCAGCGCGGGTGCGGGCGACGGTGATCTCCACGCCCTGGTCGCGCAGCAGCTCGGCCAGCGCCAGTGTGCCGGAGTCGTTCGCGCTCTCGGGATCGAGGGCGCCGCGGGAGTCCGGCGCACCGAAGCTCAGCGCACTGATCAGCAGCACGAACACGATCACGGCTGCCGCGATCGCCAGCCAGCCGAGCACCGAGCGCAGTCGCCCCTTCTCGCGCACCGCGGTGCCGGTCATGCGGGCACCGCCCGGTGCTCCGGAGCCGTCGATGGATGCGCCGTCGCCACCCGTTCGTCGGTCGCCACCAGCGAGCGGTAGCTCGACTCCGACGCCGGATGCCGCAGATACCGCACCTGGTCGAAGGCGCCTGCCGCCGCGGTGAGTTCGGCATGGTGTGCCGAGAACGTCGCTGCCGCCTCGCGGGCGATCGCCTGTGCGGTGGCTCCGGGAGCGGGGTCGACGATGTCGCGTTCGAGCAGCCCGCGGGCGATGGCCCGGAAGCGGAGCACCGTCGCGGCATCCCAGTCGCCCTCGCGTGCGCTGCGTTCGGCATCCGCCCGCAGCTGCGCGGCCGTGCGGTCGTCGCGCTCACCGAGAAGGTCTGTTCTGCGCTGGGAGACGCGGCGCGATGCGCGCGGGCGGCCCCAGAGGATCAGCACGGCGATGAGGGCAGCCACGACGATGACGATCACGATCACCAGTGCCGTGCTGCCGACCTGCTGGCCGGTGTCCGCGGAGAACAGCCCGTTGACGAACTCGACGATGTCTTCGGCGAGATAGTCGAACCAGGTCGGCTTCGCGTCCGCATAGCGCGGATCCTGCAGTTCCTGCTCGGCCCAGCGGCGCGCTTCATCGCCGTCCGGGACATACGGGTCGTCGGCGAGAAGGATCATGCCCCGCCGGGCCCGGAAGGAGGAGGCGGAGGAGGCGGAGGCGGCGCCTGCGGCGCCTGGAACGGCTGCGGAGCCGCGGGAGGCTGCGATGGCGGTGCCTGGCTCGGCGGTGCCTGGCTCGGCGGTGACTGGGTAGTCGGAGCCTGGGGTGCCGGAGCCTGCGCTGGCGGGAACGGGTACTGCTGCGGCGGATACTGCCCTGCCGGATGCTGCGCCCAGCCGACCGGGGGCGACGCGTACGCCGGGGTGGGGCTCGGCGGCGGAGCGCTGCTGACGGCCGTGGCGGGATCGACGGCGAACGGGTCGCCGAGATCCTCGGGCGACACGCCGAGATCCCGGCGCTCCAGATAGGTGATGAGGCTGTGATCCAGCCCCTCGTACCGCATCCGGCAATCGAGGTAGATGAAGGCGGCCGCGGCGCACTGCACGACGATGGCCACCGCCTGCAGCACGTACACCAGCAGTTGGGGGGCGACGCCGGCGATGAACAGCAGCACCACCTCCGACACCTCGTTCGGACCGGTCGGGGCGATCACCGGGACGAACAGCGAGCCCAGCAGCGACAGCGGCATGCTCACGATGCCCACGGCCGTGCTCATGATGATGCTGATGAGGAACATCACGCCGAACGTGTTCCAGAAGCGCCGACGAGTCAGTCGCCAGGAGCGCACCAGCGCCGTGCGCAGGCGCGCGCGCTCCAGGACGAGGATGGACGGGACCAGCAGCAGCTTCGTGCTCAGCCAGATCCACAGCGGGATGGCTGCGAGGACGACGAGGATGCCGATCACGACAGTGATCCCTACACCCTCTGCCGAACCGCCCACACCTGCCATGACGCCCAGCGCGATGATTCCGCCGACGACGAGGATGAGCACGATGGCCGCGAGCCCCTGCAGGAGGCTCCATCCGACCAGGCGCCAGAACGCCGGCCGCATGAGCCGCCAGAGGCGCCCGAGCTTGGGCTTCTCGCCGAGGGCGGCGTAGCCGATGTCGGCGGCGACCACGCCCTGCATGACCGCGGTGAAGGCCACGCTCAGCAGGCTCATCGCCAGCACGACGATCGTGTTGATCGCGATCGTGCCCCACATGATCGGATAGAAATCAGGGTTGCTCGGTGACAGTGACTCGATCCGAGTGAAAGTCGCGATGGCCACACCGCCGACGACGACGAGAGTGATGACGGCGATCAGAAGCTGGATCACGATCGCGAACCCGAAGAGCACCTTCGGGTTGTGACGCAGCGCCGCGAACGGCTTACCCAGCAGTGCACCGAAGGTGAGAGGGTGGAGCGGGATCAGCCCGGGCTTGACCGCGGGCGTCCAGTACGGTGCGCTCATCGAGCTCCCTTCGAAGATGCAGATCCATCGTGTCATATCCGTTATGAAGTACGCTTGCAACGACCGCGTTCAGCCTTCACCCGGGGCGGCGCGCCGCGTAGAAAGATGGGGCTGGGATCAGATGACCTCACGGATCCTCGTGGTCGATGACGACACCGCGCTCGCCGAGATGATCGGGATCGTGCTTCGCACCGAGGGCTTCGAGCCCGTTTTCTGCGCCGACGGCGCGCAGGCCGTCGAGGAATGGCGCAGTCAGAAGCCCGACCTCATCCTGCTCGATCTCATGCTTCCGGGGATGGACGGGATCGAGATCTGCACGCGCATCCGTGCCGAATCCGGCATCCCGATCATCATGCTCACCGCCCGCACCGACACCGCCGATGTGGTGCGCGGTCTCGAGGTCGGCGCGGATGACTACATGGTCAAGCCCTTCAACCCGAAGGAGTTGGTGGCGCGGATCCGCACGCGGTTGCGCCCGGTGACCGCGGCGACCACCGAGATCCTGCGGATCGGCGACCTCGTCGTCGACGTCGATGCGCACGAGGTGCGACGCGGTACGACGGCTATCTCGCTGACACCCCTCGAGTTCCAGCTCCTGGTGGCCCTGGCATCCAAGCCTCAGCAGGTCTTCTCGCGTGAGATGCTGCTCGAGCAGGTGTGGGGGTACCACTACAAGGCGGACACGCGCCTGGTCAACGTGCACGTGCAGCGTCTGCGTGCGAAGGTCGAACTCGATCCGGATGCGCCCAAGATCGTCATGACGGTCCGCGGCGTCGGCTACCGGGCCGGGACCGTCAGCTAGAGGCTGCGACCGATGAAGAGCCCGCGTTGATCGCGACGAGCGCGACGGCCACGGTCGCGCTGTGGCGCGACCCGCGGGGCTGGCCCGAGACGATCACCGGGCTGTGGCGCCGTTCGCTGCGATTCCGAACCGTCTCGATCACCCTGCTGCTGACCTCGTTCGCCATCTTCATCACCAGTCTGATCATGGCCCTGGTCATCCAGAACAACCTCTTCGAATCGCGCCGTGACGAGGTCCTCTCCGACTCGCTGCGCGCCGTGGCCGAGGCGCAGATGCGGGTGGACTCGGCCGAGGTGACCGATGACTCGTCGGGTCTGCGGGCGCTGTGGCGCGACGTGCAGGACACGATTCCGCGCGCCTCATCGTCCTCGCGCGTGATCGCGTTCCCGATCGATGATCCGCCGGTCGGCAGCGGCGTCCGGGGGTTCAGCACCTCTGACCTCAGCGGCGAGGTGATCAGCAGCGGTCTGCGCGAGCGCGTCGTGTCCTTCCCCGACCGGCAGTCGTGGCAGTCCATCGCCATTCCGATGCCCGACGGGTCAACGGCGCCGGGGATCGCCGTCGGCCAGCAGCTGTTCCTGCCGGGGGTGGGCTCTTTCGAGGTGTACATCGCCTACGACCTCGCTGACTCGCAGCAGACGCTCCAGTTCGTGCAGAGCACGTTGTGGGCGGCCGGCATCGTGCTCATCGCGATCGTCGCCGTCATCTCCTGGATCGTGCTGCGGCTGGTGTCCAAGCCCATCATCGAAGCTGCCGAAACCAGCGCGCGTCTGGCCGCGGGTGACCTCGACGTGCGCCTGCCCGTGCAGGGCGAGGACGAGCTGGCGACGCTCGCCCAGTCGTTCAACGCGATGGCCGACAGCATCGAGGCGCAGATCAAAGAGCTCGGCGAGCTCTCGCTGGTGCAGCAGAGGTTCGTGTCGGATGTCTCGCACGAGCTGCGCACCCCGCTGACCACCATCCGCCTCGCCGCCGACATGCTCAACGACCAGCGCGACCAGTTCGACATCACGACCAACCGCACGGCCGAGCTGCTGCACACCCAGGTGCAGCGCTTCGAGACCCTGCTGGGAGACCTCCTCGAGATCAGCCGGTACGACGCCGGCTCGGTGCAGCTCGAACTCGAGGCGACCAGCATCACCGAACTCGCCGAGGACATCATCGAACAGATGCGTCCGCTCGCCGACGAGCGCGGCTCCGAGATCCGCCTGGTCGCGCCGGGAGGGTACTCGCCCGTGGACATGGACCCCCGGCGCGTGCGCCGCGTGCTGCGCAATCTCATCGGCAACGCGATCGAGCACGGCGAAGGGAACCCGATCGTCGTCACCACAGACAGCAACCAGCATGCCGTTGCCGTCGGCGTGCGCGATTTCGGGATGGGGATGGACCCCGTGGCCGCCGAGCGGGTCTTCGACCGGTTCTGGCGCGCCGACCCGTCACGGCAGCGGACGATCGGCGGCACCGGCCTCGGCCTGTCCATCGCGCTCGGCGACGCGAAGCTGCACGGCGGAACACTCGCGGTGTGGTCCGAGCTCGCCGTGGGCACGAACTTCGTGCTCACCATTCCGCGTCGGCCCGGCGATCTGGAAGGCTCCTCGCCGGTGCCGCTCGAACCGCAGGAGGCTCTTACCGACGTGACTCAGCCGATCCAACTGACCGAACTGCGCGAGATCTACTTCGATGCGGGAACGGAGGATGACCGATGAATCGCAGACTGACCATGAA
>JBQDFB010000017.1:0-12987 GCA_052085045.1 Microbacteriaceae bacterium | reverse complement strand
TCTCGACGCCGGGCGCGCGACGGTTGAGACCGGTCGCTCGGAATCGAACCCGGTGGTCCTCACCGAGAGCGAGTTCGGAGCCTTCGTCGGTGATGAGATCGTGCCCTACGACGGCATCAGCCCGGAGATCGAGGAGATCGCGCCGACCGTGCGGGCCGTGGATGTCGCCGCCGACGACTCCCGTGCCGCCATGCAACTGGAGGACGGACTGGTGTACACGGTCGCCGATAGCCGTGTCGATCAGCTCGACGGCAGACCGGGGCTGGTGAAGCCGTCGATGGACCCGTACGGGTTCACCTGGTCGGTGCCGAAGGATTCGCCGGAGGCACTGACGGCCTGGCAGTCCGATGTCACGCCCGTGGAGATCCCCGGTGCGTTCCCCGAGGCGTCGTCGATCGCCGCGATCCGAGTCGCCCCGGATGGCGTCCGGCTCGCCGCCGTGATCGCGCGCGGCGGTCAGCACTGGCTCGTGCTCGCCGCGATCGTCCGCGACGAGGACCAGGTGCCCACCGGCATCGGTCCGGTTCAGCTCGTGGCTCAGATCGACGGTGCGGCGCTGGGGATGTCGTGGATCGGAGAGGATGCTGTCGGCATCCTCGTGGAGTCGGAGGAGGCGCGCATCGCGCTCACCCAGGCCGTCGGCGGGCCCGGGGTGGTCGCCGCGGCTCCGGCCGGCGCGGTTGCGCTGTCGGGCGGGCGCAGTCCTGCGGCGGTGCGCATCCTGGATGAGCAGGGCGTGATGTTCGCCCAGCGCGGCACGACGTGGCAGGTGGGGTTGTCTGACGTGCTCGTCCTCGGGACGCACGCCGGGCAGTAGTCCACACCGCCCGACGGGGCGGGAGTTCTCCACCGGTCGTGTCTCGGCCCGCGCGTCGGTGCGCCATCGACGCGAGAATCGTCGGGTGACCGGGTGGACAGTGCTGGCGGACGAGCTCGCGGCCTTCGTGCTGTCCGCGAGCTGCGCGGGGTGCGACGCGCCGGGAACCCTGCTGTGCGACGGGTGTCGTCACTCGCTGGCCGCACGCCCGGTGCGGACGACCACGCCCGAGGGGATGCCGGTGACCGCAGCCCTCGTGTTCGACGGGGTCGCGGCACGCTGCGTCCGTCGGCTGAAGGAAGAGGGCGAGACGCTGCTCGCGAGACCGCTGGGTGCCGCCCTCGGCGAGATCGGCGCGAGTGTCCGCACCGATCATCCGGCGGCGCTGCCAGTGCCCGTACCGACAGGTCGGAGCGCGTTCCGCCGGCGCGGGTACCGGGTTCCCGAGCTGCTCATCCGACACGCCGGGCAGCGGCCCGCCCGTCTGCTCGCCCCGGCCCAGCGCACCGAGGATCAGCGCGGGCTCGACCTCGATGAGCGCCGCCGCAACGTTGCCGGCAGCATGCGCGTGCGACGCGCCGGGCAGGGGCGCGACGTGCTCGTGTTCGATGACGTCGTGACGACCGGGGCGACGCTCGACGAGGCCGCCAGAGCACTCACCGCGGCGGGATACCGCGTGTGCGGGGCCGTCGCACTCGCGGCGACGCCACGCAGATGGGAACTCCCGGGAAACACATCATGAATGTGTGGTGACAATGAACCGAACGCGGACTACGGTAGGGGGTCACAAGGCGACCACGGTCCGCCCTTGGCCGGGAGGACCGGGACAAGGAGGAAGCAATGGAAACAAGCATCGTTGGCGTCGGGGTGGGAATCACCGATCGCTTCCGAACCGTTGTCGAAGAGAAGATCGCCCGTGTTCAGCAGCTCGCCGCCAAGGCGCAGCGGCTGGACGTGAAGGTCACGCATCGCGCCTATCGAGGCGGGCGTGTTCCCGATGAGACCGTCGAGCTCACCCTCATCGGCAAGGGGCCGATCGTCCGCGCCGAAGCCGTCGACGGAGACAAGTTCGCCGCCCTCGACCTCGCTGTCGACAAGATGGCCACGCAACTGCGCCGTGCCAAGGAGAAGCGCATCGACGGCCGCCAGCACCCGCGCGGAGCCCACTTCGAGAAGGGCAGCGGGGCGATCGAGGGCATGGACGTTCAGCCCGCCTCCGTCGACGTGCTGCAGGCCGTCGCCACCGGCACCGTGCCGGTCCACGACGAAGAAGAGGCCGAGTACTCGCCCGTCGTCATCCGCACGAAGAACTTCGAACCGGAATGGATGACGGTCGAAGAGGCCGTCGACCGGATGGAGCTGGTCGGCCACGACTTCTTCCTGTTCGTCGACGCACGCACAGATCACCCGAGCGTCGTCTACCGCCGCAAAGGCTGGGACTACGGTGTGATCTCGCTCACCACGCAGGCTTCCCCCGAGCAGACAGAAGCGCTCGCATCCTGAACCTCAGAACGGCCCGCCCCTTTTCCGGGGCGGGCCGTTCTGCTGCCCCGGTCGTTGAGCGAGCGGAGCGAGACGAAACGGGCTGAGCGAGCAGAGCGAGTCGAAGCCGCCCAGCCCCGTCCCTGTCAGTCGAAGATGCCGTCCAGGATGCTGCCGATGACCAGGCCGCCCATGATGCCGCCCATGACGTCGCCGCCTCCGCGGCGTCCGCCGCCCCAGCCGTCGCCGCCCCAGCCCTGCTGCTGCTGAGGCCGTGCGGAGTCGATGTCGCGCTGTGCGAGCTGCAGCGCCTCGGCCGCGAGCTGTGCGACGCGGCGCGCGCCGGCGAGCGCCTGCTCGCGTGTGTTCTCGGCGGCCATGAGCTCCGGGATGTCGATGCGCAGGCGCTCGGCCTCCGCGAAGCGCGTGCGAGCATCCGCACCGATCCAGCCGCGGTGTCCGGAGATGAGTCCGCGGGCGACGCCGAGCTGACGGTCGGCATCGTCGAGGGAGTGCTGCACCTGGACGATGCTGGGCAGTGGGTTCTGCTCGCGGTACTCCGCCTTCGCGATGGCGTCGTCCAGCGCCGTGTTGGCTGTGCGCAACTGGGTGAGCTCGGCGAACGGGTCGGCGGGGGTTCCGGCAGGGGAGAGCGCGTCGAGAGCGCCTTCGAGCTCGGCGACAGCCGAGGCCACGGCGGGCACATTCGGCGCGTTGCGGGCGGCGATGATGTCTCCGCGCGAGTCCGCGACGACCTCGGCCAGCGTGGATTCGGCGCGCAGCGCCTCGATCTCGAAGTCTTCCACGGCGTCCATGAGCGCCCCGGCTCGGCGGGTCGCCTCTGTCGCGGTCTCCAGTGCGAGGTTCGCCTCTTCGTTCTGCCGGGCAGCGCGGCGGCGCTCCGAGACGTCGGCACCGTGGGTGGCGAAAGAGATGAGCTGCTCGGCTTCATCAGTAGATGCCGAGATCTGGTGCATCGCCGAGTCGGCGTAGCGCGTCGACAGTCGCTCGATGGTGGAGCGGGTCTGCGGGATGCGCGCGCTCAGCGCCTCGGAGTCCCGGCGGACCTGCGCGATGATCTGCGGCGCCTGGCGAACACGGGCGACGGATTCGGCGAGCTCGGCGGTCTTCTCATCCAGCAGGTCTTCGGCCCACTCGCACAGCTGCACGATCCGTGCGTTGCGGGTGCGGAGCTCTTCATCGGTGTCGGGGATCTCATCGTGGTTGAGCTGGTGCAGCTGGAAGGCCTCGCGCAGGTGCGTCTTGACCGCGTCGAGCGCAGCCTTGAGATCCTTCGTGAGCGATACGCCCAGCTCTGCCTCGGCGAACGCGAGCTCGTCGCCAGCGGTCCGGATCCGCTCGTCGGCTGCGACGAGCGCCTGCTCGGCCCGACGCGCGAGATCGGCGTCCTGTGCCGCCTGGGCGGCCTCCTGCTCACGTTTGCGCTTGCCCCAGAAACCTGCCATGAGTCGATCCTACTTTCCGCACACCATGTGCGCGCTGTGGATCAGCGCAGTGGATGCCGGGGCTGCTGCCTGTCCGAAGGGAAGTCAGCGTGCCGTCGCCTCCTGGGTCACAGGACGCCCGCGACGCGGGCGTTCGGTCGCGAGTTCGAGGCCCATCGCGTGATGCGGATTCTGGGTCAGGCGCTGTTCCGTGTGATCCAACCAGCGCAGCTCGGCCTCGGCGGCGAAGATCATCGAGTCCACGACGAGCGACCAGGCGAGCTCTGCTGCGTCTTCGGCATCGCCGCCGGCGTACTCGGCACGCCGCACGCTCTCCAGGTGCGAGAGCGACGCGCGCCGCTGCGCCTGGATCACCGCCGTCACATCCACCCCCGGCAGCGTCGACGCCACCGCGAGCTTGATGGCGAGCTCGTCACGTGTCGCCTGCGTGCGCACGACGGGGGAGGAGAACCACTGCGCGACCTCGGCGGATCCGGCATCCGTGATCTGCCAGTACACGTGGCCGTGCTCATCCGCCTCGCCGCGCCCGACCAGGCCGTCGCGCTCGAGGCGCTCGAGGGTGTTGTAGATCTGGCCGACGTTGAGCGACCAGGTCGAACCTGTGCGCCGGTCGAACTCTGCTCGCAGTTGATAGCCGTAGCAGGGACCCTGATCGAGGATGGCGAGCAGACTCTGGCGGACGGACATGGAACCTCCGGAAGCAATTTCTCAGCAAACATATACCGGGAAACGTCTGTGGACGCGGGAATCGACATCCCGGGCATGTCCCGTGCAGGCGACGCGCAAGTCACGGGCCGGTAACATAGCGGAGTATGCCCGGCACCGAAGCCCGATCTGGGTGGCTGGGATCTGACCCACAACAGGGAGATGACTTAAGTGGCGAATCCTCTTGACAAGCTGCTGCGCGCCGGCGAAGGTCGCATCCTTCGCCGTCTGAACCAGGTCGTCAAGGCCGTGAACGCGCTCGAGGACGACTTCGAGAAGCTCACCGATGACGAACTTCAGAACGAGACGACGGCGCTGCGCGAGCGCTACGAGAACGGCGAGTCGCTCGACAAGCTGATGCCCGAGGCATTCGCCGCCGTGCGTGAGGCCGGCAAACGCATCCTCGGTATGCGCGCGTACGACGTGCAGATCATGGGTGGAGCAGCTCTTCATTTCGGGAACATCGCCGAGATGAAGACCGGTGAGGGCAAGACGTTCACCGCCGTCCTCGCCATGTACTTGAACGCGATCGCCGGCAAGGGCGCTCACCTCGTCACCGTCAACGACTTCCTCGCGAGCTACCAGGCCGAGCTCATGGGTCGCGTCTACCGCGCCCTCGGCATGACAACGGGAACGATCGTCTCAGGCCAGACTCCGGCCGTGCGGCGCGAGCAGTACCTGTGCGACATCACCTACGGCACGAACAACGAGTTCGGCTTCGACTACCTGCGCGACAACATGGCGTGGCGCAAGGAAGATCTCGTTCAGCGCGATCACTTCTTCGTCATCGTCGACGAGGTCGACTCGATCCTCATCGATGAGGCCCGCACTCCGCTGATCATCTCCGGACCATCCTCCGGCGAGGCCAACCGGTGGTTCACCGAGTTCGCCAAGATCGCGCGCACTCTCGAGCCCGGCGAGGACTACGAGGTCGACGAGAAGAAGCGCACCGTCGGCGTACTCGAGCCGGGCATCGATAAGGTCGAGGACTACCTCGGCATCGACAACCTCTACGAATCCGCGAACACGCCGCTGATCTCGTTCCTGAACAACTCGATCAAGGCGCTCGCCCTGTTCAAGAAGAACACCGACTACGTCGTGATGAACGACGAGGTCATGATCGTCGACGAGCACACGGGCCGCATTCTGGTCGGCCGTCGCTACAACGAGGGCATCCACCAGGCGATCGAGGCGAAGGAGGGCGTTCCGGTCAAGGCAGAGAACCAGACCCTCGCCACGGTCACGCTGCAGAACTACTTCCGCCTGTACGACAAGATCGCCGGTATGACCGGTACCGCCGAGACCGAGGCGGCGGAATTCATGTCGACGTACAAGCTCGGCGTCGTGCAGATCCCGACGAACCGGCCGATGATCCGCAAGGACAACGCCGACCTCGTGTACAAGAACGAGACGGCGAAGTTCGAGCAGGTGGTCGAGGACATCGTGGAGCGCCACGAGATCGGGCAGCCGGTGCTCGTCGGCACCGTCAGCGTCGAGAAGAGCGAGTACCTCTCGCGGCTCCTGGCGAAGAAGGGCATCAAGCACGAGGTCCTCAACGCCAAGAACCACGCGCGTGAGGCCGAGATCGTCGCTCGCGCCGGCCGTCTGGGCGCGGTCACTGTCGCCACGAACATGGCCGGACGAGGCACCGACGTCATGCTCGGCGGAAACGCCGAGTTCCTCGCCGTGCAGGAGCTCAAGGGCAAGGGCCTCGACCCGGCGGAGACGCCCGAGGACTACGAGGCCGCGTGGGACGAAGCATACGAGTCGATGAAGGCCGTCGTCGCCGAGGAGAGCGCGAAGGTCACCGAGGCCGGTGGGCTCTACGTGCTCGGCACCGAGCGTCACGAATCGCGCCGCATCGACAATCAGCTGCGCGGGCGCTCGGGGCGTCAGGGCGACCCCGGCGAGAGCCGCTTCTATCTCAGCCTCACCGACGACCTCATGCGGCTGTTCCAGTCCGGTGCCGCCGAGGCGATCCTCGCGCGGACGAACTTCCCCGACGACGTGCCCATCGAATCCGGCCTCGTCTCCCGCGCCATCCGCAGCGCGCAGACGCAGGTCGAGTCACGCAACGCCGAGATGCGCAAGAACGTGCTGAAGTACGACGACGTCCTCAACCGTCAGCGCGAGGCGATCTATGCCGACCGTCGGCAGATCCTGCACGGCGACGACATCGCCGACCGCGTGCAGCACTTCATCGAAGATGCCGTCACCGGCGTCGTCACCGATCACACCGGCGAGGGGCACACCGAGAGCTGGGACTTCGATGCGCTGTGGACCGAGCTGAAGACCCTCTACCCGGTCAGCGTCACGATCGATGAGGTCGTCGCCGAGGGGCGCGGGCGCAAGGGCGGCATCACCACGGGCGGTCTCACCCGTGAACTGCTCTCGGACGCCAAGATCGCGTACGAGCAGCGCGAGGAGAAGCTCGGTGAAGCGGCGACGCGCGAGCTGGAGCGCCGCGTCGTGCTGCAGGTGCTCGACCGCCGCTGGCGCGACCACCTCTACGAGATGGACTACCTCAAGGACGGCATCGGTCTGCGCGCCATGGCCCAGCGCGATCCGCTCATCGAGTACCAGCGCGAGGGGTACGCGATGTTCCAGTCGATGATGGGGCAGATCAAGGAGGAGTCCGTCGGCTACCTCTACAATCTCGAGGTCGAAGTGCGCCGTGCCGGGGACTCCGACGCGACCGAGGTCGAGGCGAAGGGGCTCGTCACCGACGGCGGCGAGCAGAAGCTGGAGTACTCCGCCCCGAACGACGCCGGTGAGGTCGAGGTGCGCAACGACCTCGGCCAGGTGCAGCAGTCCGAGACCGACCGCGTCCGCAAGGCGGCGCAGACCGCAGCGGCGGCCGAACCCGCAGCAGCTCCGCAGCAGAGTGCACGGGGTGCGTTCGGTCAGCCGACGGATGCGCCGGCGCCCGCCCCGCAGAACCGCGAACAGCGCAGGGCCGCAGGCAAGAAGAAGAAGTAGGCGCCTGCGCCGAGAAAGCCTGCCGGTGCGAGCCGGTAGGCTTTCTCAATGACCCACACGCGCCATTTCGACCAGTCGTCGAAGCTCAAGAACGTCCTCTACGAGATCCGTGGCAAGGTTCCGGCAGAGGCGGCGCGACTGGAGGCAGACGGTCACAACATCCTCAAGCTGAACACCGGCAATCCGGCCATCTTCGGCTTCGAGGCCCCGCACCAGATCGTGCACGATATGCTCGCCGCGCTCCCGACCGCGCACGGCTACAGTGACAGCAGGGGCATCATCTCCGCCCGCCGCGCCGTCGTCAGCCGCTATGAGCAGATCGAGGATTTCCCGCACTTCGGCCCCGACGACGTGTATCTCGGCAACGGCGTCTCCGAGCTGATCACCATGACGATGCAGGCGCTGCTCGATGAGGGCGATGAAGTGCTGATCCCCACGCCGGACTACCCGCTGTGGACGGCCATGACGAGCCTCGCCGACGGCACCCCGGTGCACTATCTCTGCGACGAGAACAACGGCTGGCAGCCCGATCTCGAAGACATCCGATCCAAGATCACCCCGCGCACCAAGGCGCTCGTCATCATCAACCCCAACAACCCCACCGGCGCCGTGTACTCGCGTGAGATGCTCGAAGGTCTCGTGCAGATCGCGCGAGAGAACGAGCTGCTACTGCTCTCCGACGAGATCTACGACCGCATCCTGTTCGACGACGCCGTGCACATCCCGACCGCGACGCTCGCTCCCGACCTGCTGTGCCTGACTTTCAACGGCCTTTCCAAGACCTACCGTGTGGCCGGCTTCCGGTCGGGATGGCTGGTCATCACCGGCCCCCAGCATCATGCGAAGGGTTTCCTCGAGGGCATCACGCTGCTCGCCTCGACCCGGCTGTGCCCGAACGTCCCGGCGCAGCACGCCGTGCAGGCCGCGCTCGGCGGCGTCCAGTCGATCGACGCGCTCATCGGACCCAGCGGGCGCCTGCACGAGCAGCGCGACATCGCCTGGCAGGGGCTCGAGTCGATCCCGGGGGTGTCCTGCGTCAAACCACAGGGAGCCCTGTATGCCTTCCCGCGGCTCGACCCTGAGGTGCACGAGATCCACGACGACGAGAAGTTCGTCTACGACCTGCTGATCGCTGAGCGGATCCTGCTGGTGCAGGGAACCGGATTCAACTGGCCCACTCCGGATCACTTCCGCGTGGTGACCCTGCCGGAACCGCGGGTGCTCGGCGAAGCAATCGAGAGACTCGGGAACTTCCTCGCCGACTATCGGCAGTGACGCGGGCGCGAACCGGCTCGGGCGCCAGGCGCTCGGCCAGGTTCCGCACAGCCGAGACGAGGGCTGAGCGCGGCGTCACGTCCGCCATCGGCCGGGCGTGCAGCAGTGCAGCGTCTGCGGCACGCTGATCGAATGGCAGGAAGACGACGTCGGTGACGCCCGCGAAGCGCTCCAGGGCGCGTCGGATCTGTCCGCGCGCGTCGATCCCCAGCGGCCCCGTCCGCACCTGATTGGCGACCACGACGATCCGCACGGTCGGCCCGACCAGTGCGCGCAGTTCGGCGTGGTCGCGCAGGAAGCGTGAGATCGACAGCGGATCGGCCGCGGTGACGGCCACGATGACGTCAGCATCGCGCAGTACCGTCGTGGTCGCGGCGTGCCGGCGCGGCCCGGTGAGGTCGTCGGAGACCTCTTCGTAGGAGTCGAAGGCGGCCGAGACGTCGATCACGGTCTCCTCCGCCCACTCGCGGCACACGCTGAGCGCCGCGCTCAGGCGCCCGGCGGTGAGTTCCGGCCAGCGGGTCGGCCGGTTGAGTCCGGCAAGCACGTCGATGGTGCCTGCGCTGGTCTCCAGCGGCGTGGCGATGCGGCTGAGCTCTGCACCGTCGAGTCCGCCCAGCTCTGCACGACGGCAGGCCGCGGCGATTCCCGGCGCGTCGTCGTCGAGGCCGAGCAGCAGCGCCATCGACGGCGCCACGGTGTCGGCGTCGATCAGGGCGCACCGACGTCCGCTGCGCGACAGCTCCAACGCGAGTTGGATCGCAACCGTCGAGCGGCCGGGAGCACCATGCGGCCCCCAGACGGCCACGATGCGCCGGTGCTGCGGCACCGCGGGCGGAGCGGTGCGCGGTGCCTCGTCAGACAGGGCGTCGGCGATCTGCCAGATGTCGGCATCCTCACTGAGCGCCTCGGGCAGGCCGTAGCGGCTGAGCAGCCGGGACTCGCCAGCACCCAGGGTCACGATCCGCACCCCGGCCCGGTCGCAGGCCGCCACGAGATCGGCGCTCAGTGCCGCCCTCGTCGCTGGAAGGATGATCGCATCGGCATCGTCGAGCTGCGCCGCCGAGACCGTGCCGGGCTCGGTCACCGCGACGATGCGGATGCCGGTGCGCTCCAGTTCCGCGGCGAAGTCCGTCCCGCGGGGCTCGGACAGAGCAATCAGCGCCGATGTCATGCGCCGCCCCCGAGGGGGACGATCGACAGCGCGGCGCCGCTGGTGATCGCCGCGAGAACGTCGGCCACGTCGGCCCGGTCGATGACCAGTTCGACCGCCGCGCTGCGCTGGGCGAGCATTCCGTCCGACTCGGGGATCGACGCCACCACGACGTCGGCGGAGAGGATGCGGGGCGCATCGAATTCTCCGTCGTCCTCGAGAGGCGGCGAGTACCAGAGCTCCACCGGCGTGCCGACGGCGACGTTCTCGGGGATGCCCACGCTGCTCTCCACGACGATGTTCGTGGTGCGGCTGCTCTGCGAATCAGCCGCAGCGACGGCGGGAAGCAGCTCGCCGCCCTCGAGGGTGCGGGCGGCGATCATTCCCGAATGCAGATCCTGCGGGGCGAGATACCCGTCGACGACGGAGCCGAGGCTCACCTCGACGACGCGAAAGTCGTCGGATGCCAGTGCTTCGCCCTGGGCGATCGTGCGATTGGCCTGGAGCACCGGTGTGGTCTCGCGCGCGGACGACACGATGAGCCAGACGCCGACGATCGAGAGGATCACCAGAGCGACGCCGATGAGGAAGCGGATATCGCCCCAGAACGCTCGCCTGGCACGCGGTTGGGTCGTCATGCAAGCAATCGTCACAGAATCGCCGAATGCGAGTCGAAAGTTATCCACAGGGCGGAGAGGGAGCCGGGTCGCGGGCGCCGGGCGGGCCAGAATGGAGTCATGGCTGATTCGCCCGCATCTGCTCCTCGATTCCTCGCGCCCGCGCAGGTCGCTGAGCTGCTCAGCATCGAGGTCGACGAGGTCATCGCTCTAGTAACGGCCGGCCGGCTGCGCGGTGCCCAGTTGGGGTCGCCCGCACGCTGGCGGGTGGAAGAGGCGAGCATCGGCGACTACCTCGATGAGCAGACCGAGGAAGCACGGCGGATGGCGCTGTGGCGCCAGGCCGATGCGGCGAGTTTTCCCGAGGTGTGGGGCCCGAAGCAGCCCTAGAGGACGCCGCTCGCGGTGCGCACCCAGACCAGCGCCGAGAACGGAACGATGCGGAACGACCGAACGGCACCGGCCAGACGCGCCTGACCGGCGTCGTGGATCGCCAGATCGAAGTGATCGTCGCCTGCTCGGTCGATCGTGCCATGCAGGCGTTCGCCGTCGCCGAGTCCGACGCGCAGCGCCAGGCGCCGGCGGGCGAAGTCGCGCAGCAGGAATCCCAGCGTCATCCGGCCCCGCAGGCCGTCCGCAGGCGCCTCGACGTCCTCCAGGGTGTCGAGGATCGCGCCGTGGTGGGTATCGAGGCCGGTCAGTGCGGAGATCGGCACGATCAGCGCACTCGGCGGTTCGGCCGTCTGCACGGCTATCCAGTCGGCGCCGACAGCGCGCAGGCGGCCGGACTGCCGCTCGCCGTCCGCGAGTCGCACCGTGATCGGCGCGTCGTCGCGCTGCATCAGTCGCAGGCGCGCCAGCAGCGTGAGCTTCGAGATGCGCAGCCGTTCGGATTCAGCATCCAGCGCGGCGCGCTCGGCCTCCCACTCGGCGGCGAGCTGACCCTCGAGGTCTTCGAACAGACGATCCCAATGCACAGCACAGAGCGTACGTGAGGCCGGCGGCGGCGCGTACGAGTTATCCACATCTTCCGGGTTCAGGCCCGCGAGCGACCCCGCGCACATGGTCTACTGGCTCCCATCGCAGACCCGAGAGTGATGATGATGACGCTTCAAGAGTATTTCGCCCCGCAGCCGACACCTGCGTCGGATCTTCCCGATCCCACACCGCTGCTGCGAAGTCTCACACAGGGTGTTCTCGAGGTGTTCGCCGGAGTCCGCGAACTCGACCAGCTCGCCCGTTGGTTCAGTGAAGAGGCCTTCCGCAAGCTCGGGGCTCGCGCCGGGCTGTCCGCCCGCGCTCGCAGCGCACGGGGGACACCGCCGGTGCGCCCCGTGTTCGAGGTGCTCTCGATGCGGGAGTCGACGCCCGCCGACGGCGTCGTCGAAGCCGTGGTCGTCGTTGCGGGCCCCGGCCGCACCCGAGCCGTGGCGATCCGGCTGGAGGGACTCGACCGCCGGTGGCGGGCGACGTCGTTCGCCGTGCTCTGAACGTCGCTCGCGCTGACTAGTCTGGAAGGGTGTCAACCCTCAGTGATCTCGTCCACGCCCAGGGCTGCCTGAACGACGAAGACGTCGAATGGCTCCACCGTCTCGCCGGCGACGGCCAGCTTCTGGCAGACCTCGCCTCAGCCGACATCGTGCTCTGGGTGGCGACGGGCGATGGCTCGTTCATCGCCGTCGCGCACACCCGCCCGAGCGGCGCGGCGACCCTTTTCTATCGCGACATCGTGAGCGAACGCGTGCGGCCGCAGTGGCGCACGCAGGTGCAGGGGGCATTCGAATCCGGCGAGATCGTGGACTCGTCATCTCCAGACTGGTTCGAGGAGACCCCGACCCGGGTGCGCGCGGTGCCGATCGTTCGTGCCCGCAGCACCGACGGCCAGACGCCCGTCATCGGCGTCGTCACTCGGCACACGAACCTCGGCGAGGCGAGGATCCCGTCGCGACAGCAGATCACGTTCGACGAGTGCGCGAACGACCTGTTCCGGATGATCTCTTCGGGTGAGTTCCCCGACCTCGCCGCGCCCACCTCGCCGCGCCGCGGCGCCCCGCGCGCCTCGGACGGCCTGATCCGCATCGATGTCGACGGGATCAGCACGTTCGCGAGTCCGAACGCGCTGTCGGCGTTCAACAGGATGGGGTTCGAGGATGAGCTCGAGGGAGAGTCGCTCGCCGAGGTGACCACGCGCATCCTCCCCGCCACCCGCCAGGTCGATGAGTCGCTGCCCGTCGTGGTCACGGGCCGTGCACCGTGGCGCACCGACATCGAGGCACGCGGCGTCACCGTCTCATTGCGCGCCATACCGCTCAAAGACCACGGTACGCGCATCGGTGCGATCATCCTCTGCCGCGATGTCAGCGAGCTGCGCCACCAGGAGCAGGAGCTCATCACCAAGGATGCGACGATCCGCGAGATCCACCATCGGGTCAAGAACAACCTGCAGACGGTGGCGTCTCTGCTGCGCATCCAGGCGCGGCGCACGCACTCCGA
>JBQDFB010000016.1:0-37624 GCA_052085045.1 Microbacteriaceae bacterium | reverse complement strand
GCCAACGGGCTGGGGCTCGAGGAGGGTCTCACTCAGCACGTCGAGGCGGCGTCCGGCGACGGTGTTCCCGTCGTGGAGGCGGGGGCCCACGTCGACGTGCTCGAGTACGCCGAGGATGCCGGTCCTGACCCGCACTTCTGGACCGACCCCGAGCAGATGGTGCTCGTCGTGGATGCGATCGCGCCGCTGATCGCGGAACTCGTCGGAGACGCGGACGCTGGCGTGCTCGCCGCAGCCGACGACTACCGAGCCTCCCTCCTCGCACTCGATGAGGAGATGACGTCTTCTCTCGCAACGATTCCCGCTGAGCACCGCGCGCTCGTGACCAACCATCACGTCTTCGGCTACCTCGCACGAAAGTACGACGTGACCCTTCTCGGCGCGGCCATCCCCGGCGGAACCACACTCGCCGCGCCGAGCCCCGCAGACCTCCAGGAGCTCGTGACCGCGATCGACACCGCGGGCGTCGGCACGATCTTCGCGGAGTCATCGCAGCCGGATCGGCTCGTGCAGGTGCTGGCGGATGAGGCCGATCGAGACGTCGCCGTGGTCGAGCTCATCACTGAATCCCTCGCACCGTCCGGTGAACCCGGCGACACCTACCTCGACATGATGCGCGTCAACACCGAGCGCATCGTCCAGGGCCTGAGCCCATGACCCGCCCGAGAGGGCACAACGAAAGGAAGAACATGACACAGCTGAATCGAACCGCGCGTCTCGCGGTCGGCGCCGGGGCGGCCGCCCTGCTGCTGGCCGGGTGCTCCGCCCAACCGGCGGCGGAGTCGCCGGAGTCGACCTCCACGAGCGCGGATGCTGCGGCCGAAGGTCCGCGCATCGCCGTGGCGTACGCGGGAGGCGTACTCGTCGTCGACGGCGAGACGCTCGAAATGATCGATGACCTCCCCTCCGAGGAGTTCGTCCGATTGAACGCCGCCGGCGACGGCCGCCACGCATTCGTCACCACCTCGGAGGGCTTCCAGCTGCTCGACGTGCGCGAGCCCGAGCTGACCGACCTGGTCGTGGAGGCCGCCGCGGCCGGCCACGTGGTCAGACACGGCGGCAAGACGGTGCTCTACGACGACGCGACCAGCGACACGACGATCTTCGACACGGCGGCCCTGGCCGACACCGACGGTTCACTGCCCGAGGCGGAGGTGATCGAGGGTGTCGAAGCGCACCACGGTGTCTCCGTGCTGCTGGAGGACGGCACGTTCGTCACGACCGTCGGAGATGCCACTACCCGCACCGGCATCCGTGCCGTAGATGCCGATGGCGCCGAGCTGGCGACCAGCGCGGAGTGCCCCGGCATCCACGGTGAGGGGACAGCGCAGGACGAGGCGGTCGTGTTCGGCTGCGAGAACGGTGCGTTGCTCTTCCACGACGGTGAGATCACCAAGCTGACCTCGCCGGACGAATACGGCCGCATCGGCAACGCCTACGTGTCCGAGGACAGTCCGCTCGTGGTCATGGACTACAAGGACGACCCGGATGCCGAGGGCTCACTGCTCACGAAGATCGCCCTGGTCGACACCGCAGCCCAGACCCTCGAGAAGGTCGAACTGCCGGACGGAGTGAGTTACACCTTCCGCGGTGTGACGCGCACCGAGAGCGGAGATGCCGCGATGATCGGCTCGGACGGCAAGCTGCACGTGATCGACCCGGCGACGGGTGAGATCACGGCATCCCACGACGCGATCGAGGCCTGGGAGGGCCCGTCGGAGTGGCAGCAGCCGCACCCGGCGATCGCCGCCGACGGCGACGTCGTCTACGTCACGGATGCCGCGAACAGCGCCATCGTCGCGATCGACGCGACCACGGGAGAGCAGCTCGCCGAGGGCGAGCTGCCGCAGACGCCCAACGAGATCGCGCTGGTCGGCTGAGGAGGACGACAGCGGGGCTGCGGGCGGACACGATCCGCTCACAGCCCCGCTCCGGTCGTCCCGCGATCAGCGGATGAGCCCCAGGGTCTCGGGCAGCCACATCGAGATCGCCGGCACGAACGCGACGATGAACAGTCCGACCACGAGCGCCCAGAAGAACGGCCACAGGCGGGCGATGACCTTCTCGAGTCGAACGTTGCCCACGCGCGACGCCACGAACAGGTTGTTGCCGATCGGCGGTGAGATGTTGCCGAGACACATGTTGAACACCATCATCGCGCCGAAATGGATCGGGCTGACGTCCAGCGCCGTGACGACAGGCAGGAAGATCGGCGTGAAGATCAGGATCGCCGGTGTCGGATCCATCACGGTTCCGGCCAGCAGCAGCACGACCATGATGATCAGCAGCACGACCACGACGTTGTCGGTGAAGCCGAGCAGGCCCTCGGTGACCAGCTGCGGGATGCGTGCGAAGGCGAGTACGTAGCCGAGGATGCCGGAGACGCCGATCAGCAGCATGATGATGCCGGTGACCTTCGCGGCCTCCAGGATGATCTTCGGCAGCTCGCGGATCGGGAGCGTGCGCTGCAGAAGACCGAGGACGAAGCAGTACAGGACGGCGATGACGGCCGACTCGGTCGCCGTGAAGACACCGCTGAGGATGCCGCCGATGACGACGAAGATCTTATTCATCCATCCGAATCGACAGCATGGCAACCCGTTGCCATGCTTTGTCATGCGGGTGCGGCAACAGCCGGATCAGAACGCGGCCCCTTCGCTGAAGGCCGGTCTGCCACCGTTCGGCCAGTCGTTCAGGGGGTTGGCGGGGCCGGTGGATGCCCGGGTGACGAGCCGTGCCGGCAGCAGGGCGGTTTTCAGCGGCCCGCCAGGCGAACTCCGCGGAATGCGCAACGTGCCATTCAGGTCATCGAGCAGCGTCTGCACCGCCACGGAGCCGAGCTGACGCAGCGGGGCGGCGACGGTGGTCAGCTGCGGGGTGCAGAAGTCGGCCCCGAAGATGTTGTCGAAGCCGACGACCGAGACATCCTCGGGAATGCGGATGCCGAGACTCTGGAGCCCGCGCATGAGGCCGATCGCCAGCAGGTCGTTGTAGGCGACGACGGCCGTGCTCGGGGTCGCGGCGAGCTCACCGGCCGCCGAGAGGCCGCCGGCCTGCGTAGGCGAGAACGGACCGATCCGGCGGGCACGGAGCCCGAGCTCGTGGCACGCCTCGCGCAGCGCCTGCCAACGGACGCCGTTCGCCCATGAGGCATCCGGGCCGGCGACATAGGTGATCCCGGTGTGCCCGAGAGCGCCGAGGTGCTCGACGGCACGGCGCATGCCGCGAGCGTTGTCGGTCGCGACGCTGGCGATGTCGCTCATCGAGCGGTTGAGCACCACTGTCGGTCGCTGCTTGGCGGCCACCCGGATCGATGAGTCCGACATGCGCGAGGTAGCGAGCATGACGCCCTCCACCATCGGCAGCACGCGGTCCAGGGCCTGCCGCTCGGCATCGACCGACTCCTGCACGTCGGCGACGAGCAGGGTGTAGCCGGCCTTGGTCGCGGTGTCCTCCGCGCCGCGCAGCAGCTCGAAGAAGAACGGGTTGGTGACGTCGGCGACGATGATCGCGAGCAGTGAGGTCTTACCGGTGGGGAGGGCTCTGGCCAGCGGGTTCGTCCGGTATCCCATCTCCGCCGCGACCTGCCGGATGCGTTCGGCGGTCTCGGCATTGACACGGCCGGGGCGTGAGAAGGCGCGCGAGACAGTCGACGGTGCGACGCCGGCGGCTTCTGCCACGTCGTAGATCGTCGGGCGCTCCTTGCGCGGCGGAGGGGATGCGGGCTCCTCTGGCATGTCGTGAGCATAGGTCAGGCGGGCAACAGGTGGCAACCGATTGCGGCTTTGTTGCCAGCACCCCTGAATAGGAGAGAACCACCCGGCGCAGTGCGCACGACGATGAGGATCCGCGTGAACGACGACGACATGCTCGCTGAGACCGAACTCGCCGAGGAGGAGCTCCGGCGACTGGGCCTCGGGCACGTGCACGTGCGCGCCTACGGAGAGCTGGCGTGCCTGGAGGCGCCGCGCGAGGAGATCTCGGCGATCACCGGCGAACCGCTGCGTGCCGAAGTCCTGCGTGCGGTGCGCGGCGCCGGCTTCGATCGCGTCGCTGTGCATCTCGACGCCGACTGATCCGTCGGCCTCGATCCCACGGCCACATATGGCAACCGGTTGACGCAGTTTGGGGTGATCTGAATCATGGAACCCATGCCAGCGCCGCTTGAACTCGATGACGACCGCCTCCTGCCCGTCGACCCCACGACCAGGGCTATTGCACGCGACCTCTACGCCGCCGTCGCCGAGCTGCCCATCATCTCCCCGCACGGACACGTCGACCCGGCGATGTTGCGCGACGACGCCCCGTTCTCCGATCCGGCCGAGCTGTTCATCACCAAGGACCACTACGTCACCCGCCTGCTGCATGCCGCAGGCGTCGACCTCGCCGCGGTCGGCGCAGGACGCACGACCGGTGCCGATCCCCGCGCGGTGTGGCGGGCGCTCGCCGAGAATTGGCATCTGTTCGCCGGCACGGCATCCGGCTATTGGCTCACCCACGAACTCGTCACCCTCTTCGGCATCGATGTCGAGCCGTCCGCGGAGACGGCCGACGCCATCTACGACACCATCGCCGCGCGCCTGGCCGAACCCGCTTACCGGCCGCGCGCCCTGTTCGATCAGTTCCGCATCGACGTGCTGGCGACCACCGATGATCCGATGGACGATCTCGCCGTGCACGCCGAGCTCGCCGCCGACGAGACGTTCCACGGCCGCGTGCTGCCGACCTTCCGCCCCGACGCGTACCTCGACCCGGCGGCTCCCGCCTTCCGCACGAATGTCGAGCGCCTCACGGCATCCAACGGCACTCCCGTCGACGATTTCGCCGGGTACCTGACCGCACTCGAGGCGTGCCGGGCCCACTTCATCGCGCACGGCGCGGTCTCGGCCGACCACGGTGTGGTCGAGCCGTACACGGTGGACCTTGCCGACGACGAGGCGGCCGCTCTGTACCGTCGTGCCGTCGCCGGGGATCTGGGTGCCGCCGGCATCCGTGCGTTCCGCGGCAACATGCTGCTGCGCATGGCGGGCATGAGCGCTCGCGACGGGCTGGTCATGACCATCCACCCCGGGGTTCACCGGAACCACTCCACGGCGACCTTTGACCGATTCGGCCCCGACACCGGGCACGACATTCCGCTGACGACGACGTACACGCAGAACCTCCGCCCCCTGCTGGAGAAGCACGGGCTCGAGCGGGGATTGCAGATCGTGCTGTTCACCGTCGATGAGACCGTCTACTCGCGCGAGATCGCGCCGCTCGCCGGCTTCTACCCGAGCGTCTACATCGGTGTGCCGTGGTGGTTCCTGGATGCTCCCGATGCCGTGCTGCGCTTCCGCTCCGCCGTCACCGAGACCGCCGGCTTCTACCGCGGCTCGGGATTCATCGACGACACCCGCGCCTTCCTCTCCATCCCCGCACGGCACGACATGGCCCGCCGCCTGGACTCGGCCTTCCTCGCCCGTCTCGTCGGCGAGGGGCGCATCTCCCGGGCGCAGGCCGAGCGCATCGCCGTCGATCTCGTCACTACTGTCCCGAAGAAGGCCTTCAAGCTGTGAGCGCCGTCGTCACCACCGTGCTCGACCGCACCTCGGCGGCCGCGCGCACCGGTCGTTCGTTCGGCCGCGCACCGGTGCGGATCGCGCACCTCGGCCTCGGCGCCTTCCACCGCGCACATCAGGCCTGGTACACAGATGTCGTCGACGAAGCGAATGAGTGGGGCATCCGCGCGTTCACCGGACGCAGCGCGACCGCGGCCGAAGAGCTTGCGGCACAGGACGGTCTGTACACCCTGATCGAGCGCTCCGGTGACGGCGACAGCCTCGCGATCATCGATGCGATCGTCGACGCCGTCGACGGCGCGCGCGTCGACATCCTCGCCGAGACGCTCGCCGCCCCCGAGACGGCGCTGGTCACGCTCACGATCACCGAGGCGGGATATGCGGTCGACGGTGAGGGTCGTCCCGACACGGGACTGGATGCCGTGGCATCCGATCTCGAATGGCTCAGCTCCCACTTCGCCGACGACGATCTCGATCTGTCGACAGGCCCGCAGACCGCGCTCGCCCGCCTGCTCACCGGACTCGAGGCGCGTCGCCGCGCGGATGCCGGACCCATCGCCGTGGTCTCGTGCGACAACCTGCCGGGCAACGGCGATCTCACGCGTACGGCCCTGACGTCGCTCGCAGAGCTCGCCGGAGCATCCGACACGCTCGCGTATCTGAACGCGCACGTGACTTTTCCGTCCACGTCCATCGACCGGATCACCCCGAAGACGACCGACGCGGAGGTCGCATTGGTTCGGGAGCGGACCGGCTGGGAGGACAGCAGCCCCGTCGTGACCGAACCGTTCCACGACTGGGTGATCAGCGGAGAGTTCCCCGCCGGCCGCCCCGCCTGGGAGAACGCCGGAGCGCGGTTCGTCGATGACATTGACCCGTTCGAGCGCCGCAAGCTGTGGCTGCTGAACGGCTCGCACTCCTTCCTTGCCTATGCCGGCGCCGCCCGCGGGCACGAGACGGTCGCGCAGGCGATCGGTGACCCGCAGATCCGCGCCTGGGTGAACGAGTGGTGGGATGAGGCCGCCCGCCACCTCACTGCGCCGCATCTCGGCATCGACGACTATCGCACCGCCCTGCTGGAGCGCTTCGACAACGCGCGCATCCAGCATCTGCTCGCCCAGATCGGCAAGGACGGAACCACGAAGCTGCGCATGCGCATCCTCGACGTGCTGCTCGCCGAGCGCGCCGCCGGGCGCGACGGCGCCGCCGGCATCCGTGTGCTCGGTGCGTGGGTCTCCCGCGCGCTCGCCGATGCCCTCCCCGAAGACACCAACGGCCGGGCTGTGGCGGAAGCCGTCGCCCAGGGCGAGCACAGCATCCGTGCGCTTCTCACGCTCATCGACGAGCGTCTCGCCGAACCGGATATCGTCAAGGCTGTCACGCGTGCGGCCGCCGACTTCACTCACATCTGACACCATCGGAGGAATCATGATCATCGACAAGGCTGAAGTCATCGTCACCAGTCCGGGGCGGAACTTCGTCACCCTGAAGGTGACGACGGCGGAGGGGCACACGGGGCTCGGCGATGCGACCCTCAACGGCCGCGAATTGGCTGTGGTGGCGTACCTGACCGAGCACGTGGTCCCGCTGCTGATCGGAGCGGATGCGTCGCGGATCGAGGACACCTGGCAGTTCCTGTATCGCGGTGCGTACTGGCGGCGGGGCCCGGTGACGATGGCGGCGATCGCCGCGGTCGACATGGCACTGTGGGATATCAAGGGCAAGGCCGCGGGGATGCCGGTGTACCAGTTGCTGGGCGGCGCGTCCCGTCAGGGCCTGATGGCCTACGGACACGCCTCGGGCAAGGAGCTGCCCGAGCTGTTCGATTCGATCCGGTCGCACCAGGAGCAGGGCTACAAGGCGATCCGCGTGCAGACGGGGGTGCCGACGCTGAAGGCGATCTACGGCATCGCCGCGCAGGGCGCGGACGTCGGCGACGCCACGGTGCGGTACGACCACGAGCCGGCGCGTCGCGGTGCGAAGCCGGTCGAGGAGGACTGGGACACCCGCGCGTACCTCAACCACCTCCCCGGAGTGTTCGAGGCCGTGCGCAACGAGTTCGGCCCCGACATCCCGTTGCTGCATGACGGGCACCACCGGATGACGCCGATCCAGGCGGCGCGGCTGGGCAAGGATCTCGAGCCGTATGACCTGTTCTGGCTCGAGGACTGCACCCCGGCCGAGAACCAGGAAGCTCTGCGTCTGGTGCGTCAGCACACCACCACGCCGTTGGCGATCGGCGAGATCTTCAACACGGTGTGGGATTTCAAGGACATCATCCGTGACCAGTTGATCGACTACGTGCGCGGTGCGGTCACGCACATGGGCGGCATCAGCCCGTTGAAGAAGACCCTCGACTATGCGGCGATGTATCAGATCAAGTCCGGCATGCACGGGCCGACCGACATCTCCCCGGTCGGGATGGCCGCCGCGATGCACCTGGGAATGAGCATCCACAACTTCGGCATCCAGGAGTACATGAAGCACTCCGAGAAGACCGATCAGGTCTTCCGCCAGTCCTTCACCTGGACCGACGGGTACCTGCACCCTGGCAACGAGCCCGGCCTCGGCGTCGAACTCGACGTCGACGAGGCGGGCAAGTACCCGTACGAGCAGGCCTACCTGCCGTACAACCGCCTCCTCGACGGAACGGTCCACGACTGGTGAATGAGAACGCCCCGCTGATCTGCGTCATGGGGGTGTCGGCGTCGGGCAAGTCCACCGTCGGCATCGCCCTCGCCGAGAGGCTGGGCGTGCCGTTCACAGATGCCGACAGCCTGCACTCCGATGCCAATCGGGCGAAGATGAACGCTGGCACCCCGCTGACCGACGACGATCGCTGGCCGTGGCTGGACGCGGTCGGCGAGCGGTTCCGCGCGGCATCCGGAACAGGACTCGTGATGGCGTGCAGCGCGCTGCGGCGGGTGTACCGCGATCGGATTCGCGCGTCAGCGCCCGGAGTCGTGTTCGTGCACCTGACCGGGTCGCCGGAGCTTTTGGCTTCGCGCGCCGGCGCGCGCACCGATCATTTCATGCCGGCGTCGTTGCTCGACTCGCAGATCGCGACGCTCGAAGTGCTCGGCGATGACGAAGCCGGCATCGATGTGACCGTCGACCGGGCGCCGGACGTGCTCGTCGCGGAGATCGCCGAGCGGCTCAGTCGCTGAGCCGCCGGCCGGCCCGGTCCCGTTCCAGGCCTGGCGTACGCGAGAAGGTTTTCGCGGGGTCCCGTGGCGCTGAAGCCGCGAAATCCTTCCCGTCTGATTGTGGGGTTGGTGGTCGTCGCCGGATGCGCCCCGCGGGTCGTTGAGCGGAGCCCGGAGGGCGCAGACGAAACGCGTTGAGCGAGCGGAGCGAGACGAAACGTCCCCGGCCCACCCCGCCTCACGCGAGTGCGAGCACGCTGTCGTAGGCGTCTTCGGCGAGCGCCGGGCCGGTGCCGCCGAAGATGCGTGAGATCCCCGGTGCCGTTGACCAGGCCGGCCACCCTGGATCGCCGTCCTTGATGAAGCGCACCGCGGCGCCGTGCATCTCGTTCGCCAGCTTCTGCGGCGGATCTTCCCCGGCAAGAGATGCGACCTTCTCCCGGTCGAGCCCGTCGAACCAGAACGGCACGTCGAGGCAGTGGCACGCCCACCCCTTGGTGGGCGACACCCACGAGAATCGGTACGCCCAGGTCGCGGCATCCGCTTTCGTCCTCGCTTCGGCGACACGAGGCACGAGCGCGCGGAACACGTGGTCGCTGATGAAGCGCCCGACCGTCGCGACGCCGCCCTTCTTGCGCTGCGCGCGGTTCGCCGTGAGATAAGCGCGCCGGATCGAGCGCGGGCGCAGGAACGGCAGGAGCATGATGCCGGCCGGGATCCACCGAAGCCATCTGCCCTCGCGTTCGGCGACCATCGTGAATTCGTCGTCCGTCGCGCCGAGCAGCAGCGGCTTGTCGGCGCCGATGCCGGCGGCGAGCGCGTCGACGGTCGGCCGCTCGATCAGCTCGCCGTCGACGGTCGGGCCCCACGGCAGGCCGTCGGTGAGCAGATCGAGGACCATGCCGATGCCCGTGCGGGGTGTGGCGGCCTGCGGTTGCAGCTGGCGAATGCGGCGCTCGGTGAGGCTGCGGTAGCCGGTGACGTCCGGGGCGACTCCGCCGAGCTCGGCGAGCCGATCCGCACGCCGGCGCGCCGTCTCCAGCGGCACATCGGCGACGGCGCCGGAGAACGAGAACGCCCGATGGAACAGGTGCTGGGCCTGCGGCATCCCGAGCAGGGTGAGCACGGCGCCGCCACCGGCGGACTGGCCGCCGATCGTGACACGTGACGGGTCGCCGCCGAAAGCAGAGATGTTCTGCTGCACCCATTCGAGGGCGGCGATCCAGTCGCGGACGCCACGATTGGCGGGTGCACCGTCGATGTGTCCGAACCCGTCGAAGCCGATCCGGTACGAGATCGAGACGGTCACGACGCCGTCGCGGTTGAACCGGGCGCCGTCGTACCAGGGGCTCGCCGGTGATCCCTCGGTATAGCCGCCGCCGTGGATCCAGACGAGCACGGGGAGCGAGCCGTCGAAGGCTGGTGTGAAGACGTTCACGTTCAGCGTGCTCGTGCCCGGGACAGCGGGTTCGGGGATGAGGTTGTCGACGCCGGTGATCCGCAGCGGCGTCGCTCCGTAGGCGGTGGCATCCAGCGGTTCGGTCCAGGGATCAGGCGGCACGGGAGCCGCGAAACGCAGGTCGCCCGTGGGCGGCTTCGCGAACGGGATGCCGAGGAAAGCCGCGGATGCTTCGGGCGTGCCGTGGCCGCGCCAGATGCCGCGCACCGGCCCGGACGCGGGGGTGACGATCGGAGCGTCTGTCATTCGGCGCCTCCTTCAGCGGCCGGTCGAGCCTCAGCCGGCGTTGCGGCGGGCTTCCCAGCCGGTGCGCACCATCTCGTCGACGGTGTACCGCATCTTCCAGTCGAGGTCGCGGGCGGCGAGCTCGCCGGTGGCGACGATGCGGTCGGGGTCGCCGGCGCGGCGCGGACCGATCTCGGGGACGAAGTCGATTCCCGTGACGCGCACCATGGCATCCATGATCTGCTTCACCGAGAGTCCGTCGCCGGAGCCGAGGTTGTACGCCGGCTCGATGCTCTGCCCGCTGACCAGACGCTTCGCGGCTTCGACGTGCGCTGCGGCGATGTCGCCGACGTGCACGTAATCGCGCACGTTCGTGCCGTCGGGGGTGTCGTAGTCGTCGCCGAAGATCGCCGGTGTCTCACCGGCGAGCAGCTTCTCGAACACGATCGGGAAGAGGTTGTGCGGGCTGACGTCGTAGACCGTCGGGTCGGCGGAGCCGACCACGTTGAAGTAACGCAGCGATGTGTGGCGCAGCGGAGCATCCGACTCCGCCGTCGCGATCGCCTGGTCGCGCAGCATCCACTCGCCGATGAGCTTCGACTCGCCGTACGGGCTCGCGGGCCTTTTGGCGGTGTCCTCGACGACCAGCGGAACGTCGGGGGTGCCGAACACCGCGGCCGACGACGAGAACACGATGTTGCGGACGCCCGCGGCCGCCATCGCCTCGAGGATCACGCGGGTGCCGTCGACGTTCTGCGCGTAGGTGTGCAGCGGGCGCTGCACCGAGACTCCGGCGTATTTGAATCCGGCGACGTGGATGACGCCCTCGACCCGGTGGTCGCGCAGCGCCTTCTCGATGAGGTCGCGGTCGAGGATGCTGCCCTGCACCAGCGCCACGTCCTCCGGCACGAACGACGGGGAGCCGGAGGAGAGATCGTCCAGGACGACGGGTGTGAGCCCTGCCTGTGCGAGTGCGCGAACGACGTGCGATCCGATGTAGCCGGCGCCGCCGGTGACGATCCAGGACATGGAACTCCTTCTGCTGGTCCCGTACATTCTGCCAGGCCGTGCTGGGCGGATCAGACGTCGCGGCGCGCGCCGGCGGCGGGTGCGACGGAGAAGAGGTGCGGCGGCGTGAAGCCTGCGGCGGCGAAGGCGGCAGTGACGGCGTCCGACACAGCCGGCACGGCATTCTGCTCGACGAGGGCGATCGCGGCTCCGCCGAACCCGCCACCGGTCATGCGGGCGCCGAGCGCTCCGTTCGCGAGCGCGGTGTCCACGGCGAGGTCCAACTCCGGTGCCGAGATCTCGAAGTCGTCGCGCATCGAGGCGTGCGATGCGACGAGCAGGTCGCCGATCGCACGCGGACCCTGCTCGCGGAGCGTGCGGACGGTGTCGAGCACGCGCTGGTTCTCGGTGACGATGTGGCGCACGCGGCGGAAGGTCACGTCGTCGAGCAGTTCCGCGGCGCGACCGAGGTCGGCGACGCGGACGTCGCGCAGCGCCGGAACGCCGAATGCGGCCGCTCCCCGCTCGCACGCCGCGCGGCGCTCGCCGTAGCCGCCGGTGGCATGCGCGTGCGAGACCCGGGTGTCCATCACCAGGATCGCAAGCCCGGCCTCGGCCAGCCCGACGGGTACGAGGTGAGCGTCGAGGGTGCGGCAGTCGAGGAAGAGTGCTGAGTCCGTCTCGCCGAGCATCGACGCCATCTGGTCCATGATCCCGGTGGGTGCGCCGACCGCCTCGTTCTCGGCCCGTCGGCCGACGCGGGCGAGTGCCGTGCGGTCGAGACCCGCATTCCACACGTCGTTCAGCGCGGATGCCG
The DNA here is from genome assembly GCA_052085045.1 of Microbacteriaceae bacterium. Classification (GTDB taxonomy): domain Bacteria; phylum Actinomycetota; class Actinomycetes; order Actinomycetales; family Microbacteriaceae; genus Microbacterium. The sequence goes on along the minus strand of JBQDFB010000016.1, from coordinate 25,408 downwards.
TCGCCCCCTCGATCGCCGCGGACGAGGAGAGTCCGGCGCCGACGGGGACGTCGGAGCTGATGACGATGTCGACGCCGGTGCCCGCGGCCCCGGCGAGCTGCAGCGCCCACGCGACGCCGAGCGGGTACGCCGCCCACTCGGGGACGGCCGGCCCCGCGCCGAGTTCGGTCGGGAAGACCGTGCGCAGGTCGTCGACCACGACCTCGACGGGGTCCTCGGCGAAGGTCGAAGCGACGCGGATGCGGTCATCACCGCGCGCGCCGACGGCGGCGTACGTGCGATGCGGGATCGCGAAGGGCAGGACGAACCCGTCGTTGTAATCGGTGTGCTCGCCGATGAGATTCACCCGCCCCGGTGCCGACCAGACGCCGTCCGGCGCTCGGCCGGTCAGATCGTGGAACAGAGCGACGGCGGCATCCTGCACGGTCATACGGCGGCCCCGCCGGCGCGCTCTATCGCCTCGCGAAGCCGCGCTGCGCCCTGCTCGGGGGCGACCTCGGCGGCCCATGCCCACATCGCGGCCTCGGAGCCGGCGAGGAACTTCAGCTTGTCGGCGGCGCGACGCGGGCTCGTCAGCTGCAGGTGCAACCGCACCGAATCGCGACCGGTGTGCACGGGCGCCTGGTGCCATGCGGCGATGTACGGGGTGCCGTTCTCGAAAGGCGGGGCGCTCTCGTAGAGGGCGTCGACGCCGCGCAGGAGTCGCAGGTACAGCGGCGCGAGCTCGTCGCGTTCATCGTCGGTGGTTTCGGCGAGGTCGGGCACATGGCGGTGGGGCATGACGTGCACCTCAAGCGGCCAGCGGGCGGCGAAGGGCACGAAGGCGGTCCAATGCTCACCGTGGAGCACGACGCGCTCCGAGCCCTGCTCGTGCTCGAGGATGCGTGCGAACAGATCGGGAGCGGTGCGGTCGATGCTCTCCAGAAGCCGCGCGGTGCGCGGCGTGACGTAGGGGTAGGCGTAGATCTGTCCGTGCGGATGGGGGAGCGTGACGCCGATCGCCTCGCCGCGATTCTCGAACGGGAAGACCTGCTCGACGCCGGGCAGCTGCGACAGTGCAGCGGTGCGATCGGCCCAGGCTTCGATCACCGTGCGGGCACGGGTGGGGGACTGCGTGCCGAATGAGCCGGAATGGTCGGGGCTGAAGCAGACGACCTCGCAGCGGCCGGCCGCGGTGCGCGTGCGTCCGAGCTCGAGGGTGTCGAGCCCGCGCGGGTGGTCTGCCGACCCGGGCGCGGTGCCCATGGCATCGGCCAGTGCCGGACCGAACGCCGGCGAGCGGTTCTCGAACACCGCCACGTCGTAGTTCGATGGAACCTCGGACGGGTTCGTGGGGGTCTGCGGGGCGAGCGGATCGGCATCCGTGCCGGGCATCATGATGCGGTTCTGGCGGTTGGCCGCGACCGTGATCCAGTCACCGGTGAGCACGTCGAGGCGCATGGTGGCGGTGTCGGGGCGCGGGTCGAGCGTGCGCGCGTCAATGGTGCGGTCGGGCCCGAGAGACGTGCCCGGATCGTCGTAGTAGATGAGTTCGCGTTCATCGGCGAGCTTCGTCGCCCGTTTGACGACCCCGGCCCCGAGCTCGGTCGTGCACAACTCCGGAGAATCTTGCGTGTTCACGTCAACACGCTAGCGTTCGAGCGGTGGTAGCGTCAACATTCCGGAGCTGTGAGTACCGAGGAGCCGCGAACGGAGGATGCCGGTGACCGAGGATGATCTGTTCGGCCCCGACCGCTCTCGCCGATCCCGACGCAGCAGCCCCTCCGGGCGGGTCTCGATGGCGATGGTCGCCGATCGTGCCGGGGTCTCGGGGCAGACCGTCTCGCGCGTCGTCAACGGCAGCCCCCGCGTCGATCCGGCCACACGGGTGCGGGTCGAGCACGCGATGGTCGAGCTCGGCTACCGCCCGCACCGAGCCGCGCGGACCCTCCGCACCGGGCGCTCGCAGACGCTCGGCCTGGTCGTCACGACGCTCGCCACAGTCGGAAACTCCCGGATGCTGCAGGCCACCGCAGAGGCGGCGGAGCGCCGCGGCTACGCCCTCACGGTCGTCACCGTGGCCGACGCCGGAATCGGTGGAGCGTTCGAACGACTGCGCGACCAGGGCGTCGACGGCGCGATCGTCCTGAACGAGGCATCGGCGCTCACGCATGCGTCCGATCAACCGGAAGGGTTGCGTCTGGTGGTCGTGGACGCTGCAGCAGGCAACGGCTTCCACGTCGTCAGCAACGATCACGCCGGGGGCGCGGCAGCCGCGACCCGTCACCTGCTGCAGCTCGGACACCCGGTCGTGCATCATCTCGCCGGTCCGGACGGGTCGTTCGCCGCATCCGAACGTGAACGCGGCTGGCGAGAGACCATGCGGACGGCGGGCGTCGAGGCGCCGCCCGTCGTGCGCGGCGACTGGTCGGCTGAATCGGGCCATGCCGCCGGCTTCGAGCTGGAGCAGGCCTCGGCCGTCTTCAGCGCCAACGACCAGATGGCGCTCGGGCTCATCCGCGCGTTCGTCGAGCAGGGGCTTCGCGTGCCGGAGAGTGTGAGCGTGGTCGGTTTCGACGATGTTCCGGATGCTGCGAACTACCTGCCTCCTCTCACGACGCTTCAGCAGGATTTCACGACACTCGCCACGGATGCCGTCGCAGCCCTGGTCGCCGACATCGAAGGCACGGGGTCCGCGCACACCCATGGCGCGGACGCGCATCTCGTCGCGACCCATCTGATCGAAAGGCTCAGCACGCGCGAGGCGTGATCGTCGGCGGTTTCCCTTGCCGCTCTGACCTCCCGCGGAATCGTGCGGTTGCTTCCGCATTGATGTCGTGCCATGATACGGAAAGCGCTTACCCACCAACGACGGTAGACAGAACGGATCACACATGTCACAGGCGACGACCCGCGAGATCGGCATCATCATGAACGGCGTCTCCGGGCGCATGGGCTACCGGCAGCACCTGGTGCGCTCGATCCTCGCGATCCGCGATCAGGGCGGCATCGAGCTCGCCGACGGCACGAAGGTCACGGTCAAGCCGATCCTGGTAGGACGCAACGAGGTCAAGCTCGCCGAGCTCGCCGCGCTGCACGGCATCGACGATTACACCACCGACCTCGATGCGGCGCTGGCCGACCCCAGGTGGGAGATCTACGCCGACTTCCTCGTGACCAAGGCGCGTGCAACCGCCATCCGCAAGGCGATCGCCGCCGGCAAGGCGATCTACACCGAGAAGCCGACCGCCGAATCGCTGGAAGAGGCCCTCGAGCTCGCGCGCCTCGCGAAGGAAGCCGGGGTCAAGACCGGCGTCGTGCACGACAAGCTCTACCTGCCGGGCCTCCAGAAGCTCAAGCGCCTGATCGACTCCGGATTCTTCGGCCGCATCCTCTCGGTGCGCGGCGAGTTCGGCTACTGGGTGTTCGAGGGCGACTGGCAGCCGGCGCAGCGCCCGAGCTGGAACTACCGCACCGAAGACGGCGGCGGCATCATCACCGACATGTTCCCGCACTGGAACTACGTGCTGGAGAACCTGTTCGGCGAGGTCAAGAGCGTGTACGCGCAGGCCGCGGTCCACATCCCGGAGCGCTGGGACGAGAAGGGCGAGAAGTACGTCGCCACCGCAGAGGATGCCGCGTACGGCATATTCGAGCTCGAAGGCGGCATCGTGGCCGAGATCAACTCCAGCTGGACCGTGCGCGTGAACCGTGACGAGCTGGTCGAGTTCCAGGTCGACGGCACGCACGGCTCAGCCGTGGTCGGGCTGTTCGGCGCGAAGATCCAGCCTCGCAACGCCACCCCGAAGCCGGTGTGGAACCCCGACCTCGAGGATGCGCACGATTACGACGCCGACTGGCAGAGCGTGCCGACCAACGACATCTTCCTCAACGGATTCCGCCAGCAGTGGGAGGAGTACCTCGCCTCGTTCGTAGAAGGCAGCGACTACCCGTTCGATCTGCTCGCCGGGGCGAAGGGCGTGCAGTTCGCCGAGGCGGGTCTGACCTCGAGCACCGAAGGCCGCAAGATCACGATCGATGCTCTGAGCGTCTGATGAGCACTCTTCGTCTTCTTGCGCCGGACGGCACGCTCTCGGATGCTGCGCTGAACGAGTCCGGAATCTACACCCGCCCCACCGGCGCACTGCGAAGCCGTGTCGCCTACGCCGCGGCACACGTGGTGCCCAAGGCGCACGCCGACAACACGCCGGGTCAGCCGGCCGACATCGACTGGGACGCGACCCTTGCGTTCCGCCGCAACGTGTACTCCTGGGGGCTCGGTGTCGCCGACGCCATGGACACCGCGCAGCGCAACATGGGCCTGGATGCCGCGGCGACCCGTGAGCTCATCGCCCGAAGCGCCGAGGTCGCCCGCGAAGAGGGCGGCTCAGTCGTCGTCGGCGTCAACACCGACCACATGGATGACACGCACATCTCGCTCGACCAGGTGATCGATGCCTACAAGCAGCAGCTGCACTTCACCGAGGAGCAGCCCGGTGCCGGCCCCGTCCTGATGGCATCGCGCCACCTCGCACGGGTGGCGAAGGATGCCGAGGACTACCGCCGCGTGTACCGCGAGGTGCTGTCGTCGGCGACGGTGCCCGTCGTGCTGCATTGGCTCGGCACCGCGTTCGATCCCGAGCTGGAAGGCTATTTCGGAGCGGAGGACTGGCAGACGGCATCTGAAGTGCTCCTGCAGATCATCGCCGAGAACCAGGACAAGGTGGCCGGCGTCAAGATGAGCCTGCTGAACGCGGAGTCCGAGATCTCGGTGCGCGAGCGCCTGCCGGAAGGCGTGCGCATGTTCACCGGCGACGACTTCAACTATGTCGGCCTGATCGGCGGGGATTCGATCGGCGAGGGCGAAGGGCACTCCGACGCCCTGCTGGGTGCATTCGCGGCGATCACGCCCGTGGCATCCGCCGCCATCCAGGCGCTCGACGCCGGCGACCCTGAGGCGTATCGGCGCATTCTCGAGCCCACCGAGGAGCTCAGCCGCCAGGTGTTCGCCGCGCCGACGTTCTACTACAAGACGGGCGTCGCGTTCCTCTCCTGGCTCAACGGTCACCAGCCCGCATTCCAGATGGTGGGCGGGTTGCACTCCGCCAGGAGCCTGCCGCACCTCAGCCGCATCGTCGAGCTCGCGAACGCCTCGCTCGCCTTGGAGGACCCGGAGCTCGCCCAGGAGCGCTGGCACGGGATGCTGTCGTTGAACGGCGTCGACGTTGGAAGGATTGACGCATGAGCGCCCCGGACCCGCGCCTGTCGATCAACCAGGCCACGATCAAGTACGCGCCCCTCGAAGAAGCCCTCCGCGTCACTGCAGCGGCGGGCATTCAGGCGATCGGGCTCTGGCGAGAGCCGGTGAACGAGGTAGGACTCGAAGTGGCCGCGCGGATGCTGACCGACTCTGGGCTGCGGTTCTCGACGCACTGCCGCGGCGGGTTCTTCACGCTGCCGGAGGGCCCCGAGCGCAGCGCCGCACTCGACGACAATCGCAGGGCGATCGCGGAGACGGCGGCGCTCGCCGCGGCGGGCGCCGCAGGATCGACGGCAGTGCTCGTCCTCGTCGCGGGCGGACTGCCCGAGGGCGACCGTGACCTCGTCGGCGCGCGTGAGCGGGTGCGCGACGCGATCGGCGCACTCGCACCGGATGCGAAGGCCGCGGGCGTGACGCTGGCGATCGAGCCGCTGCATCCGATGTACGCGTCCGACCGCGCCGTCATCTCCGCGCTCGGACAGGCGCTCGACATCGCCTCGGACTTTGACGCCGACGTGGTCGGTGCCGCCGTCGACACATTCCACATCTGGTGGGATCCGCAGGTGCTCGAGCAGATCGCCAGGGCGGGCCGCGAAGGACGCATCGCCACCTATCAGGTGTGCGACTGGAAGACCCCGCTTCCGGTCGATGTACTGCTGGGGCGGCACTACATGGGCGATGGTGTGATCGACTTCGCGTCGCTCACCGAGGCGGTCATCGCGACCGGCTACGACCGCGACATCGAGGTGGAGATCTTCAACGCCGACATCTGGGCGGACGCCCCGGAGAGCGTGGTCAGGCGCACGGCCGAGGCGTTCACCGCGACCGTCTCACCCCATCTGCGCTGATCCGGCCTCTCGTTAGGATCAACGCATGACGCCTCGTGAATCGCGCCCGCGCTCCGACACGCCGACGCTGCACGATGTCGCACGGGAGGCTGGAGTGTCTCTCGCGACGGCCTCCCGTGTGCTGAACGGCTCGACGCGCAAGGTCGCCGAGTCGTTCCGCGAGCGTGTGGAGGAGGCGGCCGAACGCCTCGGCTACACCGCGAACGCCTCGGCTCAGGCGACGGCGCGCGGAACCTCAGCGGTGATCGCACTGCTCGTCGCCGACATCGCCGACCCGTTCTTCGGGCAGATCGCCTCGGGCGTCGCGCGCAGCGCCGACGAGGAGGGACTGATCGTCACCGTCGCCATCACCGAGCGCGACGACGCTCGAGAGAAGAAGATCCTGCGAGCGCTGCGCGGGCAGCATCCGCGCGGTGTGATCCTGGCCGCATCGCGCACCGACGACGGCGACGACTCCACGGCCGAGGAATTGGCGGTCTTCCGCTCGCTCGGCGCGCGTACCGTCACCTTCGGGCCGGGGGGCGATCGCAGCATCCTGATCGACAACCGAGGTGGTGCCGAGCGACTGGGACGAGAGATGGCGAGCCTCGGCTACCGCCGGGCGATCGCGATCGGCGCGGCGGAGGGAGTGCGCACCTCGGATGATCGCCTGGGCGGATTCCACGCCGGATTCGAAGCCGGCGGCGGCACGGTCTCGCGCGAGTACCGCGGCAGCTTCGCCCGTGAATCGGGTGTGTCTTCGATGGAGGCGGCGCTCGCCGACGGGGTGGAACCGGGCACGCTCGTGTTCGCGCTCAGCGACGTGATCGCGATCGGGGCGATGACCGCCATCCGGGAGGCGGGTAGGTCTGTCGGCGACGACATCGCGATATGCGGGTTCGACGACACCCCTGTCAGCGGCGACGTCACCCCCCAGCTCACCACCGTCCGCGTACCCCTGAGCGATTTCGGACATCAGGCGTTCAGAGCGATCGTCGACGATGACTGGCAGCAGATCGAGGCGCCGCTCGAGGTGGTCGTGCGTGCGAGCACGCCTGCTCGCTCCAGCGCTGCAGAGATGATGCTGTGACCCGCGTCGTCATCGCCCCCGACAGCTTCAAGGGAACCATCACGGCAGCGGATGCCGCGGCATCCATCGCGCGCGGCTGGCTGTCTGCGGATCCGGCCGCCGAGATCGTGCTGCGGCCGATGGCCGACGGCGGAGAAGGCACCGTCTCGGCGTTCGCCGCTGCCGCTCCGGGGTCCGAGCGGATGGCGCTCACGGTCGACGGCCCGGAGGGGAGGTCGGTGGAGACGAACTGGCTTCTGCTCCCGGCCTCCGACGATGCCCCGCACGGCACGGCGGTGATCGATGTCGCATCGACCTCTGGGATAGAGCTACTCGGCGAGCTGCGGCCGTTCGACGCGCATTCGTTCGGGTTCGGTCAGGCCATCGCCGCTGCCCTGGATCACGGTGTCTCGCGCCTCATACTCGGCATCGGCTCGAGCGCGTCGACGGACGGCGGCGTCGGGATGCTGACGGCGCTGGGGGCGCGGTTCCTCGATGATGACGGCGGTGAGGTCGGGCCCGGCGCACGCGGTCTGCTTCGCGTCGCGCGCGCCGATCTTTCCGCACTGCGTACGGCGCCAGAGGTCCTGGTGCTCTCCGATGTGACCAATCCGCTCACCGGCGCCCGCGGCGCGGCACACGTGTTCGGCCCGCAGAAAGGCCTGGTCGACGGCGTCGACCGCGACCGTGTCGACGCCGCACTCGCGCGCCTCGCCGAGATACTCGACCTGGATGTCTCCATCGGTGGCGCGGGTGCTGCCGGCGGCCTCGGCGGCGCGCTGGTCGCATGGGGTGCGCGACTGGTCCCCGGCGCGGGGGAGGTCGCGCGGCTCATCTCGCTGGCCTCGGAGGTGAATGCTGCCGACGTCATCGTCACCGGAGAGGGGGCGTACGACGGGCAGTCGGGTGACGGCAAGGTTCCCTCGTTCGTGGCTGCGCTCGCCGCGGATGCCGGGGCGCCGGCTCTGATCGTCGCCGGACGCATCACCGCGGATGCCGATCACGCTCTGTTCGCAGCATCCGTCTCGCTCACCGAACTCGCGGGGTCGACGGACGCCGCGCTCGCCGACCCGGCGCATTGGCTAACGATCGCCGGCGCCGCTCTCGCGGAGGCCCGCACCGAGCGGGCGTGAGCGCGTCGAAGTGTCAATTTCCCCGCGGATTGACACGGCCGTGTCGGCGACATAAACTCGCACCAAGCCCACTGGGAATACGCTTTCCCGCCTACCCTCACCCGCAGACGAAGATGTCGAGGAATCCATGTCGTCACCACAGAACGCCACCATGACGCTCGCCGTCGCGCAGCGCGCGGATCGCGACCAGCGCGAGCCGAACGCGATCGTCGGCTGGTGGTCGCGCAACTGGCACCCCGTGGTCTTCGTCATCGCCGTACTCGCGCTGTGGTGGGTCTCGACGGCCCTGAAATGGGTGCAGCCGTTCATCATCCCGTCTCCCGCCGACACATGGAACGCGTTTGCCGACAACGTCCCCTACCTGCTGCAGCACACCTGGGTCACGACCTACGAGACGGTCATCGGCTTCATCATCGCCGTCGTCGTGGGCCTGTTCGTCGCCGTGGTCATGGTCTATTCCAAGGGGCTGGAGCAGACGCTGTACCCCGTGATCCTCTTCGCGCAGGTCATCCCCAAGATCGCGATCGCCCCGCTGTTCGTGGTCTGGCTCGGGTTCGGGGCGTCCCCGAAGATCCTCGTCGCCGTGCTGATGGCGTTCTTCCCGGTCGTCATCTCCGGTCTTGCCGGTCTCCGCACCGTCGACCCGGAGATCCTCCAACTCGCCTCCACGATGGGCGCCAGCAAGCTCAAGACCTTCCTCAAGGTCCGCCTGCCGGCGTCGTTGCCCGAGCTGCTCTCGGGCTTGAAAGTGGCAGCGACCCTCGCCGTCACCGGTGCCGTCGTCGGCGAGTTCGTCGGCGCGAACGAGGGTCTCGGCTACGTCATCCTCCAGGCCAACGGCAACCTCGACACCGCGATGCTCTTCGCGGCTCTCATCATCATGTCGCTCATGGGCGTCATCCTCTTCGGCATCATCCAGATCGCCGAGAAGTTCCTCATCCCGTGGCACGCATCCAAGCGTGACGTCGCCTCGGCCACCGTGCGGCTCTGACCGCGCCGCCTCCACCCCCAGAAGCACCACTGCAACCCAAGGAAAGCAGGAAACTGATGAAGAAGTCAGGAACCGCCCTCAGCTCGATCGCTCTGATCGCGGCATCCGCACTCGCGCTCACCGGATGCGGTGGCGCGAGCGAGACGCCCTCGGGCGACGGAGGCGAGGCGTCGGGTGAGATGACCGATGTGAACCTCATGCTCAACTGGTACCCCTATGGCGAGCACGCCGCGTTCTACTACGGCGTCGAGCAGGGCATCTTCGAGGAGCACGGCATCAACCTCACGATCAAGGCAGGTCAGGGGTCCACGAAGACTGCGCAGGCTGTCGGACAGGGCCAGGTCGACTTCGGTTGGTCTGACACGCCGGCCGTGCTCGCCAACATCGACAAGGGTGTCGCGATCAAGAGCGTCGGCGTCTTCCTGCAGACGACGCCGTCCGCCGTGCAGGTGTTCGCGGACTCGGGCATCGAGAGCCCGGAGGATCTCAAGGGCAAGACCATCGCGGTCTCCGCCGGCGACGCGCCGACCACGACGTTCCCCGCCTACCTCGAGGCCGTCGGGCTGAGCGAATCCGATGTCACCCAGCAGAACCTCGACGCTGCCGGCAAGATCGCAGCAGTCCTTTCCGGACAGGTCGACGGTCTGATCGGATTCGCGCACGACCAGGGTCCGACGATCGCGGCGAAGAGCGGCAAGGACATGACCTACCTGCGCTACTCGGATGCGGGACTCAACTTCTTCAGCAACGGTCTCATCGCTCCGGTCTCGACGATCGAGGGCGATCCCGAACTCGTCACGGAGCTCGTCGCCGCGACGAGTGAGTCGTTCGCCGCCGCACAGGAGGACCCGGAGGCGGCTGTCGCCGCAATGGACGGCAAGGACCCGCAGATGCCTGAGAAGGACGTTCTGCTGGACCAGTGGGAAGAGACCATCAAGCTGCTGACCACGGATGCCACCGAGGGCAAGGCTCCCGGCGTGAACGCCATCGAGGATTGGGAATCGACCCTCACCGTGCTGACGGACGCCGGACTCATCTCCGGTGATGGAGACGTCGACACGTACTTCGACGCATCCTTCGCGCCCGGCGAGTAGCGAGTGCTCGAATGCCGACGACGCAGATTCAGGAAAGAGCAGACATGACGGCGACAGCCACTGGCGACTCCGTGCTGGAGATCAAGGACCTCGCGATCACGTTCGCGTCCAAGCGGGGACAGGTCACGGCGCTCGAAGGCGTCGACCTCGACGTCAAGGCGGGGGAGTTCATCACGATCGCCGGTCCGTCCGGGTGCGGCAAGTCGACGCTTCTGAAGGCTGTCGCCGGTCTCACCACTCCCAGCGGCGGATCGATCAAGCTCAAGGGCGACGAGGTGCGAGGTCCCAGGCAGGACATCGGGTTCGTATTCCAGCGCGCGGCTCTGCTGGAGTGGCGCAGCGTCCGCGGCAACATCCTGCTGCAGGCCGAGATGCGCGGTATGGACATGCGCAAAGCACAGGCCCGTGCGGACGAGCTGATCGAGATGACCGGACTGACCGGTTTCGAGAAGGCGCTTCCGCACGAGCTCTCCGGCGGTATGCAGCAACGCGTGTCGCTGTGCCGCGCGTTGCTGCATGAACCGGGCGTGCTGCTCATGGATGAGCCGTTCGGCGCACTGGACGCGCTGACGCGCGAACGGATGAACGTCGAGCTCAACCGGATCACGAGCCAGACGGGTACGACCGTGCTGCTCGTGACGCACTCGGTCGCCGAGGCCGTCTACCTCGCCACCAGGGTCGTCGTCATGAGCCCGCGGCCCGGGCGCATCCTCGAGGAGCACCGCGTCGATCTGCCGGCGGAGCGCGATTATGCCTCGGTGCTGGAGACACCGGAGTTCCATCAGGTGTCCAGCCGTGTGCGCGAGCTGCTCGGGGCTCCGGCGGTGGCAGACTAGCGTCGATTGCACGACTGCGGCGAAAGGAGCCGACCATCCGCGCCGTCTTCCTGATGGATCCGGCCTCACTCGCCGACCAGCTCTTCACGAGCGCCATGCGCGATGAACTGCGTGCGATCGTGTCGCTGGACGAGCATGTCGTAACCGACCTCGATGATCGCGGGCGCGCTGCGTTGCGCGAGGCGGAGATCGTGATCGGCGGGTGGGGCGCTCGACCGATCTCGCCGGCCGATGCGCCGAAGCTGCGGGCCATCGTCTACCTCGGCGGCGTCGCGGCGACCTGCCTCGACGATGTGGGGCAGTGGTCGGGGCGCGGGCTGACGGCCGCGAACGCGCGCAGCATCAACGCCGGTCCGGTCGCAGAATATGCACTCGCGATGATCCTTCTCGACGGCAAGGATGCCTTCGCCGCCGCTCGCGTCTCGCAGCATCCGGCCGCGGTGCCCGGTCGGGCACCGATCGCATACTTCGGAAACTTTCGCAGAACGGTGGGTATCGTCGGGCTGTCGCAGACCGCTCGCGCACTCATCACGCTCCTGCGTCCCTTCGACCTCGACGTCTGCGTCTACAGCCCCGAGCTCACCCCGGCGATGGCGGGCGAGCTGGGGGTCGGCATGCGCACTCTCGAACAGGTCATGGCCGAAAGCGATATCGTCTCGCTGCACCAGCCGCTCACTGCCGCGACCCGCGGGCAGATAGACGGCAGGATGCTGTCGCTGATGCGTGACGGCACGACGCTGCTCAACACGGCGCGAGGCGCGATCATCGACCAGGAGGCGCTGGTCGAGCGGCTTCGCACGGGCCGCATCCGCGCGATCCTCGATGTGACCGATCCCGAACCGCTGGACGACGACCACGAGCTGCGCACGCTGCCGAACGTGGTTCTCACGCCGCACATCGCCGGGTCGCTCGGAGCGGAGCTGCACCGGATGGGGCAGAACGCCGTCGACGAGGTGCGCCGTTTCGTCGAGGGTGCGCCGTTCCGCCACCCGGAGGTGCTGCTGTGAACCGGACCCGACGAGCCCTCGTGGTGCGGGGCGGCTGGGATGGCCACGACCCGGTCGGCGCCACGGACCGCTTCGTCCCCGTGCTGCGCGATGCCGGATTCGCCGTGGACACCGCCGACGAGCTCGCCGTCTACGACGACGTCGATCGGATCGCAGCGGCGGACCTCATCGTGCACTGCTGGTCGATGGGCACGCTGACCGCCGATCAGGAGGCGAACCTCGTCGCCGCGGTGCGTGCCGGCACGGGCTTCGCCGGCTGGCACGGCGGCGTCATCGGCACCAACGTGTCGAATGCGGCCTATCTGCGCATGGTCGGCGGGCGGTTCCTCTTCCACCCCGCGGGGTTCCACGACTACACCGTCACGATCGATCCCGGTCCGACAGCAGACGGTGAGATCACACGCGGTCTCGAAGATTTCACGGTGCATACCGAGCAGTACTGGGTGCTCTTCGACAGCTACAGCACGGTGCTCGCCAGCACCGTCTTCGACGCGACGCCCGAAGCGGAATGGTCAGAGCCGGTCACGATGCCCGTGACGTGGACCCGTCGCTGGGGCGCCGGGGGAGTGTTCGTGTGCACGCTCGGCCACCAGGTCTCCGACTTCGACGTGCCAGAGACGGCCACCATGATCACCCGCGGGCTGCTCTGGGCCGCTCGCGACCGCGACTGACACGTTCAGGTCGCAGAAACCGCCGCTCCGAGGCGGCGAAAGCGGCGAAGTTCGCGACCTGAAGCCGGGCATCAGCGCCCGAGTGCCGAGGGAATCCTTCTACTGCTAGGCGCGATCAGCGCGGAATAAGGTTGTAGGGCACGTTGTGATGCCTCCCGGCTGGTCCGTCAGTATCCGCGAGAATGTCGAGAATGGTTCGGGATGCCTCCTCGACCCCCGGCTCCATCGTGGAGAAGGTCGGGATGTGGAACCTCCCTTCGTCGATCGCGTCGAATCCCATCACCCTGACCTGGTCGGGCACAGCGATGCGATGACTGGCGAGGGTATACAGCGCGCCGAGCGCAAGTGTGTCGCTGAAGCAGAACAACGCGTCGAACTCGACGCGGTCGTCGAGCAGTCGCTGCACCGCGGTCGATCCCTCCGCGCGATTGAAGTGCTCCACCTGCGCGAACAGCGCAGGATCGACCGGGATCGCGGCGTCGGTCAGTGCGCGGCGGTATCCGTCGAATCGAAGCTGCGAGGTCGCGGTGGGGCCAAACTTCTGCACCCCCACGGCGGCGATGCGGCGTCTGCCCTTTTCGATGAGGTGGGCCGTCGCGTACGTCGCCGCCGACGTGTTGTCGATCCCGACATGGTGGACGGTCGGACCGACGAGGGACTCGGCCTGCTCACCGATGACGATGAGAGGGGTGCCGGAAGTGCGATCCGGGATATCTTCCGCGGTGAGTTGCAGTGGGCTCATCACGATCCCGTCGAGCGCAGGGAATCCTTCACCTGACATCATCGAGAGCTCTGCGGCGCGGCTGCCGCCGGTCTGGGCGACGAGGACGGTCAGTGATCGCTGCTGCGCGGTGGCGATGAACTGCGAAGCGAACTCCGCGAAGTACGGCTCACGCAGGTCAGGGAGCACGAGAGCGATCAGGCCGCTGCGTCCGTTGCGCAGTTGCCGTGCGGCAAGGTTCGGCCGATAACCGAGTTCGTCTATGGTGTCGAGTATCCGGCGGCGCATCTCATCGCCGACCCAGCCCGTGCCGTTGACGACGTTCGAGACCGACTTCGCACTCACTCCCACTCGCGCGGCCACATCGGCGAGCGTCACTCGTGCCATCTCTCCACCGCCCCTCTTCGATGCCGAATATTTTGCGGACTTTCTGTTGACTCTAGTTCATCGTGGAACTATCGTTGAGTTCAACGTGGAACTGGAGTCGACGGTTCCCACCGAAGTCGCCGAAGAGGTGTCAGTTTCGAACGCGGCGGTGCGTCGATACCGCTGGACAAGGGAGTTGTAAAGGTGCCGCAGAAGACTGTCAATTCGGGAACCGCTGAGATTCGAGCCAGTCGGCTCGAGGAGGCGCGTCCGCGTCCGCAGCTCGTGCGCTCATCCTTCTTTGGGATCGACGGCGAATGGGGTTTCGCGTATGACGATTCCGCCACCGGGCTGTCGGAGGGCTGGTTCGACGGTCGCCCCCTGCCACGCACGATCATCGTGCCGTTCCCCCCGGAGTCGTCGGCATCTGGAGTGGGCGAGACCGGTTACCACCCCGTGGTCTGGTATCGCCGCGAGATCGGTGAGGCCGAGCTCGCCGCCGCCGGCCACGCCGACGGGCAGCGCCTGCTGCTTCACTTCGGTGCGGTCGATTACCGGGCACGCATCTGGCTGAACGGACAGGTGGTCGGCGATCACACAGGCGGCCACACCCCGTTCGTGCTCGATGTGACGGATGCTCTCGGCGCGCGTGCTGAAGCTCAGAGTCATGTGCTCGTCGTCCGCGCAGAGGACGACCCGCACGACGTCTCCCAGCCGCGGGGAAAGCAGGACTGGAACTCGGAGCCGCACGCGATCTGGTACCACCGCACGACAGGAATCTGGCAGCCCGTCTGGCTCGAATCCGTCACCCCCCAGTACGTGAGCGGGTTGTGGTGGACGAACGATCTGACCGCGGGCACCGCGACGGTGGAGATCGAACTCAACGGCCGAGTCGAAACCGACGTCCGCGTCGTGATCGCGCACGAAGGCGAGACGCTGGGATCCGTACGTGCCGTCGTGAACGACAGACGAGTCGTTCTGACTGTCCCGCTGTCGGGTCAAGACAACGGGCAGGGATACGAGCGCCTGCTGTGGCGGCCGCAATCCCCGACCCTTCTGGATGCATGGATCCACCTGGAGGTCGACGGGGTGGAGCAGGATGTCGTTGCCAGCTACCTGGGTCTGCGATCGGTGATGTGCGTCGACGGGGCCTTCCTGCTGAACGACCGACCGGTGGTACTCCGCTCGGTCCTCAGCCAGGGATACTGGCCCGAGTCGCACCTGGCAGCGCCCTCGACGGACGCCTTGCGGCGTGAAGCCGAGCTGGTCCTCGGACTCGGCTTCAACGCGGTCAGAGTGCACCAGAAGGTCGAGGACGACAGATTCCTGTACTGGGCGGATCGTCTCGGTCTGCTGGTGTGGGGTGAAGCCGCCGCCGCCTTCGCCTTCGACCAGCGCGCGGCGCAGCGCACGATGAGCGAATGGACCGAGGCTGTCATCCGGGATCGCAGCCATCCCAGCATCGTCACCTGGGTTCCGCTCAACGAGAGCTGGGGGGTGCAGCACATCGCGGCACGCGGCGACCAGAGGTCGTTCGCCGAGGCGATGTACCACCTGACCCGTGCCCTGGACCCGACGCGGCCCGTCATCTCGAACGATGGCTGGGAGCTCGGGACCTCCGACCTGTGGACGATCCACGACTACGAGTCCGACGGCTCCGTGCTCGCCGCTCGCTACGACGTCCCGCCCGCTCGCCTGCGCGAGTACATCGGCGGTCTGGGGCCGGCGGGTCGTCAGATCCGGCTGCCGGGAACCGAGGATCGGGGCGAGCCGATCATGGTCACCGAGTTCGGTGGGGTCAAGTGGGCGACCGGCGGGGGATCCTCGCAGTCCTGGGGGTACTCCGAGGCCGACGGCCCCGAAGACTTCGCCCGTCGGATCGCTGCGATCCTCGGCGCTGTGCAGGCCGGCACCCGTGGTGTGCGCGGGCGGGCAGATGGGCTCGCAGGCTGGTGCTGGACGCAGCTCACCGACACGCTGCAGGAGCGCAACGGGCTTCTGACCGAAGATCGTGAGCCGAAGCTACCGATCGCGCAACTGCGATCGCTGATCGAAGGCACGACGACGACGTAGCAGTGCGCGGACGAGACGCTCCGCGTACATCGACGGGCGACGCAGCCCGACTCAGTGAGGAGGAAGTACATGTCGAAGAAGATCACAGCAGCAGTCGCGTTCGTCGCGGCAAGCGCTCTCGTACTCTCAGGATGCGCGGGCGACGGA
Organism: Microbacteriaceae bacterium; assembly: GCA_052085045.1. Taxonomy (GTDB): domain Bacteria; phylum Actinomycetota; class Actinomycetes; order Actinomycetales; family Microbacteriaceae; genus Microbacterium. Next base: position 9,234 of record JBQDFB010000016.1, on the reverse strand, counting down.
GGATCAAACGAGCAAGCCGCGGCCGATTTCGATGAAAACACCACGGCCGAGATCAGCTTCTCGTGGTGGGGGAACGAAGACCGGGCCGATCGGTTTGAACAGGCCATCGCGCTGTTCAACGAGGAGTATCCGAACGTCGAAGTCGTACGCAACTTCAATTCCTGGGACGACTACTGGGCGGCCCGCAACACTGAAGCCGCCGGACGAGCGCTGCCTGACGTCGTCATGATGGATGCTGGCTACCTCGGCGAATACGCCAACAAGGGCCTGCTGATGGATCTGGATTCCTTCCGTGGCAATGTGCTGGCCTTGGAAGGTTTCGAAGACACCGTGCTGGACTCCGGTACCGTCGACGACAAGCTCGTGAGCGTTCCGCTGGGCACCAACGCCTGGTCGATGATGTATAACAAGGATGTCCTAGACGGCCTCGGCATCGACTACCCCACCGACGACATGACCTGGGATGACCTCAACGACTTCATCCGAGAGGTCAATGAGGCAGGAGCCTCATCGGACCCGAAGGTGTATGGCGCCGAAGACTACACCGGCGGGTTCCCCAACTTCATTTATCACCTGATGCAGGAGGGCAATGCGGTCTTCGAGGACGACGGCACGCCCGCGTTCGATGAAGATGACGTCATCACCTATCTCGACTCGGCGAAGGCGCTGCGTGAGGAGGCAGAGGTATACCCGATCGAGCGCAGCGTCGCGCTTTCGCCCACCGGCGGCTTCCTCGCCGGTGAGACCGCTGTGTGGTTCAACTTCTCAACGACGGTGCTACAGGCGATGACTGACACCGGAACCGATAACATCGGCATGGTGCAGCCTCCCCTCTCCGAGGGCGAGGACGCGCACGTGCTCGCGCCAAAGCCGAGTCTGCTGTTGAGCGTCGCAGAGAACTCTGAGCAGCCTGCGGCTGCGGCGGCATTTATCGACTTCCTCACAACGTCCCCCGATGTGGCCGAGATCTTCGGCACCTCACTGGGCACCCCGCCGACCCAGGAAGGGCGTGATGCGATCGAGCAGGAACCCGCGGACACGGCGAACCTCGACTACCTCGATTCGGTTCAGGACGAGCTCACCGCCAGCTATCCGATCTTGCCAGCGGGCTACGGCACCATCGAAGCGAAATGGGCGGAGCTGCACGAGCGAGTTCAGTACGGCGATCTGACCAGCGACCAGTTCGCCCAAGAGCTGTTCTCTGAGATGTCGCTGGTTCTCGGGACCTGAGCATGACTGCTTCCGCAACGCCCGAACTGGTCGGTTCGCGACCCGGCGGCGCGCGCCGTGGCAGCGCACGCCGCCGGCGGGAAGCGTTCGCCGGATACGCGTTCCTCAGCCCCTGGCTGATCGGTTTCTTCGCGTTGACCGCGGGGCCGATGATCGCCTCGTTGTATCTGTCGTTCACCGACTACAACCTGTTCGCCGACCCGGAATTCATCGGGTTGGACAACTACACCCGGCTGTTCACCGACCCGAACTTCATCCAATCGGTCAAGGTCACCGGTCTCTACGTGCTGATCGGCACTCCGCTCAAGCTCGCTGCTGCGCTCGCGGTTGCGATGCTGCTGAACAGTCCACGACGGGCTCAAGGCTTCTATCGATCAGCGTTCTATCTGCCGTCGCTGATCGGCGGAAGCGTATCCATCGCGATCGTCTGGAAGGCGATGTTCATCGACGGTGGGATCGTCGCTCAGGTCGGTCAACTTTTCGGCGGTCCTCCCGCTGGCGAAGGAGGCTGGGTCGGTGATCCTGCGCGGACGCTGCCGCTTCTCATCCTGCTGACTGTTTGGCAGTTCGGGGCGCCGATGGTGATCTTTCTGGCGGGCCTGAAACAGGTTCCCACAGAGCTCTACGAAGCGGCATCCGTCGATGGCGCGGGCGCTGTCCGTCGGTTCTTCTCGATCACTGTCCCGATGCTCTCACCGGTGCTGTTCTTCAACCTGCTGCTGGAGACGATCAACGCGTTTCAGGTGTTCAACTCGGCGTACATCATCTCGAACGGCAGTGGGGGGCCGGCAGGTTCCACGCTCTTCTACACGCTCTACCTCTACCTGCGCGGGTTCCGCGATTTTCAGATGGGGTACGCCTCGGCGATGGCGTGGGTTCTCGTGATCGTCGTCGGGTTCGTCACGATCATGCTCTTCCGCACTTCGAGGGCATGGGTGCACTACGCGGGGGATGAACGATGAGTAGGACGATCACCGAAACTCAGCTGATCACGACGGGCTCACTGCCGCCGACCAGAAGAAAGGCAGGCTGGCGCGCGAACGTCCGCTCCGTCATCTTCCATGCGTTCGCGCTCGCCGTGCTCGTGGTGATCCTCTACCCGGCCGTATGGATGCTGATGTCATCCTTCAAACCGGGCAACGAGATCATCGGATCGGTGAGCCTGGTGCCGGAGAACGGCGGCTTCGAAAACTACCTGACCGTTCTGGAGGGCATCGGCGGGGTCTCGTTCTGGACGTTCGTGGTGAACTCGCTCGTCCTCGCCGTGGCTTCGGTCGTCGGTGTCGTCCTGTCGTGTTCCGTCTCGGCCTACGCTTTCGCGCGGATCAAGTTCCCCGGCACCCGCCTGTTCTTCGGTTGTATGATCGCGACTCTGCTGCTGCCGTTCCACGTCGTGATCATCCCGCAGTACATCGTCTTCAACCAGCTCGATCTGATCAACACGTATTGGCCGCTGCTGCTGGGCAAGTTCCTCGCCGCTGACGCCTTCTTCGTGTTCCTCATGATCCAGTTCATGCGCGGACTCCCGCGCGAGCTGGATGAGGCGGCGCGCATCGATGGCGCAGGTCACGTGCGCACGTTCGTGTCGGTGATCCTGCCGTTGATGAAGCCGGCGCTCGTGACCAGCTCTATCTTCGCCTTCATCTGGTCGTGGAACGACTTCTTCGGGCCGTTACTGTATCTCAAGGAACCGGGGACGTACACGATGCCCTTGGCGCTGCGACTCTACGTGGATCAGACTTCTACCAGTGATTACGGTGCCCAGATGGCGATGGCCATCCTCGCGCTGCTCCCGGTGGTGCTGTTCTTCGTCGCGTTCCAGCGCTACCTTGTGGCGGGCGTCGCAACCCAGGGGCTGAAGGGATGACGGGGGTGCAGAGTCATCGTCCGGTCGAGACGAGGCGGCGTTTCGGAGGCGGTGGAGTGGCCGCGTTCGGCGAGATGCTCGTGGTGGGCCTGGTCGTCGTGGCGCTCTCCCTGCCAGTGATCACCTTCGTCCCCGCGCTCGCCGCCGGCGTGCGACACCTGGAGAACCATCTCGCCGGCGAGCGTGACACGGTCCGCGATCTGTTCTCGCTCGGATGGCGGGCGATCCGCTCGGGCTGGGTATTCGGCCTGGCGTCGACGGCTGTCATCGGGCTGCTGCTGATGAATGTCGCGCTGAGCCTTCAGGGGGTCGTCCCGGGAGGCACCATGTTCGCGTTGCTGAGCGGAGCGCTCGCGCTGGGCGTGCTCGTGGTCGTGTGCCGGGTCACAGCCCTCTGGAAGCCGGGTCTGCGGTGGAGCGAGCAATGGCGGAACGGGCGCGTCGTCGCGGCGAACGACCCGGTCGGCAGCGTTCTCGTCGTCGTCGGCATCGGCGTGGCCGCCACCGTGGTGTGGATGCTTCCTCCTCTCATCGTCATCGCGCCGGGTCTGATCGTCGTCGCGCTCGTCGCGGCCGAGAGGCGTCGCCAGCCCGCATCCTCGGAAGGACACTCATGAACTCCCCCCGCACCGTCATCCGCTCGGGAATCATCGGCACCGGCGGTATCGCGCACGCCCATGCGGACGCGATGGCAAGCCTTCCGGGTCGCATGTCGCTCGTCGCGGTGGCGGATATCGACGCCGACAGTGCGGCGGGTTTCGCGGCGGCGCACGGTGAGGTGGCCGTGCACGCGGACGCCGCTGGTCTGCTGCGCAGCGGAAGCATCGACCTCGTGCACATCTGCACGCCGCCCCAGACGCACGCCGCGCTGGCCATCCAGGCGATGCGCGCAGGTGTCGTGGCGCTCGTCGAGAAGCCCACGGCACTGAGCCTGGCCGAGATCGATGAGATCGCACGGGTTCAGGCGGAGACGGGTGTCCCCACCCTCACGGTGTTCCAGCACCGGTTCGGCCCGGCTGTGCGTCACCTGCGACGGCTGGTCGCCGAAGGGGCTCTCGGACGACCCCTCGTGGCGACGTGCGAAACACTCTGGTACCGGACCGACGACTACTTCGCCGTCCCCTGGCGGGGACGATGGAACATCGAGGGCGGCGGTCCGACGATGGGGCACGGCATCCATCAATTCGACGTGATGCTGTCGGTGTTCGGACCGTGGTCGGAAGTGACGGCGGTCGCCGACCGGCTGTTGCGGCCGACTGACACTGAGGACGTGTCAGCTGCGATCGTACGTTTCGACAATGGTGCGGTCGCCACGGTGATGAACTCGCTGGTGTCGCCCCGTGAGACGTCGCGCCTGCGCTTCGACTTCGAGTACGCCTCAGTCGAGGTGGAGCACGTCTACGGCTACTCCACCGATGACTGGACGTTCACGCCGGCGCCCGGGCACGAGGCGCTCGCGGAGCGCTGGGCCGAGGTGCCCGCGTCGGAGGAGCCGAGCTCCCACCGAGACCAGTTCGCCGAGATCACCGTCGCAATCGGCGCCGGAGAGCGGCCCGGAGTGGCGATCGACGACGCTCGCCGGACTCTCGAGTTCGCGGCAGCCACGTATGCGTCGGCGTTCCGTCGGATGCCGATCGCTGCGGGGCAGATCGCAGGCGACGACCCGTTCGTCAGCGCGATGAGCGGCGATATGGTGCCCTGGAGTCCGATCAAGCCACCAACATCGATAAAGGAGGAGCAACGATGACCACGCTGACCGCTGAACAGGACGTCGAGGGGTCGGTGAGCGTTCTCGATGGGAACCTCGAGCTGTTCCGGTACGAGTACGCGCCCTCTCACCCGCCGCTCGAGTCGCCGCGGCCGTACGTGCATCCCATTCGCACGCGGCGAGGAAGTCTCGTCAGCCTGTACCGGCCGCATGACCACGTATGGCATAAGGGGATCTCCTGGGCGCTTCCCGTCGTCGGGGATGAGAACTTCTGGGGTGGGCCATCGTATGTGCACGGGCAGGGATACGTCGCGTTGCCCAACAATGGCCGGCAGGCTAGCGGTGCGGTCGAAGTGACGGCCGATGGCGACGTGAGAATATCCCATGATCTGGAATGGATCACCCAGGCTGGCGAACTCTGGTTCACCGAGCACCGCGTGCTGACGGCGACGACCGAGTCCGACGACGCCTGGACGATGACCTTCGAGACCACGATGGCGAATGTGCGCGGCGCCGATATCTCGATCGGCTCACCCACCACCCGCGGGCGGGAGAACGCCGGATACGGCGGTCTGTTCTGGCGCGGGCCCCGCTCATTCACCGGAGGCAGGCTGATCGCGCCCGGGGTCGTCGGCGGCGACGAGCTGCGGGGGCAGCGTTTCGAGTGGATGGGCTTCGCGGGAAAGCATGACGAGGTCGACTCGGGATCGATTCTGCTGATGGTCGACGATGCGTCCAACGTCCGCCATCCTCCACAGTGGTTCGCACGCAGCGACGAGTTCGCGGCTCTGGCGCCTGCACCGTTCTTCAGCGAAGAGCTCGTGGTCGAGCAGGGCGGTCAGTTGCGGCTGCGTTACGGAATCGGCATCGCCGACGGCTCGCCCGAAGACGCGCCGGCTCTGGCCGACACCGTGCGCGCGACGATGCGGAGACTCGGATGACGGGTTCGACGTTCCCCGGCGGCACCTCGGTCAGCAGGCTGGACGTCTACGAGTCCGAGGCGAGTGACGGCATATGCGGCGGGACGCCTCACATGCATCTCGTCTCGACCGAGGCATACGTCGTCGTCGGTGGCCGGGGAGCCCTGCAGACGATCGATGGCACCGGCTTCGCGGAGGTGCAACTGGAAGCGGGCTCTGTCGTATGGTTCACTCCAGGCACGATTCATCGCGCGATCAATCTCGGCGATCTGCGTGTCGTGGTGCTGATGAGCGACGCGGGCCTCCCGGAGTCGGGCGATGCTGTCATGACCTTCCCTCCCGAGGTGGTGTCCGATCCGGATGCCTATGCTGCGGCCGCATCGCTCGGCGCGCCGGAGGAAGCCGAGGTGCGCTCCGAGCGGAGGCGCGACCTCGCGGTGCGCGGATTCATCCGCCTGCGCGCCGCCGCAGAGGATGGCGAGATCGCGCCGTTGAACGACTTCTATACGGCCGCTGGCCGGCTCGTCACTGATCGGGCCGCGGACTGGGGTGCGTTGATCGAGGACGGCCCGCTGGCTCAGGCGCAGCGCAGCCTCGAACTCACCCGCGCGGTGGCCGTTGGCGAGATCGCGCACCTCGGCGAGGGACATCTTTCACAGGGCATACCATCGCCGGGTGCTCGTCGCTTCGGAATGTGCGGCCGGCTTCGAACGTATGACCTCTGAACCAGCGCGGGCTCAACCCCCGAGCGCCGCCGTCACCACGGCGCGGGCCTCGGCCTGCACCTCGGCGAGATGGTCGGAGCCGCGCAGACTCTCGGCGTACAGCTTGTAGACATCCTCGGTGCCGGACGGACGCGCGGCGAACCAGGCGTGCTCGGTCTGCACCTTCAGCCCGCCGATCGCGGCGCCGTTGCCCGGCGCGTGCGACAGTTTGGCCGTGATCGGTTCGCCGGCGAGAGTCGTCGCGGTGACAGACTCGGGCGCGAGCTTCGACAGCGTCGCCTTCTGCTCCGGCGTCGCGGGCGCATCGACGCGCTGGTAGGCGGATGCTCCGAACGCCTGCTCGAGTTCGGCATACCGCTCGGAGGGGGTCTTGCCCGTGACGGCGATGATCTCGGCCGCCAGCAGGGAGAGCAGGATGCCGTCCTTGTCGGTCGTCCACGGGCTGCCGTCGCGGCGCAGGAACGAGGCTCCGGCCGACTCCTCGCCGCCGAACGCCACTGAGCCGTCGAGCAGGCCCGGTACGAACCACTTGAACCCGACCGGCACCTCCAGCAGACGGCGTCCGAGCGACTCGGCCACGCGGTCGATGATCATCGAGGAGACCAGGGTCTTGCCGACCGCGGCATCCCGTGTCCACTCCGCCCGGTGCGAGAACAGGTAGTCGATCGCGACGGCGAGGTAGTGGTTCGGGTTCATGAGTCCGGCATCCGGCGTCACGATGCCGTGTCGGTCGGCGTCGGCGTCGTTCCCGGTGAGGACGTCGAAATCGCCGCGACGCGCGACGAGGGATGCCATCGCCGACGGCGATGACGGATCCATCCGGATCTTCTCGTCCCAGTCCAGCGTCATGAACCGCCACGTCGGATCGACTTCGGGGTTGACGACAGTGAGCTCGAGCCCGTGCATCTCCTTGATGAGCTGCCAGTACTCGACGGATGCTCCGCCGAGCGGGTCCGCGCCGATGCGCACGCCGGCCTTCTTGATGGCATCCACGTCGATGATCGACGGCAGATCGCGCACGTAGGCGTCGCGGAAGTCGTGGCTGGGCAGTGCGTCCCAGTCGATGTCGGCGAAGCTCTGCGCCTTCACGCCGTCCATGCCCGCTTCGATCAGCTCGTTCGCGCGGGCGGCGATCCATCCCGTCGCATCGGTGTCGGCGGGGCCGCCGTGCGGCGGGTTGTACTTGAAACCGCCGTCGCGCGGCGGGTTGTGCGAGGGGGTCACGACGATGCCGTCGGCACGGCTCGCGGCCCCCGGGGCGAGGCCGCGGTTGTGGGTGAGGATGGCGTGGCTGAGCGCCGGGGTCGGCACATACGAGTCGCGGGAGTCGACGCGGACGTCGACGTCGTTCGCGATGAGGACCTCGATGGCGGTGCGCTCGGCCGGGAGAGACAGCGCGTGCGTGTCGCGCCCGAGGAACAGGGGGCCGGTGATGCCCTGTGAACGGCGGTAGTCGACGATCGCCTGCGTGGTGGCGAGGATGTGGTTCTCGTTGAAGCTGCCGGTGAGCGACGAGCCGCGGTGGCCGCTCGTGCCGAACGCGACGCGCTGGGCCGGGTCGGACGGATCCGGATGCCGGTCGTAGTAGGCGGCGATGAGCGCGTCGACGTCGATGAGGTCAGTTTCCTCCGCGGGGAGGCCGGCACGGCTGGTCATGTGAACAGTCTGCCCCGATCTCGCCGCATACGCACCCTGCCCGCCGAGACTGCATTGCGCGGACGAGAGCCTCGGGAATCTGAGCCGACTCATCCGCGCAATGCAGTCTCGCGTGGCGGAAGGGTGAGAGGGCTAAGGTGAAACGCGTGACTGAACGGCGCACCTACAGCTACCTGGGCCCTGCGGGCACCTTCACCGAAGCAGCCCTCGATCAGGTCGCCGAGGCCCGCGGTCAGCGCTGGCGCCCGGTGCACAACGTCGGCGAGGCTCTCGCCGACGTTCTCGAAGGACGCAGCCACGCCGCCATGATCGCGATCGAGAACTCGATCGAAGGCGGCGTCTCGACGACGCAGGATGCTCTGGCGACTCTTCCCGGTCTCCGCATCGTCGGCGAGTACCTGGTGAAGGTCAACTTCGTGCTCGTCGCCCCGCGCGGTACGAAGCTCGAAGACGTCCGGGTCGTCGCAGCCCACCCCGTCGCCTACGCGCAGTGCCACGCGTGGCTCGGCGAGCATCTGCCGGAGCACTCCCATGTTCCGGCGGCGAGCAACGTCGCATCCGCCATCGGGGTGCTCGACGGGTCATCGCCCGCACAGGCCGCGATCGCCCCGCCGAACATCGTCCAGCACTACGACGTCGACGTGCTGGCGTCGGAGATCGGCGACAACACCTCCGCCGTCACGCGGTTCGTGCTCGTGACGCGCACGACGATGCCGCCCGACCCGACCGGCGCCGACAAGACCTCTCTGATCGTCGAGCTGCCGCATGACCATCCCGGCTCCCTGCTCGACATGCTCGAGCAGTTCTCGACGCGGGGCATCAACCTCTCGCTGATCGAGTCGCGGCCGATCGGCGATGCGCTCGGCCGGTACCGGTTCGTCATCGACGCGGACGGGCACGTGGCGGATGAGCGGATGGCGGACGCGCTCCTCGGCATCCGCCGGTTCAGCCCGCGCGTGGTGTTCCTCGGGTCGTACCCGCGGGCGGATCGCCGGATCGTGCAGTACCCCGACCGCTACGCCGACGACGTGTTCGTCGAGGCGCGCGACTGGCTGCGCGCGCTGATCACGGGGGAGCCCGAGGGGTGAGCGGGTGGGGCGCGACGTTTCGACTTCTCGCTCCGCTCGG
>JBQDFB010000015.1:32633-39105 GCA_052085045.1 Microbacteriaceae bacterium | reverse complement strand
GGGGGTGAATCCTCGTGACCCGATTCCTCGTCGTTCCGCAGTGGCAGGGTTCGCCCTCCGCTCGTGCGATGCTCCTCATCGACGGCGCCTCCGCGATCGCCGGCGACCTGCCGCGCAACGCCACCACCGTGCTCGATATTCCGCTGGAGGCCGGTGAGGCGTTGGACACCGGCGTGCACCGGTTGAGCTCGCTGCAGCGCATCCGCGCCATGGTCGCCACGGAGATGACCCCCGACACGATCGTCATCGGCGGCGACTGCAGCGTGACCGTCGCCGCCCTCGACGCCATCGACCGCGACGACCTCGCCCTCGTCTGGTGCGACGCGCACGGCGACCTGCACACCGATCAGACCTCGCCGTCGGGCGCGTTCTCCGGAATGGCTCTGCGCGCCGCCCTCGGCGAGGGCGAACCACAACTGGCGCTCTCCCCCGGCCTTCCCGAAGACCGCGTCGTCGTGGTGGGCGCGCGCGTCCTCGAAGACGCCGAGGAGGAGCCGCTGTCGCGTCTGAGCACGCTGGGCGTTGCAGACCTCGAGGATCCAGATGCACTCGCCGACGCCGTTGTGCGCACCGGGGCGGCCCGCGTCTGGGTCCATATCGACGTCGACGTGCTCGACCCCGCCGAGATCGCCGGGGTCTCCACCGCTGCGCCGTTCGGTGCTTCGGCGCAGGCTCTGGCGGCCAGCATTCGGGCGCTGCGTTCCCGCGTCCCGCTCGCCGGCGCGACGATAGCCGGTTTCGCCCCCCGTTCGCCACTGGATGCGGTCGAGGACCTCGGTGCGATCCTCCGTCTGGTCGGTGCGGTGGCATGACAGCGGACTGGAGGCCGGCCGCCGAAGCGGCGCTGCAGCGCGGTCGCCGCTTCGATCGCCGCATCCCGTCGTTCCTGCTCCGGTCGCCGATCAGCCGTCTCGGCTACGCGTGGGGCACGGCGGTCGGCTGGGTGTGGGGCACGCTGTGGAGCACGGGTCCGGTGGAGCGCCGGGAGGGGCTGTGGGTCTTCCGCGGTATGCCGAAGTGGACGTTCAACCGCGGCGGCGCCTGCGTCGGCGGCTGCTATCTGACCGGCGATGCCGAGCCCGGCGACGCGGTCATGCGTCACGAGGCCGTGCACAAGGCGCAGTGGCTCCGCTACGGGTTCCTCATGCCGGTGCTGTATCTGTTCGCCGGGCGGGATCCGCTGCGCAACAGGTTCGAGATCGAAGCCGGGCTCGAAGACGGCAACTATGTGCGGCGCGGTTCCGGGCGGAAGGTCAGTTCCCGGCAGACAGCAGACCGAAGCGCTCCGGGGCGCTGATCGCCGATGCTGGCACCTCGAGCGATCCGGTGAGGTGCTCGACGATGTCTGCAGTGCCGAGGTAGCCGCCCAGCAGGGTGACGCGGGTGGGCGACTCGTCGTCGCAGAGCATCTCGTCGGCCCAGGCGCAGGTGGCACGGGCCAGAGCCGCTCCGGGCGTGCACGAACGCCCGCTGCCCGGGGTTCCGGAGCGCGCAGAGCGCGCGAGCCAGGTCACGGTCATGCGTGCGGGAGCCTCGATCACACCGATGTCGCTCGCGTCGGGAACCTCGATGAACACGCGCCCCGATGCGCACAGCGGAAGCGTCGCCAGGAAGGTCTCGAGCTCGAGCAGCGAGTTCTCGTCAGCGGTCACCAGGTGGTGCGAGCGCAGACGGGCGGCCCGGCGCTGGGCGCGTCCGCGGCGCACTTCGATCGACGTGGTCATGATTCCTTCATCGTACCACCGATGAAGGGTTGCCTTACCTTCCTCGCCTGATGCGGCTCCTCAGCGCTCGACGAGGGCGGATCGCAGCGCCGCGAGTTCATCGTCGGAGACCCCCTGGTCGCGCAGGTAGTCCGCGGCGGAGCCCCACCGCGCATCGATCTCCTCCAGCAGGCGGCGCATCACGGCCGCCGGCGACTGCGTGGCGAGCGCGACGGCGTTCTCGGCGTGCGGGTGCTGCGACCGCAGGAAAGCGGTGATCCGGCGGTTGCGCTCGGGCGGCAGCAGCGACTCCGTCAGTGCGTAGTCGGCGACGACGGCATCCCGGTCGGCATCCACGGCCGCGAGCGCGAGGGCGACGGTGACGCCGGTGCGGTCCTTCCCGACCGTGCAGTGCACCAGCGTGCCCTGCTCGCGGGCGATCACGCGCACGGCATCCGCCAGTCGCTGCCCGCTCTCGTCGATGAGGTGCCGGTACATCTCGTCGAGCCCGAGATCATCGTCGAAGAACGATGCGACCGACCCGAGGAACAGCGGCAGATTCGTCGTCGCGATGGTCGTCACGGCTGACGGCGCCTCGGTGACCTCCTGCCCGTCCCGCAGGTCGACGATGTGCGCGACACGGCGCTCGAGCTCGACGATGCCGGCCGGGGCGGCGGCGACCAGGGTCGCTGATCGCAGCAAGACGCCTTCGCGGATCCGGCCCTGCGACGCCGGCATACCGCCGACGTCGCGCACGTTGAAGACGCCCTCGACGTCGAGAACGGTCACGCCGTCGCCTTCTCGCCCCGCGGAGGGACGGGGTAGCGCCCGGCGATCACGATCCGGTTGAACGCGTTGATCGAGACGCAGGCCCAGCTCAGCGCGGCGTACTCCTTCTCGGTGAACACGCTCCCCACCCGGTTGTACACCTCGTCGGAGACACCCTCGTCGTGGATGAAGGTGAACGCCTCGGCGAGCTCGAGTGCCGCACGCTCGCGGTCGGAGAAGACGCCGCTCTCGCGCCAGGTCGGCAGCTGCATCAGCGTGTCGGCATCGAGTCCGGCCTTGACGGCGCGGTCGAGGTGGATCCGGGTGCAGTACGCGCATCCGTTCAGCTGCGAGCAGTGGATCATCACGATCTCTTTGAGACGGTCATCGATGCCGTTCGCGCGGCAGATCTCTCCGACCGTGCGGGAGAACCCTTCCAGTGCCTCGTAGGCGGTCGGCTCGGTCTTGGACAGGTGCACGCGCGTCTCGCTCATAGTCCCCAGCTTAGGCTCAGAACACCCCGCTAGCGTTGGCGCCGATGGCGAGTTCTCAGCGCATATCGAGTCTCGACGGGGTCCGCGGAGTGGCCTCGTTGATCGTTCTCGTGTACCACTGCAGCCTGATCGCGATGCCGCATCTCGACGAGACGGTCGCCACCTGGCTGACGCAGAGCCCGCTCAAGGTGCTGTTCGCGGGCACCGAGGCGGTGCTGGTCTTCTTCGTCCTGTCGGGCTTCGTCGTCGCCCTCCCGGTACTGCGCGATGGGTTCAGCTGGCTGCGCTACTACCCCACACGCGTCCTGCGCCTGTACCTGCCGGTGTGGGCGTCGATACTGCTCGCCACCGCGCTCATCGTGCTGATCCCCCGGGATCCGTCGACCATGCCGGATGATTCCTGGATGCAGCGCGCGCAGGCGACGAACGTGACCTGGGAATCGTTCTTCGAGGAGTCTCTGCTGATCACGAACTCGTACGACATCAACAACGTGCTGTGGTCGCTGCGCTGGGAGCTCATCTTCTCACTCGCGCTGCCGCTCTTCGTCATCATCGCCGTCGTGCTGCGTCGTCACGCGATCGCCGCCGCCGCCGTGGCCTGCGCTCTCACCGTCGTCGGGCGCGTCATCGATGTCGAGGCGCTCGTCTACCTGCCGGTCTTCATGCTCGGCACGCTGATGGCCGTGCGACTGGACGATCTGCTCGAGTGGGTGCAGCGTCCGCGTCACCGCGCGTTCTGGCCGGGCGTCACGGCGATCGCGCTGACACTGCTGATCGCCAGTTGGATCACCCGTCCGATCGCCTCGCCGGGCAGCCTGACGGGCCGGATGATGTGGGGACTCGCAGGTGTCGGTGCCGTGCTCATCATCATCGCGGCCATGGGATGGCCGCGCCTGCGGCGCATCCTCGAGACCCGCGCGAACCAGTGGCTGGGGAAGGTCTCGTACAGTCTGTACCTCGTGCACGTCCCCGTGATCGCGACGCTCGCCTATCTGTGGGGCAGCGAGAACTGGATACTGGTCGCCGTGGTCGGAATCCCCCTGAGCCTGCTCGTGGCGGGCGGCTTCCACCGGTTCATCGAAGCGCCGGGGCACCGACTCGCGCGCTTCGTGGGCGCAGCATCCGAACGTCTGCAGTCACGAATCTGACCGTTCGTACCCGCCGCTGAGCCGGATGATCCGCCGCTTCACCCGGCCCGCAGCGCGGCGCGAACGTTGGACCACGGATCCCTCGACGGCACGAGAGTGCTTGCGTTCGAACGCCCGCTCCATCTCGCGCGCCCACGCACGCGTCACGGCCTCATCACTGAATCGCTCGGCCGTGGCGCGCGCCTGGCGCCGCATCGCCTCGACAGCCTGCGCTGACATGCGCTGCAGGTCGACGATGCGCTGCGCGACGGCATCGATGTCATCCGCGGGGATCAGGAAGCCGTTCTTCCCGTCCGCGATCACCTCGGAGGGCCCGTACGGGATGTCATAGGCGATCGGGATGCATCCGGCTGCCATGCCCTCGACGAGTGCGAGTGGCAGCCCCTCCGCCTTCGAGGTCAGCAGCATGAAGTCCGCTGTGGCGAACGCGGCCCGTGCGCCGGTGTCGTGTCCGCGCAGGATGACGCGCTGCTCCATGCCCAGCGAGCGGAACGTCTTCTCCAGGAGCGGGCGGCGCTCCCCCTCCCCGAAGACGTCCAAGGTCACGTCCTCCGTCTGACATGCACGCGCCACGGCCTTCGCCGCGTGCGAGACCCGCTTGCGCGCGATCAGGGATGCCAGCATGATCCCGCTCCCCCGTACGCGACCGCCATCGGAGTCCCGGGGCTCTGGCACCTGGTTGAAGCCGTTCGGGATCACGGCGAGGTTGTCCTGCGGCCCGAGATCGCGGACCAGGTCGTCGCGCTGCGCCTCGGTCAGCAGGACCACGGAGTCGAAGTCGTCGAGGTTCTCCAACACGCGGCGGCGCGACGAGCTGAGCGCGGATCCGTCTGCCGACCGGTGCGAGCCGTGCAGCACATGCATCGTGACCACGTTCCGGCGGCGATACGTGCGAGCGAACCGGGCCGCCGTCTTCGAATCGACGATCAGGAAACTCTCCCTGCCGCCGATCATCGCATCGAGCCAGTGCCGGTAGATGCCCCACACGCTTCCCCAACTGCGCACAGGGGCCCCCAGGCGGTCGTACAGGATCACGCTGCGCTCCCCCGTGGCGGGGTCGCGGCGATCGGTCACGACGAGGCTGCCGTCGGCGCGATGACGATCGACCGCCAGCATCCCATTCCCATCGTCCGCCTGCTGCTCACGAAGGAGAACCACGCCGTCGCGACTGTGCTCGCGCACATCGGCGCCCGGGGCGATCGGCGTGTGCGCATGCGTCGGTCGGACCTCGTCCGGCGCTTCGTGGTCGTGCGCCCGCAGCCAGTCCCAGATGTTCACGATCCGGATGCCGTCGATGATCTCCCCGGCGGCGCGCAACCTCTCCTCGAGCTCTTCACCGTCGAGTCGATCGTCGAGGGTGAGCACGTCGACCGGACGCCCGGCCATCTGGACGAACGCTCTCGACCGATGCAGGAGTGCACCGGTCATGCCGCCAAAGGAATCCGGGATGCCCCAGCTCAGCGCGTACTGCGCTCCGGGACGGAAGCGGGGAGAGAGAATAGATGGCCGCATGGAGCATGACGGTAACAACCTCTGCTGTGAGCCGCCTCGGCGGAGCGAAACGCAAATAATCAAGAGAATCTGGCATTCGCTAATCTAAACGCGTAATTATTACAGGCCTTAGCTTGTCGCTTTGCTCTCGAGTTTCACGCCCACCTCTGTTTGAGAGCAGAATATGGGCGTGACGACGGAAACCGGCGAGTTCAGCTACCTTCCCCTCCAGGCCGAGACACTCGGCGTGCCAGCACCCTCGGTCGAGCGACTGACCCTGACGCTGCCCGATGGGCGTGAACTCAGCGCACTCCGCTACGGCGACGGCGACCCGGCGGTCACGCTGCTGCACGGCGCCGGCCTGAACGCGCACACCTGGGACACGACGGTCCTTCTGCTGCAGCGGCCGGCGCTCGCGATCGACCTGGCCGGGCACGGAGATTCCAGTTGGCGAACGGATGCCGACTACTCCGGGCGCACACTCGCCCCGGATGTCGCCCTCGCACTCCAGGAGTGGACGAAGAGCCCCCAGATCATCGTCGGGCAGTCGCTGGGAGGCCTGACGGCGGCAGCCCTGGCATCCACCCATCCCGACCTCGTCCGCGAGGTCGTCGTGGTCGATATCACCCCGGGCATCGACACCTCTGGCGGCCCCGCCGCGCTGCGCGCGTTCTACGAGGGCCCGACCGATTTCGCCACCCGCGACGAACTCGTCGATCGAGCGATGTCGCTGGGCTTCGGCGGTACCCGGCCGGAGACCGAGCGCGGCGTCTTCCTCAACACCCGCGTCCGCGCGGACGGACGCATCGAGTGGAAGCACCACTTCGCCCACCTCGCCGCGGCGGCCCTCGCGACCCCCTCCCCAGAC
>JBQDFB010000015.1:0-32533 GCA_052085045.1 Microbacteriaceae bacterium | reverse complement strand
TGACTCGGCGAACCGCGCGATTCTCAGCGCGAGCGGCTGGGAGGACCTCACCGCCGTCTCGGCTCCGATGACCCTCGTCCGCGCGACGCGCGGCTTCGTCAGCGAGGCGGACGCCGATCAGTGGCAGCAGCGCCTCCCCGCCGGTCGCACGGTCGCCCTCGATGCTACGCACAACGTGCAGGAGACCGCCCCAGGCGAACTCGCCGGCCTCGTACGCGACGCACTCGACTCCCCCGCCTGACTCCCCCACCGCCCCGGACCCGTCCCACACACCGCACCGGCACACAGCACCTGCCGCCCGAGAGGATCCAGCACCGATATGTTCCGCATCAGACGCTTCGCCGTCATCTCCGCACTCGCTGCGAGCGCCGTCATCCTGAGCGCCTGCACCGGCTCGTCTCCCGGCCCGGTAGAGACCTCGAACGGTGAGCCCGATCCCGACGCCAGCCTCACCGTCGGTCTCGTGCTCGAGCCGACGAACCTCGACATCCGTCGCACCAGCGGTGCCGCACTCGAGCAGATCCTCGTCGACAACATCTACGAGGGTCTCGTCAGCCGCGCCCAGGACAACACGATCGAGCCGCGATTGGCCTCGGAGTTCGAAAAGTCTGATGACGGACTCACATATACCTTCGCCCTGAATGAGGGCGTCACGTTCCACGACGGCACGGAAATGACCTCCGCCGACGTGGTCGCGTCCTATGAGGCCGTGCGCACCGACGAGGCATTGCAGGGCCACGCCTCCTTCGCCGGCGTCGAATCCATCACTTCCCCCGACGCCTCTTCGGTCGTCATCACGCTGACCGAACCGGATCAGAACTTCCTGTTCGCACTCACCGGCCCCGCCGGCCTCATCTTCCAGAGCGAGGACGACACCGATCTGCAGACGGCCGAGAACGGCACCGGCCCCTTCGTGATGCAGAACTGGAGCAAGGGCAGCACCATCACCTTCGAACGCTACGACGAGTACTGGGGCGACCCAGCCGGTGTCGCCGAAGTCGTCTTCGAGTACATCCCCGACTTCACCGCCGGCGTCAACGCGGCACTCGACGGCAGCCTCGATGTGCTCACCGCCGTCGATCCGAACCTCGCTCCTCAGCTCGAGGAATCCGACGACTTCGTCCTGACGGAGGGGCGCACCACCGACAAGGCCACCCTTGCGTTCAACAACGCCAAGGCTCCGCTCGACGATCCGCGCGTGCGCGAAGCGCTGCGCCTCGGCATCGACCATGAGGGCCTGATCGAGGCGGTCGGCGCCGGTGAGCCGCTCTACGGACCCATCCCGGAGCTCGACCCCGGCTATGAGGATCTCTCCGACGTCGCCCCCTACGACCCCGAGCGCGCCAAGGAACTGCTCGCCGAGGCGGGCGAGGAGGATCTGGAACTGACCCTCACCATCCCGGCGTTCTACGGAACCACCGTGCCGCAGGTGCTCGTGTCGGACTTCTCGAAGATCGGCGTCACCCTCTCGGTCGACGCCGTCGAGTTCCCGACCTGGCTCGAAGACGTCCACACCAACAAGGACTACGAACTCAGCTACGTGCTGCACGTCGAGCCCCGCGACTTCGGGAACTTCGCAGACCCGGACTACTACTTCGACTACGACAACCCCGACGTGCAGCGCTTGTACACCGAGGCACTCACCGAGATCGACCCTGATGCGTCCGCCGAGCTGCTCGCCGAAGCCGCACGGATCGTGTCGGAAGACCACGCGGCGGACTGGCTCTACACGGGGCAGACGATCACCGCGGTCCGCCCGATCGTCTCCGGCTTCCCGCAGGACTCGATCAACTCGCGCATCGACCTCGCGGGCGTCACCGTCGCCGCCGACTGATCGCCGGTGGTCCGCTACACGCTCACACGAGGAGTCCTGCTGATCGCGGGGCTCCTCGTGTCGAGCGTGCTGATCTTCCTGACCCTGCGCGTCTTCCCCGGCGACGTCGCACAGCTCATCGCCGGCACCCAGGCATCGCCCGCCACCGTCGCTGCCCTGCGTGAAGCGCTCGGCCTCGATCGTCCCTTGTACGTGCAATACGGCGAATGGATCGGCGGGGTGCTCACCGGAGACTTGGGCACCTCGCAGCTCAGCGGAGCATCCGTCGGCGCCGAGATCGCCGAGAAGGCCCAGGTGACGGTGCCGCTGGGCATCATGTCTCTGGTCATCGCGCTCCTGATCGCGGTGCCCTTCGGCATCCTCTCGGCCCTGCTGCGCGGGCGTGCGGGCGGCACGGCGCTCAGCGTGACCGCGCAGGCGCTGGCCGCCGTACCGGTGATCTGGGCGGGAATGATGCTGATCGTGGTCTTCGCCGTGTGGCTCGGGTGGCTTCCCGCCCAGGGCTTCCCGCGCGGCGGCTGGGACCAGCCCTGGCAGGCCTTCCGCGCACTGCTGCTGCCGGCGCTGACCATCGGGATCGTCGAGGGCGCGATGCTGCTGCGCTTCGTGCGCAGCGCCACCTTGCAGGCCCGCGGGCAGGACTTCGTCCGCACCGCCGCGGCGAAGGGACTCACCCGCAACCGGGCGCTGATCCAGCACGGCATCCCGGCCGTGGGCCTCTCGATCGTCACCGTCCTGGGTCTGCAGGTCGCGGGCATCGTCGTCGGGGCCGTGATCATCGAGCAGCTGTTCACCCTGCCGGGAATCGGGCGGATGCTGGTCGCCGATGTCGGCACCCGTGATCTGGTCAAGGTGCAGAGCGAACTGCTCGTCCTCACCGGTCTGGTCCTCGTGATCGGCTTCATCGTCGATCTCGTGCACCATTTCGTCGACCCGCGTCAGAGGGAGGCATGATGCCGCGCTGGCTGCGCCGCCTCTGGGCGAGCTCCACCGGACGCTTCGGACTCATCGCCGTCGCCGTGATCGCCGCCGTCGCGCTCGTCGCCCTGTTCTGGACGCCGTTCAATCCCCTCGACGCCGATGTGCGCAATCGCTGGGCGGCCCCCAGCTGGCCGCACCTGCTGGGCACCGACGGCACCGGACGCGACATCCTCAGTCTCATCATGGCGGGCGCCCGCACCACGGTCTTCGTCAGCGTCGGCGCCGGCGTCGTCGCCACGATCGTCGGCATCGCACTCGCGGCACTCGGCGCCCTCACGTTCCGTTGGATGCGGGAGGTTGTCGCCGTGCTCGTCGACATCTTCATCGCATTCCCGGTGCTCATCATCGCCATGATGATCTCCTCCGTCTGGGGCGGATCGCTGTGGGTGGTCATCTGGGCCGTCGGCATCGGGTTCGGCGTGAACATCGCCCGCGTCACCCGACCGGAGCTGCGCCGCGTGCAGCAGAGCGATTTCGTGCTGGCCGGTCGCGCCGCCGGCCTCACCCCCGCGCAGAATCTGCTGCGCCACCTGCTCCCGAACGTCGCACCGGTGTTCATCGTGCAGCTGTCGTGGTCGATGGCCGTGGCCGTGCTCTCCGAGGCCGGCCTGTCGTACCTGGGATTCGGTGCCTCGGTCACGGAGCCGTCCTGGGGCATCCTGCTCGCCGACCTGCAGCGCTACATCGGCGTCCATCCGCTCTCGGTCATCTGGCCAGGGCTGGCGATCACTGTCACCGTCCTGTCCCTCAACCTGCTCGGCGACGCGCTGCGTGAGGCGACCGATCCGACGCTGCAGCACCGATCGGCCGAGGTGCCCACCCCGGCGGTGGTCGCATGAGTCTCATCGTGGACGACCTCGTCGTCGAGATCGACAGCCGCCGCGTCGTGGACGGCATCTCGTTCAAGCTGCCCGACGGCGCACGGCTGGGCCTCATCGGCGAATCGGGCTCCGGAAAATCGATCACCGCGCTCGCGCTGCTCGGACTCCTCCCCGACGGAGCGACGGCGCACGGCAGCATCCGCTGGAACGGCACCGAACTGATCGGGATGCCGGATCGCGAACTCGCACAGTTCCGCGGCGACGACATCGGCATCGTGTTCCAAGAGCCGCGCACCGCGCTCAACCCGATCCGCACGGTCGGACGGCAGATCGCGGAGTCCGTGCGGATCCACACCGGTGTGAGCAGACGCGAGGCGCGGGCCCGCGCGATCGAAGAGGCAGCGCGGGTGCACCTGCCCGACCCCGAGACGATCGTCGACAAGTACCCGCACCAGCTCTCCGGCGGGCAGCGTCAGCGCGTCGCGATCGCGATGGCGCTCGCCTGCCGGCCGCGGCTGCTGATCGCCGATGAGCCCACGACCGCGCTGGACGTCACGATCCAGGCCGAGATCCTGAAGCTGCTGCTTTCGCTGACCTCCGAGCACGGCATGTCACTGATGTTCATCACGCACGACCTCGCCGTGCTCGCGCAGGTCGCCACCCACGGCGTCGTGCTCGAAGAGGGCAGGGTGGTGGAGGCAGCGCCCGTGTCGACGCTGCTCAGCGCGCCGACCTCGCCGATCACTCAGGGCCTGCTGCGCGACGCCACCGCGACGCTGTGGCGGCCGGAAGGGCGCGACGAATGAGTCTCATCGAGGCACGAGGGCTGGGCCGGGAGTTCCCCCTCCCGAAGGGGACCATGTTCGAGCGCGCCCGCACGCAGACCGCGCTGGCGCCGACGGACCTCGACATCGAGGCCGGCGAATCGATCGGCATCATCGGCGAGTCCGGCTCGGGCAAGTCGACGCTCGTGCGCCTTCTCCTGGGCCTCGACCGCCCGACCTCCGGCACCGTGCGCATCGACGGGCAGGACGTGGATGCCGCGGCATCTGCCCGTTCGCTGCACTGGCTGCGGCGGGCAACCGGGCTCGTGTTCCAGGATCCGTATGCGTCGCTCGACCCCCGGATGAGCGCCGGGCAGATCATCGCCGAGCCGTTGCGGGCGCTCGGGATCGCCGGCGACCGTCGCGCGCGCGTCCGGGAGGTGCTCGAGCAGGTCGGGCTCGATCCTGCGATGGCAGAACGCTACCCGCACGAGTTCTCCGGCGGGCAGCGTCAGCGCGTCGCGATCGCACGGGCGATCGTGCACCGTCCCCGCATCCTCGTCGGCGACGAACCGCTGTCGGCTCTCGATGTGACCGTCCGCGCGCAGATCCTCGACCTGCTCCAGCAGCTGCTGGAGACCGAGGACCTCACTCTCCTGCTCGTCTCGCACGACATCGGCGTCGTGCAGAACCTGTGCGACACGGTCGCGGTCATGAAGGACGGGGCGATCGTCGAGCGGGGCACGACCCGCGACGTGCTGCTGCACCCGCAACAGGACTATACCCGGCGGCTGCTCGCAGCGATTCCCGTCATCCCCGACGGCGGCGCGGCTTCGGTTTGAGCGATCGCTGCAGATAGATCGTGCCGAGCGACCTGCCGAACTTGAAGCCGACGCGGCCCATCCGCCCGACCTCGACGAAACCATGCCGCCGATGGAGCCGGAGCGATGCCTCAGCGCCGCTGTCACTGATCACCGCCACGATCTCGCGCAGGCCGATCTGTTCGCACGCCGCGATCAGCGCCTGCAGCAGGGCGGTGCCCAGCCCCTTGCCCCCGGCCCCGGGGCCGAGGTAGATCGAGCTCTCGACCGTATAGCGGAACGCCGACTTGCTCGCCCACGGCTGCACCAGCGCGTACCCGATGACCTGATTCGCGGGCGTCACCGCGACGAGGAACGGCAGTTTCAGCTTCGTGAGCATCGCGAACGTCTCACGCCAGTAGCGGTGCGTCGACGGCTTCTCGTCGAAGGTCACGACGGAATTGGCGACATAGTGGTTGTAGATGCCGCGGACATCGGGCAGATCTCCGGGCCTGGCCGGTCTGATGTCGAACGAGAAGGTATCGAGTTCTGGGGCCGGGGCCTGCAGATGGCGCGGCAACCGGCGACGCTGGTCGCCGGGTTCGAACTGCACGGGATCAGCTTATAGTTCGCCGGGGACGCGCCAATCGACCGGGTCGGCGCCCTGCTGCTCGAGCAGCGCGTTCGCGCGGGAGAACGGCCGCGAACCGAAGAAGCCGCGGTGCGCAGACAGCGGCGACGGGTGCGGCGAGGTGATCACCGGCGTATCGCCGAGGAGCGGCTGCAGGTTCGCAGCATCCCTCCCCCACAGGATCGCGACGAGCGGCCGATCCCGCGCGGCGAGCGTGCGGATGGCGAGCTCAGTCACCTGCTCCCAGCCCCACCCGCGGTGGGAGGCCGGCGCACCGGGGCGCACGGTGAGCACCCGGTTCAGCAGCAGCACGCCCTGGTCGCTCCATGCCGTCAGGTCGCCGTGCGGTGCGGGCGGGATGCCGAGATCGCTCTGCAGTTCGGCATAGATGTTGTTCAGACTCCGCGGCAGGGGACGCACCTGACGCTCGACGGCGAATGACAGTCCGATCGGATGTCCGGGGGTCGGATACGGGTCCTGCCCGGTGATGAGCACCCGCACCTCGTCGAGCGGACGCTGGAACGCCCGCAGCACATGAGCGCCGTCCGGCAGGTACCCCACCCCCTGCGCCTGTTCGGCACGCAGACGATCACCGAGTCCACTGATGACGTCGGCGACGGGGGCGAGCGCATCCGCCCAGCCGCGGTCCATCAGCCCGTCATCGACCAATTGGGCGAGCGAACGACCTGGCACCGAGGTCAGCGCTCACGCTCGGAGCGGACACGCAGCCGGCCCCGGGAGAGAATGTGCTGCGCGGCCTGTGCGACCGGGCGCATCGTGATGAGGTCGAGGTTGACGTGCCCCGGCGCATTCAGCGCGTAGCCGATCACATCGGCGACGTCGTGCGCGGTGAGGGGGTCGTCGACGCCCGCGTAGACCGCTTCGGCGGCCACCCGGTCGCCGCCGAGGCGGTTGAGCGTGAACTCCTCGGTGTGCACGAGGCCGGGAGCGACCTCCACGACCCGGATCGGCTCGCCGCTCAGCTCCTGCCGCAGTGCGCGCACCAGCATCGACTCGGCGGCCTTGGCGGCGTTGTACCCGCCGCCGCCCGCGTACGCCGTCTGCGCGGCGGTCGACGTCACGAAGACGAGATCGGCATGACCATCGGATGCTGCGGCGCGGCGCAGCAGCGGCAGGATGCCGGCGACGAGGCGCTGGGTGGCCAGCACGTTCACGTCGTACATCCACTGCCAGTCCTCGGTGCTGCCGTCCTCGATCCGGTCGGTGCCGCGGGCGCCGCCAGCGACCTGCACCAGTGCGTGCACGGGACCTGCCGCATCGATCTCTGTGAGGAGAGCGTCGACGGCTTCCGGATCGGTGAGGTCGCACGCGATCGCCGAGGCTCCGGTTTCATCCGCGAGCTTCTGCAGACGATCCGCGCGTCTGGCGACGCTGACGACGTCCCAGCCGCGGGCGCGCAAGTCGCGCACCGTCGCCTCGCCGATCCCGGAACTCGCACCTGTAACCACTGCACGACGTGTCATGCCTCCACCGTACGACGTTTCGGCGCGATATCCGCGCTCGCCATTGTTACGTCACATTTCTCCCGCGTTGTTGACAAGATGAGGATTCCGTAGTGTCACAACGACGGCATCCGTCCCACCGTTTTCGAACCCGCCCGAGGAGGCACACATGTCCGCACCCGAGACCTGGCGTTTCGAGACCAAGCAGATCCATTCCGGCGCAGCCCCCGACCCGGCGACCAAGTCCCGTGCCACGCCGATCTACCAGACCACGTCGTACGTGTTCGACAACGCCGACCACGCCGCGAGCCTGTTCGCGCTCGCCGAGTTCGGCAACATCTACACCCGCATCCAGAACCCCACGCAGGACGTGCTCGAGCAGCGGCTCGCCGCCCTCGAGGGCGGCACCGGTGCGCTCGTGCTCGCCAGCGGCCAGGCCGCATCGACCTTCGCGGTGCTGAACATCGCGCAGGCCGGCGACCACTTCGTCTCGTCGAGCTCGATCTACGGCGGCACGTACAACCTCTTCAAGTACACCCTCGCCAAGCTCGGCATCGAGGTCACGTTCATCGAGAACCAGGACGACATCGAGGAGTGGCGCGCAGCCGTCCGCCCGAACACGAAACTGTTCTTCGCCGAGACCATCGGCAATCCGAAGATCAACGTGCTCGACATCCGCGGCATCGCCGACGCCGCGCACGAGAACGGCATCCCGCTGATCGTCGACAACACGATCGCCACCCCGTACCTGATCCGTCCGTTCGAGCACGGTGCCGACATCGTCGTGCACTCGGTGACCAAGTTCCTCGGCGGCCACGGCACCACCATCGGCGGTGCGATCATCGACGGCGGCACGTTCGAGTGGTCCCAGAACGTCGAGAAGTTCCCGAGCCTCACCGAGCCCGACCCGTCGTATCACGGTGCGAGCTACACGACCGCGGTCGGAGACCCGCTCGCCTACATCATCAAGGCGCGCGTGCAGTTGCTGCGCGACCTCGGCTCATCCATCGCGCCGCAGAGCGCCTGGAACCTCATCCAGGGCATCGAGACACTGTCGCTGCGCATCGAGCGCCACGTGCAGAACGCGCAGGAGATCGCGGAGTGGCTCGACGGCCACGCCGATGTCGCATCGGTGAACTACTCGGGTCTGCCGTCATCGCCCTGGTACGCCAAGGCGAACGAGTACGCCCCGAAGGGCGTCGGCGCTGTGCTGTCGTTCGAGTTGAAGGGCGGCGTCGAGGCCGGGCGTGAGTTCGTGAACAGCCTGTCGCTGTTCAGCCACCTCGCCAACATCGGTGATGTGCGCTCGCTGGTCATCCACCCGGCATCCACGACCCACTCGCAGCTCTCGCCCGAGGCGCAGCTCACCGCTGGCGTGACGCCGGGCCTGGTGCGTCTGTCGGTGGGCCTGGAGAACGTCGACGACCTCAAGGCCGACCTCGAGGGTGCCCTCGCCGCCGCGCGCCGCGTCTCCGAGGCCGCCCGCGCCTGATCGCGCACGCTTCGCGCCAGTCGGCCGGCTTGCGAGCCGGCGAAAGGAGGAAAGTGTCGATCCCGCACCGGGATCACCAGCACTTTCCTCCTTTCATGCACCCGCAGGGGCTCCGCTGCGGGCTGCGATCGCGCGACGGAGGTGTCTGAGGAGGGACGACCCGGCATCCTTGAGGTCCTCTTCGGTGAGGCGGATCACGATCCAGCCGGCCCCCTCCAATTCCCGCTGACGCTGGATGTCGTGACGCCACTGCGCCTTGTCCGTGCGATGACCGTCCCCCTCGTATTCGATGGCGATCCGCAGCTCGGGGTATGCGAGATCGACGCGGGCGATGAAGCGTTCACCGTCTCGCACCTCGAATTGCACGATGGGCTCCGGGAACCCAGCCGTCACGATCAGAAGCCTCGTCTGCGTCTCCTTCGGTGACTCCACTCGATCTCGCGCGAGGGGCAGTGCTTCGCGGACCGTCACACAACCGGGGAAGCGTCCCCACTGCGCCAGCCGATCGCCGATCTGCTTCCGTGTGCTCATCGGGCGGCCGGGCCCCAGATCCGGGTAATCGAATGCCGTCGTGACAAGGGCATCGATCACTGTGACCGCCTGCGCGATTGTGAGCTCGGCCGCGCATGTGAAGAACGCGCCGACCGGGTCGAGCACAGGAACGCCCCTCAGCGTCCGGGTCTCAGCGCGATCGGCGGCGAGGCGGCGCCCCTTCACTCCGGCTGTCGTGGGCGGGGCCGTGTCCGGCGGAACCATCACTTCCAGTGGTTCATCCGACTTCCATCGTTTCGGATGCGGGATGCCCCACAACCGCATTCCTGTGCGCCCGCCATAGCGGTGGCCGGGTTTCATCCGCGGGCGATAGCAGTCCACGAGATCCGCGAACGTTCTCGGGCGATCCTTCGCGCGTACGCCGTGGAAGGGACGAGCGAGATCAGGAGCGTTTCGCCGGGAACGCCCGACTCCGGCAGTTTCGGCGTCACCGACCGTGAAGCGCTCACCCAGCCGTCGCGGCAGTCGAGTTCGTGGTCTCATCCGCACATCCTCCAGCGCGCCGCAGATCCCAGCGCCACGCGAATCCACGATCGGTGGACAACTCATGCCGGCGCCGGTGTTGTGGACGCGCCCGCGCCAGCGCCGCCATTGCGCTCGGTACATCGCCAAAGGAGGAAAGTGTCGACCATGCGTCGGAATCACCGGCGCTTTCCTCCTTCCATGCCCGGGGGGCGAGCGGGACGGGACCGGTGGGACGGCCGCGGGGACGTAACGTGGGGCGCGGAGCGGGCCGGGCAGGCGAGAATGGATGCATGGACTGGCAGAGCACCTCGGAGGACACCGTGCCCTCGGCACGCGTGACCGAGGACGACGCCCGTCTGCTGCGTGCCCGACCACCCGTCACCGGGGCCTGGCGAGACGGCGACCCGGCAGGCGACCGCCGCTTCGCGTCGTTCAGCGCGTTCCGCACCGAGAACGGGCAGGAGCTGCCCGGCATCCGCATCGCGTACGAGTCGTGGGGCGAGCTCAACGCCGCCCGCGACAACGCGATCCTCGTGCTGCACGCGCTCACCGGCGACAGCCACGTGCGCGGCGACGCGGCCCCTGGGCACCCGACCGCCGGCTGGTGGAACGATGTCGTCGGCCCCGGCGCCGCGCTGGACACCGATCGCTGGTTCGTGATCGCCCCGAACATGCTCGGCGGATGCCAGGGCACAACCGGCCCGGCCAGCATCGCCCCCGACGGCTATGAGTGGGCGGCGCGCTTTCCGTACCTGACGATCCGCGATCAGGTGGCCGCCCAAGTGCGCCTCGCCGATGCGCTCGGCGTCGAACGCTGGGCGGGGATCGTCGGCGGTTCCATGGGCGGGATGCATGCCCTGGAGTGGGCGGTGACGCATCCGGAGCGCGTCGAGCGGCTCGCCGTGCTGTCGTCTCCGCCGGTGAACACCGCCGACCAGATCGCGCTGAACTCGGTGCAGCTCGAGGCGATCCGCATCGATCCGCGGTTCCAGGGCGGCGAGTACTACGACCAGGGCGTCGGCGAGGGGCCACACCGCGGTCTCGCACTGGCCCGGCGCATGGCCCTGCTGAACTATCGCAGCCCGATCGAGCTCAACCAGCGCTTCCAGCGCTCCTGGCAGTCCGAGGTCTCACCCCTCGGCCGCGGCGGGCGCTTCGCCGTCGAGTCGTACCTCGACTTCCACGGCAACAAGTTCACCCGCCGTTTCGACGCGAACAGTTATCTCACGCTCGTCGAGGCGATGAACTCGCACGACGTCGGCCGCGGGCGCGGCGGGGTCGAGACGGCGCTGCAGGCGGTCACGGCCAAGACGCTGGTGCTCGGCATCGACACCGACCGACTGTTCCCCGTCGACGGGCAGCACCGCATCGCGCGCAGCATCCCGGGCACGATCGACGGCAACGAGGCGGTCGTGCTCAACAGCGATTTCGGGCACGACGGGTTCCTCATCGAGACGGATGCCGTGAACATGCACCTGCGGCGACTGCTCGAGCCCTGAACGCGAGGCCTGAGCCGCCGGCTCAGTCGCGCACGTACTGCCAGGGCAGCGTCGAGGTGTCGATGCGGTGACGCCCCGCGCCACTTTCCGGGTGTTCGAGGTGCGCCGGATGCTCGGCGTCGCCCTCCCACGCGAAGACGCCGCCTCCGATCAGGTGCGTGGTGAACAGCTCGGGGATGGATGCCGCAGCCACGGCATCCTCGAACGTCTCGTGCTCGGCGAGCCCGCGCAGCGTGACCCAGGTCGGCGGGAACAGCACCATCTCGCTGTCCGCGTGTCGCAGCAGCGCCTCGGCCGGTGACAGCCAGACGGCATCGACGACCTCGTCCGGAGCCAGCCGCAGCTCGCCCTCCGGCACTTGTGCGAGGAAGAACCAGGTGCGTACGCGCTTGGGAGCCTCGATCGGCGGAACCCAGCACGACAGCGCGTGCAGGCCGGCCGGCCGCAGGCCCACCTCTTCGTCGCACTCGCGGGCGGCGGCCCGGGCCGCGGTCTCGCGCTCGGGCGCTCCGCCCTCGGCATCCGCATCCGCATCCTCGACGACGCCACCGGGAAAGACCCAGGCTCCGGCGAACGACCCGCGATCAGGGCGGCGGATCAGCAGCGTCTCGAGGCCCACGGAACCCGCACGCAGCAGCACGGTGGTGCCGGCGACGAGGATGGGCTGATTCATCCGGTCAGCCTACGCGGGTGCGGCGACGCGCTCCGTCCGGAATGCGACCAGCGTGATCACGAGTCCGATCGCGGCGAGCACGGCGCCGGTCCATGCCGGCGCGGTGAATCCCCAGCCGAGCGAGATCACGATGCCGCCCAGGAAGGCCCCGAGGCTGTTGCCGATGTTGAGGGCCGAGTGGTTCATGGCTGCGGCGATCGACTGGTTGTCGCCGGCGACATCCATCAGACGGGTCTGGATCGCCGGGCTCAGCACCGACGACAGCAGCCCCACGCCGAATGCGAGCACCGCGAGCAGGATGATCTGGAACGACAGCAGCGCCAGCAGTACGAGCACAACGGCCAAGCCCGCCATGCCCGCCCACAGCGTGCGGCGCAGGTCGCGGTCTGCGAAGTGGCCGCCGAGCAGGTTGCCGACCGTCATCCCGAGCCCGACGATGATGAGCACGATCGGCACCGCCCACGCCGGGGAACCGGCGACATCGGTCACCAGCGGAGCCACATAGCTGTACACGGCGAAGAACCCGCCGAACCCGATCGCGCCGATGCCGAGGGTCAGCCAGACCTGGCCGACACGGAACACGCCGAGCTCGGAGCGCAGGGTTCGGCCGGGCTCCCCTGGATGCTTCGGCACGAAGACCGCGATGCTCACCGCGGCGAGCGCGAACACGAGCGTCACGACGAGGAAGGCCGCTCGCCAGCCCCACTGCTGCCCGAGGAACGTACCCAGGGGCACGCCGACGACGTTCGCGATCGTGAGCCCGGTGAGGATGAACGCGACGCCCTGTGCGCGTCTGCCCGGGCCGAGCACGTCCGCGGCGACGAGCGCGCCGATCCCGAAGTACGCACCGTGCGGGAGCCCGGCCAGGAACCGCGAGGCACCGACCAGTTCGAATGTGGGCATGAGCACGGTCAGGGCGTTGAACACGGTGAGTGCGACGGCGAGTCCGAGCATCACATGATGCCGCGGGAAGCGCGCGACCATCCCGGCGATCGTCGGAGCACCGATGACCACGCCGAGAGCGTACAGCGAGATGAGGATGCCGGTCTGACCGATCGCATCTTCGGGAGAGGCGGCCCACTGCGACGGCAGCAGGTCTGCGGCGATGTCGGGCAGCAGCCCCATGACGACGAACTCGGTCATGCCGATGCCGAAGGAGCCGATGGCGAGCGAGAGGAGCGCCATCTTCGCCGCACCCCTCGAAGATTTCGAGGAGTGAATCACCAGACAATGCTAGCGTGAGAGGCTGAGATCGAGATCGTGAGTATGCAGTCAAGAAGCGTCGTACCGACCGATCGCCAGCGACCCGATGCACTGCTGGTCGCCGCCACCGTTCTGCTGATCACCCTCACCCTCAGGACTCCCACCGCTGCCGTGGGCCCTGTCGTACCGCTGATCGGCGAAGACACCGGATTCGCGCCACCGGTCCTGGCTCTGCTGACCTCCGTGCCGCTGCTGTGCTTCCTCGTGATCGCACCTCTGGTCCCGGCACTGCAGGCGCGGCTCGGTCTGCGATCCCTCGTCCTGTGGTCGCTGATCATCGCGTCGATAGGAACTCTGATCCGTTCGCTCCCGGGCACCATCCCGCTGGCGGCGGGGACCGTCGTGCTCGGCCTCGCCGTCGCGGTCGCGAGCGTGATCGGTCCGGCCGTGATCAAGGGACTGGGCACCCCGCGGCGCGGCTGGGTGGTGTCGCTGTACACCGCCGGGCTGAGCCTGGGCCCCGCGATGGCCGCCGGACTCACCATTCCGCTCGGCGAGCTGTTCGGGCAGGGGTGGCGCGCCGCCCTCGGGGTGTGGGCTATCCTCCCGTTCCTCGCAGCGGTCTGCTGGATCGTCCTCGCGAAGCGCACCTCGCCCGTCCCGCTCGCCGGGGAAGCGCCAACCGCTGAGACGACCCCGGAGCCGAACGCGGTGCGGCTACGCCAGGTCATGCGCGAACTGTCGGCGTGGGGCGTCACCGCCTACCTCGCGCTCACATCGCTGCTGTTCTACTCGCTCGTCGCGTGGCTGCCGACGATGCTGGAGAGCAACGGGCAGTCACCCGCATCCGCGGGCACCACGGCGGCGCTGACGAGTCTCGTCGCCATCCCGGCGTCGCTATTGGCGCCGTGGATGGTCCAGGGTCTCCGCGCGCGATGGATCGCGCCGTTGATGGCCCCGCTCCCCTTCGCCCTCGGCGCGGCGCTGCTCGCTGTCCTCCCGAGTGCCGCGGCATCGAGCGCCACCGACACCCCGAGCGCCATCACGATCGTCGCCGTGGTGATGATGGGGATCGGCCAGGGTGCGTCGGTGGGCGTCGCCTACAGCCTCGTGCTCTCCACCTCCGGCTCGGAGAGCCACGCCACGGC
Source organism: Microbacteriaceae bacterium (assembly GCA_052085045.1). Classification (GTDB taxonomy): domain Bacteria; phylum Actinomycetota; class Actinomycetes; order Actinomycetales; family Microbacteriaceae; genus Microbacterium. Next base: position 18,207 of record JBQDFB010000015.1, on the reverse strand, counting down.
CCTGTCGGCGATGAGCCAGATGGTGGGGGTGACGCTGGCGGCCATCGGCCCGATCGGGCTCGCGGCGGTCCAGGTCGCCGCTGGCAGCTGGGTTCCGGCGCTGTGGCTGCTCGCCGCACTGGCTGCGGCACAGGCGATACTCGGAGCCGTCGTGCGCAGGTCGCGCCCCGCACGACGACGGCCGACGTCACCCGGCGTCTGACTCCTCGATCGCCGTTTCCAGACGCTCGAGCTTTGCGTCGAGCTCACCGGAGTAGCCGGGGCGGATATCGGCTTTGAGTACGAGCGACACCCGCGACCCGAACGGCGCAACCGCGTCGACAGCGCGCTTCACGACCCCCATCACGGTGTCCCAGTCAGGACCTTCGACCTCGGTGAACATGCTGGTCGTGCGGTGCGGGAGCCCCGATTCGCGGACGACCGTGACGGCGGCGGCGACCGCGTCGTGCACGGATCCGGCGGGGTTCTCGGCGGCGGCGCCGCTCGGGGCGACGGAGAAGGCGATGAGCATGGGTGTTTCCTCAGTTTCTCTTCAGGGGACGGGATGCCGGTACGCGCATGAGTGCGCGCACGGCGATGGCGAGCAGGACGACCACCAGCAGGTTGCGGGCGGTGAGCAGGAGGACGGGCACGAGCTCGGCGCGCAGCAGCCCGTCGTAGGTGAGCGGGTAGACGAGGCAGGTGAGCGCGTTCAGCCCGAGGACGATCGCGGCCGGGATGCCCGAACGGGTGCGATCGAACAGGATCCACAGGATCACGGGAGCGATCAGCCAGGTCTGGAACTGCGGTGAGCCGACCTTGTTCGTCACGATGAGCACGGCGACGATGGCGAGCGCCAGCGGCGGCAGCAGTCGGGGGAAGCTGGCCCCGTGCGCCGCTTTGACGGCGCCGAGGGCGAGGACGGCGATGCCGGCGACGGCCATCAGTGGGGTCAGCAGCACCGAGACCAGGTCAGCGCCGGGTGCGCCGATCTGGAAGGTCAGGATCTCGAAGCTGTAATCGATGGATGCTGCGCCTGCAGCCGCCATCCACATGAACGGCGTCGCGGCGACCGACTCGATCTGCAGGCCACGGCCGGTCTGCTCGGAGATGAACCCGAACAGGTGCTGGTCTGCGCCGAGGAGGAACAGCACCACCACGATCGCGGCGCTGACGCCGAGGAGGACGAACAGGATCCGCAGACGTGCACGGGCCGCGGCGATCGCGGCGACGATGAGCGCCCCCGGCCAGATCTTGATCCATGCGGCGACGGTGAGCACGGCGGCCGCGACCGCGGGCCGCCGCACCAGCCAGCATCCGCCGATCACCGCCAGCGGGACGGTCACGGCGTCGATGCGGTACATCGCGATGGGGCCCAGCAGCACCAGCGCGACCGTCCAGAACCACCCGGCCGAGCGACGGGCGGCCGACCCTCTCCTGCCGACGAGCACGCCGAAACCCACGGCATCCAGGGCGGTGACGAGCACCGCCCACCCGATCAGGTAGGCGCCCGTCGTGCCGACCAGTGCGTTCAGCGGCCAGGCGATCAGCTGTGTGAGCAGCATCGGCAGCAGCGCCGGCTGCGGATAGACCCACGATTCGGTGATGCCGACGATCGCACCGCCGCTGAGCGCAGAAGCCGACCACGGCTGGTAGACGAGGACGACATCCCCCATCGGTTGCGTCGGATACACCCAGCCCAGCCAGGCGATGAGAATATGCGCGGCGAGGAATGCAGCCCATAGGCCCACGACGCGCGCCTTCACGACAGCAGTTCTCCGACGGCGGCGGGGATCGCCTCGGCGACGTCGAGCGCGACGATGGGCTGCCCGGTGCGGCCGTCGCCGGCCCCGGATGCCAGCACCGCCGCGCGTCCGTGCAGCCAGGCTGCGGATGCCGCGATCTCGGCCGGCGGTGCATCGGGGTTCGCCGCCGTCACGGCACCGAGCATGCCGGCGAGAACATCGCCCGCACCTGCCGTCGCGAGCCAGGCCGGCGCTTCCTCGATCGACAGCACGGCGCCCTCGGGCGAGGCGACCAGCGTCGTCGCCCCCTTGAGCAGAACGGTGGATGCCAGCGCCCGAGCGGTTTCGACGGCATCTGCCGCCCGGTCACCGCCGGTGTCCAGTCCGAGCTGGTCACGCAGCCGGGCGAACTCGCCGGCGTGCGGCGTGATGATCAGCGGTGCCGTCGCTGCGCGCACCAGATCCAGCGCGCCGGCGTCGACGATGACCGGCACCGTGCCGGCGAGGATCACATGCAGGGCACGCTCTTCGTCCCACGCCCGGTGCGCGGCAACGGTCCCCGAGCCGATCACCCAGGCATCCACTCGCGTGCTGCCGATGTCTGGGCCGGCGACGGTCTCCGGGCGACGGGCGATCACGGCATCCGCCGCTCGCCCCTCCCCCACGAATCGGACGAATCCGGCCCCCGTGCGCCAGGCGGCTTCGACGCTGAGCACGGCGGCACCGGGATAAGCGGCTGATCCGGTGCGCACGGCGACGACCCCGCGGGAGTACTTGTCGTCCGCAGCCGTGGGCACGCGCAGGCGCGCAGCGGTGTCCGCGCGGGACCAGCTGCGGACGTCGACCATGGCTCCAACGCTAGCGCGCCCGACCCGCTCACCGCGGTACTACGGTCAAAGGGTGAGTCTTCTCTTCTCCCCACTCAGCATCCGCTCCGTCACCTTCCCGAACCGTCTCTGGGTGTCGCCGATGTGCATGTACAGCGCTGTCGACGGTGTCGTGCAGGAGTGGCACCACACGCATCTGGCCCAGTTCGCCTCGGGCGGTGCGGGTCTCGTCGTCGCCGAAGCCACCTCCGTCGTGCCCGAGGGCCGCATCTCCCCGCGGGACACCGGCATCTGGAACGACGAGCAGCGCGACGCGTGGGCTCCGATCGTGCACGCGATCCACGAACGCGGCGGCATCGCCGGCATCCAGCTCGCCCACGCCGGGCGCAAGGCATCCACCTGGTGGCCGTGGGCCGACCTGCGCGGTTCGGTTCGGAAACCGGACGGCGGCTGGCAGACGGTGGCGCCGTCAGCCCTCGCCTTCGAGGGTTTCGATACGCCTGCGGCTCTGGATGCTGCCGGCATCGAGCGCGTCGTCGACGGCTTCGCCGCAGCAGCCCGTCGCGCCCTGGACGCCGGCTTCGACGTGCTCGAGGTGCACGGCGCGCATGGTTACCTGCTGCACCAGTTCCTCTCGCCGCTGTCGAATCTGCGCTCCGATGAGTACGGCGGGTCGTTGGAGAACCGGGCCCGCCTGCTGCTGCGCGTCGTCGACGCAGTGCGTGAAGCAGCCGGCTCCGACGTGCCGGTGTTCGTGCGGATCTCTGCCACCGACCACGCCGAGGGCGGCTTCACTGCTGATGAGGCCGCTGAGGTCGCCTCCTGGGCGATCGAGCACGGCGCCGACTTCATCGACGTCTCCAGTGGTGGTCTCGTCGCGCACCAGCAGATCGATGTGCATCCGGGTTACCAGGTGCCGCTGGCGGAGATCGTGCGGCAGCGCGGGCAGGTCCCCGGTCAGCGCCGTCGGTCTCATCACCCATGCAGCGCAGGCCGAACAGGTGCTCGCTGCGGGCTCGGCCGATGCCGTCTTCGTAGGCAGGGAATGGCTGCGCGACCCGCACTTCGGGCTGCGGTCGGCACATGAGCTGGGCGTGCAGGCGACCTGGCCGCCGCAGTATCTGCGCGCCCGCTGGCGCTGAGACATCGGCGGCGGCCGTCGCTCGCACGCTAGCGGCCGTGCACCCTCCGGGTGGCGTCCTGAACCTCGCCGACGAGCTCTTCGAGAATGTCCTCGAGGAACAGTACGGCCGTCGTCTCGCCCCGGGCGTCGCGCACCTTGGCGAGGTGTCGGCCGGCGCGCCGCATGATGGCGAGCGCGTCCTCGAGGTCGGTGTCCTCCTGCACGGGCACCATGTGGTGAATGCGCTTGGCGGGGATCGGCGCGATCGTCCTGGCCGCGGCATCCTGACCCTCCGAGGCCCGCAGGATGTCCTTCAGGTGGACGTAGCCGAGCGGGGCGCCCGCGGCATCCACGATCACGTAGCGCGAGAAGCCGTAGCGGGCGACGGCGCGCTCGATGTCTTCCGGCGTGGTCGACTCCGGCAGGGTGACCAGATCGCCGAGCGCCACCGCGACGTCGCGCGCTTTCTTGTCGGTGAACTCGACAGCCTTGGCGACCGCGCCCGAGGTGTCCATCAGAACGCCCTCACGGCGCGATTGGTCGACGATCGTCGCGACCTCGTCGATGGTGAAGGTCGAGGCCGCCTCGTTCTTCGGCTCGACGCGGAACAGCCGCAGCACGCCGTTCGCGGCGGCGTTGAGCACCCAGATCACCGGGTGGAACACCTTCGAGACCCACACCAGCGGCGGCGCGAGGATGAGCACCGCGCGATCGGGCACCGAGAACGCGAGGTTCTTCGGCACCATCTCGCCGAACACGACGTGCAGGTACGAGACCAGCAGCAGGGCGATGATGAACCCGGTGACGTCGACGACGGGTGCGGCCCAGCCGAGCGCGTGCATCGGGATGCCGAGCAGGTGGTGGATCGCGGGCTCGGAGACGTTCAGAATCAGCAGTGAGCAGATCGTGATGCCCAACTGCGAGGTGGCGAGCATGAGCGTCGCGTGCTCCATCGCGTACAGGGCGGTCTTCGCGGCACGCGAGCCCTGCTCGGCGCGCGGCTCGATCTGCGAACGGCGGGCGGAGATCACGGCGAACTCGGCGCCGACGAAGAAGGCGTTCGCTACCAGCAGGATCACGAGCCAGACGATTCCCATCCAGTCGCTCACTGTGCCACCTCCTCGCTCGCGACATCGACCGGCACCGGCGTGTACCGGATGCGGTCGACGCGGCGGCCGTCCATGCGCACGACCTGCAGCGCACCGGAGTCGAGGGTGATCTCGTCGCCGGGGGCCGGAACGCGTTCGAGCACGCTCATGATGTAACCGCCCACGGTGTCGTACACATCTCCTGCGGGTACGCGCACACCGGTGCGCCCCAGCAGTTCGTCCGGGCGGAGCTCACCGGGGAAGGTGATCGACTCCTTGCTGCGCACGACGCCGGCGCGGCTGCGGTCGTGCTCGTCGGAGACCTCTCCGACGATCTCTTCGACCAGGTCCTCGAGCGTGACGATGCCGGCGGTACCGCCGTACTCGTCCACGACGATGGCGAGCTGGTAGCCCCGGGCACGCAGCTCGGAGATGAGCACGTCCAGGTGCACGGTCTCGGGCACGCGCAGCGGGTCGGTCGCGAGCGCACCGACCGGAACCTCGGTGCGGCGCTCGCGCGGCACCGAGACCGCGGCCTTGAGGTGCACGACCCCGGTGATGTCGTCGAGGTCGTCATCGTAGACCGGGAAGCGGCTGTGCCCCGTGCGGCGGGCGAGTTGGATGACGTCCTCCGCCGAGTCGCCGGCGGCGATGGCGTGCATGCTCGGGCGGGGTGTCATCACGTCGTCTGCGGAGAGGCGAGAGAACGTCAGGGTGCGATCCAGCAGCGTCGCGGTGTCGGCCTCGAGCACACCGGCACTGGCCGAACGTCGCACGAGCGAGGAGAGCTCCTCGGCGGTGCGGGCGCCCGAGAGCTCCTCTTTGGGCTCGATGCCCACCGAGCGCAGGATGCCGTTGGCGCTGCCGTTGAGCGCGACGATCGCTGGCTTGAACACCGTGGTGAACGCGATCTGGAACGGGATGACGAGCTTTGCGGTGGCGCGGGGAAGCGCGAGGGCGAAGTTCTTCGGGACGAGCTCGCCGAGGATCATCGACAGCACGGTCGCGACGAGCATCGCCACAACGGTGGCGATCGGACGGACCGCCCCCTCGGCGATACCCCACCCGGTCAGCACGGGGCTCAGCAGGTTCGACAGCGCCGGTTCCATCGTGTAACCGGTCAGCAGCGTCGTCAGCGTGATGCCGAGCTGCGCCGACGACAGGTGCGTGGAGGTGTGCTTGAGCGCACTGATCGTCAGTGAGAGCCGCGATTCGCCGCGCTCCCGGCGCGATTCGAGCTCAGCGCGGTCGAGGTTGACGAGCGCGAACTCGCTGGCGACGAACAGGCCCGTACCCACCGTGAGAAGGAGCCCCACGCCCAACATGACGTAATCCATCAGACGCTGACCTCCTCGAGGTGGCAGCGCGGGCAGTGGGGCGTGGTACTACAACTGGGAGGGTCGTCCATGGTTCATCGATTCTACCGAACAGGCCGCCCCCGCCTCACGGATTTAGCTGTGAGTTCGGCGCTACCAGCTGACGGGCAGAGCCTTGCCCTCTTCGTAGCCCGCGGCGGACTGGCGCCCGACCAGCGCACGGTCGTGGAACTCCGGCACCGATGCCGCACCGGCGTAGGTGAACGACGACCGCACTCCCGAGGTGATCATGTCGAGCAGGTCCTCCACGCCGGGGCGCAGCGGGTCGAGATAGATCTTCGACGACGAGATGCCCTCGGCGAACAGTTCCTTGCGGGCCCGGTCGTAGGCGTCGAGTCGCCCGAACCGAGCCTGGACGGCCTTTGTCGAGGCCATCCCCCACGATTCCTTGAAGATGCGGCCCTCGGCGTCGGCCTGCAGCTGGCCCGGCGCTTCGATCGTGCCGGCGAACCATGAGCCGATCATGACCGATGCTGCCCCCGCAGCGAGCGCGAGCGCGACGTCGCGGGGGTACCGCACGCCACCGTCGGCCCAGACGTGGGCGCCGAGCGCCCGAGCGGCCTCTGCGGCCTCGAGCACCGCGGAGAACTGCGGGCGGCCCACGGCGGTCATCATGCGCGTCGTGCACATCGCCCCGGGGCCGACGCCGACCTTGAGGATCGAGGCACCGGCATCCACGAGGTCATGCACGCCGTCAGCGGTGACGATGTTGCCGGCGACGAGCGGGATGCCCAGGTCGAGAGCCGATACGGTCGCGAGTGCGCGCAGCATGCCCTCCTGGTGTCCATGCGCGGTGTCGAGGACGAGCACGTCGACGCCCGCCGCTGCCAGTGCCCGCGCCTTCGCCGCGACATCGCCGTTGATGCCGACGGCCGCGCCGACCGCAAGCCGACCGTCGGCATCCACTGCGGGGGCGTAGAGCGTCGAGCGCAGTGCACTGCGGGCGCTGAGAGTGCCCACGAGGTGCCCGTGGTCGACGACGGTGACCAGGTCAGCGCCGGTCTCGGTGATGACATCGAACGCCGCGCGCGCGTCGGCGGCATCCTCGGCCTCGAGTGCGGGGCTTCCGGCGTGGACGAGGTCGCCGAGCTGCGCATCGGGAAGGGCAGTCGCCAGCCGGGCGGCAGGGAGGATGCCGTGCACACCCGACACGGGGATGCGACCGGAATCCTCGCGACGCCCCGCACCGTCCGCCACGACGATGCCGTGACCGCTCACGGCCGGGATCAGCCGGAGAGCGTCAGCGACGGTGGCCACGGGTGAGAGCACCAGCGGCGTGTCCCACGCCACGGGCTGCGCCTTCACCTCGCGGATCGCGGCATCCAGCTCCTGCAGCGGCATGTCCTGCGGCAGAATGCCGAGACCGCCACGCCGCGCGAGAACGGCGGCGAGCCGCGGTCCGGTGACGGAGTTCATGTTCGAGGCGACCAGCGGAACGGTCGCCGGGGTGCCGTCCTTCGGCGCGAGATCGACTTCGAGTCGGCTGGTGATGCCGGACCGCCGCGGCACCAGGAACACGTCGGAGTACGTGAGATCGACGTCGGGCTGCTCGCTGAGGAACTTCATGTGTCCACGGTATCTTTTCGGGCCGCCCTTCGGGCGCGTCATCGCGCCTTCCAGGGTGCCGGAACGCGTTAGGCTAGATATCAGGATGCGCGGACCCGGGGCCTCCCGAACTCGCGTGCGTACACAGCTTCAGCGATGAAAGAGGGCGATAACGCGTGGCGAACCAGGTGACCGGCGTCGGAGGTTCGGACGACGAGGATTTCGGAGCCAATTCGTGGCTCGTCGATGAACTGTACGAACAGTTCAAGGCCGATCGCAACTCCGTCGACAAGGAGTGGTGGCCGATCCTCGAGAACTACACGCCGGAACCCGTCTCCGCCCCCGCCCCCGCGACGAACACGGCCGGAGACCAGCATCCCGTCACGGCTCCCGTCCCGGTGATCGGGTCGCAACCGGTCGCCAAGACGACGGCCAAGCCCGCCAAGCAGGCGCCGATCCCCGCCCAGGCTCCCAAGCCCGAGCCCAAGGCGGAGCCCGCCGAAGCGGATGCCGCCGATGAGGACCAGGTCACCCCGCTGCGAGGCATGCCGAAGACCCTCGCGGCGAACATGGATCAGTCCCTGACGGTCCCCACCGCGACCAGCGTGCGCACCATCCCGGCGAAGCTGCTCATCGACAACCGCATCGTGATCAACAACCACATGTCGCGCTCGCGCGGCGGCAAGGTGAGCTTCACGCACCTGATCGGCTGGGCGCTGATCCAGACGCTCAAGGAGTTCCCGAGCCAGAACGTCTACTACGCCGAGGTCGACGGCAAGCCCTCCGTCGTCGCCCCGGCGCACGTCGGGTTCGGCATCGCGATCGACCTGCCCAAGCCCGACGGCACGCGCGCACTCATGGTGCCGAGCATCAAGCGCGCCGACACGCTGACGTTCACCGAGTACCTGGCCGCGTATGAGGATCTCGTCTCCCGCGCCCGCGCCAACAAGCTCACCGCCGCTGACTTCGCCGGCACCACGGTGTCGCTGACGAACCCCGGCGGCATCGGCACCGTGCACTCCGTACCGCGCCTGATGAAGGGCCAGGGCGCCATCATCGGCGCCGGCGCGCTCGAGTACCCGGCCGAGTTCCAGGGGGCCAGCCCGAAGACGCTCGCCGAGCTCGGCATCGGCAAGACCATCACCCTGACGAGCACCTACGACCACCGCGTCATCCAGGGCGCCGGCTCCGGCGAGTTCCTCAAGAAGGTGCACGAGCTGCTGATCGGCGAGCGCGACTTCTACGACGAGATCTTCGCCGCTCTGCGCATCCCCTACGCACCGATCCGGTGGAACGCCGACATCGCGGTCGACCTCGCCGAGCGCGTCGACAAGCAGTCCCGGGTGCAGGAGCTCATCAACTCCTACCGTGTGCGCGGCCACCTCATGGCCGACATCGACCCGCTGGAGTACGTGCAGCGCTCGCACCCCGACCTCGAGATCGAGAGCCACGGGCTGACCTTCTGGGACCTCGACCGCGAGTTCGTCACCGGCGGTTTCGGCGGCAAGCGCGTCATGAAGCTGCGCGACATCCTCGGCGTGCTGCGCGACTCGTACTGCCGCACGCTCGGCATCGAGTACATGCACATCCAGGACCCTGACCAGCGCCGCTGGTTCCAGGAGAAGCTCGAGATCAAGTACCAGAAGCCGGGCCACGACGAGCAGCTCCGCGTGCTGCGCAAGCTCAACGAGGCCGAAGCGTTCGAGACCTTCCTGCAGACGAAGTTCGTCGGCCAGAAGCGCTTCTCCCTCGAGGGCGGCGAGTCGCTGATCCCGCTGCTGGACGAGATCCTCCAGGGGGCGGCCACCACCGGGCTCGACGGCGCTGCCATCGGCATGGCGCACCGCGGCCGGCTGAACGTGCTCACCAACATCGCGGGCAAGACCTACGGCCAGGTGTTCCGCGAGTTCGAAGGCACGCAGATGCCGGGCAACCAGCGCGGATCGGGCGATGTGAAGTACCACCTCGGCACCGAGGGCACCTTCATCGCCGATGACCGCTCCGAGCTGCCGGTGTACCTCGCCGCGAACCCCTCGCACCTCGAGACCGTCGACGGCGTGCTCGAGGGCATCGTCCGCGCCAAGCAGGACCGCAAGCCCATCGGCACCTTCTCGTGGCTGCCGATCCTCGTCCACGGCGATGCGGCCTTCGCCGGGCAGGGCGTCGTCGTCGAGACGATGCAGATGTCGCAGCTGCGCGGTTATCGCACCGGCGGCACCGTCCACGTCGTCGTCAACAACCAGGTCGGCTTCACCACGACGCCGACCGATGCGCGCACATCGGTGTACGCCACCGATGTCGCCAAGACCATCCAGACGCCGATCTTCCACGTGAACGGCGATGACCCCGAGTCCGTCATCCACGTCGCCCAGCTCGCCTTCGAGTACCGCGAGCGCTTCCACCGCGACGTCGTCATCGACCTGGTGTGCTACCGCCGCCGCGGTCACAACGAGGGCGATGACCCGTCGATGACGCAGCCGCAGATGACCGATCTCATCCAGGCCAAGCGCTCGGTGCGAAAGCTGTACACCGAAGCGCTCGTCGGCCGCGGCGATATCACCGAAGAGGAGTACGAGCAGGCCAAGGACGACTTCCAGGGTCGCCTCGAGGTCGCCTTCGCCGAGACGCACGCGGCCGAGACCGGCGCGACGCCGATCGCCCCCGAGCTCGTTCCGGTCGATGAGGTCGTCGGCGAGCCGGAGGTCACCGGCATCTCCACCGAGGTGGTCTCCCTGATCGGCGAGGCCTTCGCCAACAAGCCGGAGGGCTTCAGCGTCCACCCGAAGATCCAGCAGCTGTTGGACAAGCGCATCGAGATGACCCGCAACGGCGGGATCGACTGGGGCTTCGGCGAACTGCTCGCCTTCGGATCACTGCTGGCCGAGGGCACCACAGTGCGCCTGGCCGGGCAGGACTCGCGTCGCGGCACGTTCGTGCAGCGTCACGCCGTCATGCACGACCGGTCGAACGGTCAGGAATGGTTGCCGCTGTCGAACCTCTCCGACAACCAGGGCCGCTTCTTCGTCTACGACTCGCTGCTGAGCGAGTACGCGGCGATGGGCTACGAGTACGGCTACTCGGTCGAGGCGCCGGAGGCACTCGTGCTCTGGGAGGCCCAGTTCGGCGACTTCGCCAACACCTCGCAGGCCATCATCGACGAGTACGTCTCGTCCGCCGAGCAGAAGTGGGGTCAGCATTCCAGCGTCACGCTGCTGCTCCCCCACGGCTACGAGGGCCAGGGACCGGATCACTCATCGGCGCGCATCGAGCGGTTCCTGCAGTTGTGCGCACAGGACAACATGATCGTCGCGCGTCCGTCGACGCCGGCGTCGTACTTCCACCTGCTGCGCCGTCAGGCGTACTCCCGTCCGCGCAAGCCGCTCATCGTGTTCACGCCGAAGGCGATGCTTCGTCTGCGTGGTGCGACCAGCAGCGTCGAGGACTTCACGCAGGGCCGGTTCGAACCGATCCTGGACGACAACCGCGATCTGTCACGGGATGCCGTCCAGCGCGTTCTCCTGCACGCCGGCAAGATCCACTGGGATCTGCGCAGCGAGCTCGACAAGAAGCCGAACCCCGAGATCGCCCTGGTGCGGCTGGAGCAGCTCTACCCGACGCCGCTGGAAGCGCTGAAGAAGATCACCGACTCGTATCCGAACGCCGAGCTGGTGTGGGTGCAGGACGAGCCCGAGAACCAGGGCGCCTGGCCGTTCCTGGCCCTGGAGTTCGACAAGGTCCGTGAGCGCGGCTTCACCCTCGTCTCCCGCGCGGCGTCGGCATCGCCGGCGACCGGCTCGTCGAAGGTGCACGCGAGCGAGCAGGCTGACCTGCTGGGGCGCGCGCTGACGCTGAGCTGACCGCGCGGAGCCTGTCCTCGGTGCTGCTCAGTACCAGATGCCGAGGACGGGCGCCTGGGCCGGGCGGAAGGCATCGTCGATGGATGCCGCGACCTCGGCCGTGGCATCCAGACGCCCTGCGGCGCGCAGCTGGACGGCGCTGACGCCGCCGACGTACAGCGCTGACAGTGTGCCGATGTCGACAATCACATCTGCCGACCCCGAGTTCGCCGGCGCGGCCGTGGCCGAACCGTCATCGATCGTCAGTCGCCAGGACCCCTCGGCGAATCCCAGGGGGTCGTCCACGCGCAGCACGATGTCCAGCGGTGCGCGGTACGTGCGTGCCGACAGCGCGGCGGGGAGGTCGAGGATGCGCAGCCAGCCGTGGTCGTGCACGACCAGCTCGACGCCGCGGGGGTCCTTCACCAGCCATGGCAGCGGGTCGTCGACGGGTCGCAGATCTGCAGTGACCCGGTCGACGAGGTCGTGCTGCAGAGCGAAGCCCCACAGTGCGGTCAGCGCGTCGGGGGTGACCGCTGCCAGGAGCGAGATCGACATCGTGGAGCGGAAAGCGCCGGGAATCTCGTCGAGCGTGTAGGCCATGACGCCGCGCGTATGCCCGTGCTCGTCGATGTAGCGAACGCCGCGCACCTTCGCGGCGGCGGGGTTGCCCGGCGCTACGGCGGCCATGCGCGCCCACCGCCGATCCCATCCGGCGATCTGCCCGGACCGCTGGGTCCGCGCGACCTCGTGCACCGCGGCGAGCGTGGTCTTCAGCGCTTCCTTCTCGACGTACTCCACGCGGCCGATCGGCGCGGGCGCCGCCCACCCTGCCCGTCGCGTGTCGACAGTCATCCGGGCGACGGGGACGGCGGGGGCGAAGCCGTAACGGCCGTAGATCGTGGCCTCAGACGCTGTGAGCCCGGCGATCGGAACACCGGCGGATGCTGCGGCACGCAGCTCGCCCTCGAGCAGGGCGCGTGCGATACCGCGTCTGCGGTGCGTGCCGGATACCGTCACGGCGCTGATCGCCCACATGCCGATCTCGCCACCGGGAACCGTCAGCGGGGCGACCCAGGAATTCACGGTCGCGACGGGCCAGGTGCCGACGGGCGTCCCCGCCTCGAAGACTCCGATGTTGCGCCGCTCGGCGATCCCCGCGCGATCAGCCGCGACGAGGTCGGCGGACGGCTCCTCACCCAGAAATCCGCGAGCGTCCGCGCGCAGGAATGCCTCGGCGTCGGCATCCGATGCGGGATCGATGAGCCGGTAGGTCAGATCCTGGCCGGCGAGTCGCTGCTCGGATTCGGGGTCGACGGGGATGCGCGTGGCGTCGGTCATCGGTCCAGTTTATGGGAGGGTGCCGACGCCGATGCCGATCAGTGCGCTGCGATCTGCGCTGCGCGGAGGCGGGTGATCACCTGGTCGCGCAGCTCCTCGGGAGCCGTCTCCTTGCACGCGCGGGCCACGACCTCGGTCAGTGTGCTCGCCACGAGCGCCTCGCCCTGGCAGGACGGGCAGTTCTCGATGTGCTCACGGATCTGCGAGTGCTCGGTCTTGCACACCTCGTTGCGGAGGTACTCCTCGAGATCCTGTCGGGCTTTGTCGCAGCCGCAATCGGTCATTTCTTGCTCCTTGTACCGGCCGCGGCGATTCCTCGCTCCGCGGCATAATCTGCCAGCAGCTCCCGCAGCATCCGTCTGCCACGGTGCAGACGGCTCATCACGGTGCCGATGGGGGTCTTCATGATGTCGGCGATCTCCTGGTAGGCGAATCCCTCGACGTCGGCCAGGTACACCGCCAGTCGGAAGTCCTCAGGAACCTCCTGCAGCGCATCCTTGACGGCAGATGCCGGCATGCGATCGATCGCCTCGGCCTCCGCCGAGCGGCCGTGCGTCGCCGTGGTCGACTCCGCACCGCCCATCTGCCAGTCCTCGAGCTCGTCGAGCGTTCCCTGGAACGGTTCGCGCTGCTTCTTGCGATAGATGTTGATGTACGTGTTCGTCAGGATGCGGTACAGCCAGGCCTTCAGGTTGGTGCCCTGCGTGAACGATGACCACGAGGCGAACGCCTTGACGAAAGTCTCCTGCACGAGGTCGGCGGCATCGGCCGGATTGCGCGTCATGCGCATGGCCGCGGCATAGAGCTGATCCATGAAAGGGATCGCCTGCTCTTCGAACTCGCGCTGTGCAGCGCCTGCCGCGTCTGCGGGGGTCGTGTCATCCATCACCGGCCAGTCTAGGCCGACGAGGTCATCGAGCCGATGTTCCAGCGTCGCGACCATCTGCACTCCTCCCTCAGCGTCATCTCGGTGTCGTCGTGGCCACTGAGCGTTCTCAGCGCCATTCACTATGGTTGAAACCGATGAGCGACACGACCTATTCCCCCTCCCCTGCCACGGGCGCCTACGCCGCACCCGCAGCCGCTGGCGGCGTGCATTCGACCGTGACCATCCCCGGCTCGAAGTCGCTGACCAACCGCGAGCTCATGATCGCCGCGATCGCCGACGGGCCGGGCCGACTGATCTCGCCGCTGCACTCCGACGACTCCCGCCGCATGGTCGAGGCCCTGCGCGCGCTGGGCATCGGCATCGAAGAGGCCGGCGAGGGAGAGTTCGGCCCCGACCTCATCGTCACGCCTGCTCCGCTGCACGGCGACACCACGATCGACTGCGGCCAGGCGGGCACCGTCATGCGCTTCATCGCCCCCCTCGCCGGACTCGCCGCAGAGGATGTGCACCTGACCGCCGACCCGAGTGCCCTGCACCGCCCCATGGGCGCGATGATCACCGCACTGCGCGATCTCGGCGTCGACATCGACGATGAGGGCACCTGGTCGCTGCCGTTCACGATCCGCGGTCACGGCCGCATCCGCGGCGGACGGGTCGAGATCGACGCCTCGGCATCCAGTCAGTTCGTTTCGGGACTCCTGCTGGCGGCTCCGCGCTTCGATGTCGGGCTGCACCTCGTGCACACCGGTGAGCACCTGCCGAGCCTGCCGCACATCGACATGACGATCGAGGCGCTGAGCCGTCGCGGCATCCGCATCGAACGGCCGGCGACCGGCGAATGGCTCGTGGAGGGCGGTGTGCCGCGCGCCAAGGAGATCGCGATCGAACCGGATCTTTCCAACGCCGCACCGTTCCTCGCCGCAGCAATGATCACCGGCGGCGAGGTGTCCGTGACGGGGTGGCCGCTGCACTCGACACAGCCCGGCGCTCTGCTCCCCGACATCCTGCAGGCGATGGGCGCGCACGTCAGCCGGCACAGCGGCACGCTGACCGTGCGCGCGGGCGACGGCATCCGCGGGCTGGACCTGGATCTGTCTGCCGCCAGCGAGCTGTCCCCGACCATCGTGGGGCTGGCGGCCTTCGCCGATGCCCCGACGACGATCCGCGGCATCGGCCACATCCGCATGCACGAGACCGACCGCATCGCGGCGCTGATCGGCAACCTCACAGCGCTCGGCGGCGAGGTCGAAGAACTCTCCGACGGTCTGCGAGTGATCCCGCGGCCGCTGAGCGCCGGCGGCTGGTCGGCGCACCACGATCACCGCATCGCGACCACCGGCGTTCTGATCGGACTCCGCGTTCCCGGCGTCGTCATCGACGACATCGGCACCACGGCCAAGACGCTGCCCGAGTTCGCCGCGCTGTGGGAGCGGATGCTGGCGGACACCGCCCCGGGAGGCGCGACCGCGTGAGCTGGCTCGACCCGGACGATGACCTCGACGACGACTTCGAGGACTTCGACGAGAGCAGCATCCGCACCCGTCCGAACCCCAAGGCGAACCGCCCTCGCACGAAGCGCCGGCCCGCGCACGACGACGCCGAGATCGGGCGCGTGCTCGGCGTCGACCGGGGCCGCTACACCGTCATGGTCGACGAGGGCGCACGCGATGAACGGATCATCACGACGACCCGCGCTCGCGAACTGCGCCGCACGCCGATCGTCACCGGCGACCTGGCACGCGTCGTGGGCGATACGTCCGGCACGGAGGGGACTCTGGCCCGCATCGTCGGCATCGTCGAGCGCACGTCGCTCCTGCGCCGCAGCGCCGATGACACCGATCAGGTCGAGAGGATCATCGTCGCCAACGCCGACCAGATGCTCATCGTCGTCGCCGCGGCCGATCCCGAGCCCCGACCCCGCCTGGTGGACCGCTATCTGGTAGCGGCTCTGGATGCCGGCATCCGCCCGCTTCTCGTCGTCACGAAGGCCGACCTCGCCGACCCCGTGCCGTTCCTGGCTCATTTCGAGGGGCTCGACCTGCGGGTGTTCACCAGTGCGCGCGACGAGATGCCGGTCGATGCCATCGGCGCTGAACTCGTCGGGCACTCCACGGTGTTCGTGGGTCACTCCGGAGTCGGCAAGTCCACCCTCGTCAACGCCCTGGTGCCCACGGCCGACCGCGCGACCGGCCATGTGAACCAGGTGACCGGCAGAGGCCGCCACACCTCATCGTCGACCGTCTCTCTGCGATACGAGAACGCCGAGGGCACCGGGTGGGTGATCGACACCCCCGGGGTGCGCTCGTTCGGGCTCGGGCACGTCGACCCCGCGAACATCCTCGCCGCGTTCACCGAGCTCGCCGCGATCGCAGCCGCCTGCCCGCGGGGCTGCACGCACCTTTCCGATGCTCCGGACTGCGCACTGATCGAGGCTGCGCAGCGCGACGAGCTGAACCCTGCGGAGCTCGCGCGCCTGGACTCCCTGCAGCGCCTGCTGCAGACGTTCGCGGACAAGACGGACGGCCGAGACGGCAAGTAGGCTGGGCGCGTGACGAATCTGCGCCTGGAACCTGGAACCCCTGCCCCCGACTTCTCGCTGCTGGATCAGGATGGCAGCACCGTCAGCCTGACCGACCTGCGCGGTCAGAAGACGATCCTGTACTTCTACCCCGCAGCCATGACGCCGGGGTGCACCACGCAGGCGTGCGACTTCCGCGACAGCATCGCGTCGCTGCAGGGCGCCGGCTACCGTGTCATCGGCGTTTCCCGGGACGAGCCGGCGAAGCTCGCCGAGTTCCGCGACCGCGACGGCCTCACCTTCACGCTGCTGAGCGACCCTGATCACGCCGTGCACACCGCCTACGGCGTGTGGGGCGAGAAGATGAACTACGGCAAGGTAATCGAGGGCGTCATCCGTTCGACGTTCGTTCTCGACGAGCAGGGCGTCATCACGCTCGCTCAGTACAACGTCAAAGCCACCGGCCACGTCGCACGGCTGCGCAAGACGCTCGGCGTCGACGGCTGATCAGATCTCGCTGTCGGCCTCGGGCTCGGGTCTGCGCTCCTGACGCGACACGGCGATCAGCAGGACGAAGCCCAGCAGCCCGGGCACACCGACGCCCAGAACGAAGGGCCACGGCACCGGTGCGACGGTGAGCGATGCCAGCGCGATGGCGATCGCGAGCACCTGCAGTACGACCCCGCCCGATCGCGCCCAGGTGCGATCACGCATCGTGCCGACCGCGAAGGCGATGAGAGCTGCGGCGCCGATCAGGGTGAGGACGATCAGGGCGATCGCCGTCGGCAGTGACGCGGCTTCTCCCGCCCCCAGGCCGAAAAGCTCGATGACGGCGAAGACCAGCATTGCTGCGCCTTCGATCGCGAGCACTGTCGCGGCGGTCCTGACGAGGGCAGGTGAACGCATGGTGTCTCCTGTGAATCGAATCCGGAGGCAGAAAACCCTTGATTTCACACCTTGGCTGTAACACAATGTTAACAGTCATGTGCTCCCACAGCGGCGTGGGGCGAGCATCGCTCGCACTACTGATGAGCGCCGATCCCCCGAAATCGTCGCTCGTAAACGAGACTTCGCATCGCGAACGCTCACGATCATCCACACCGAGGAGCCCCCATGGATTGGCGCGACAAAGCCGCCTGCCTGACAGTCGACCCCGAGCTGTTCTTCCCCGTCGGAAACACCGGTCCTGCCGTCGACCAGATCGATAAGGCGAAGTCCGTCTGCGCCACCTGCACGGTGACCGAGGTCTGCCTGCAGTACGCCCTCGAGACCAATCAGGACTCGGGTGTCTGGGGCGGTCTCTCCGAGGACGAGCGTCGCGCTCTCAAGCGCCGCGCTGCACGCGCGCGCCGCGCCTCCTGATCCGTCGGGCTCGCCCGGTCACCGGGTGAGCCAGCGCATCGGGATGTCGATCGCGACTTCCGTGCCCGCACCATCGCTGCGCCACTCGATGCTGCCGCCCAGCTCTCCCTGGATGAGCGTGCGGATGATCTGCGTGCCCAGCCCCTGACCGACCCGACCCTCGGGCAGTCCGTGGCCGGAGTCGCGCACCGAGACGTGCAGGTTGTCGTCGGTGCGCGCAGCGTCGATCGTCACGGTTCCCTCCTTGCCCGCCAGCCCGTGCTCGACGGCGTTGGTGACGACCTCGGTGAGAGCGAGGGCGAGCGGCGTCGCGTACTCGCTGGGGAGCACCCCGAAATGCCCGCTCGACTGCGTGCGCGCACGAGTGTTGGGTGCAGCGGCGACCTCGGCGACGAGCTTGAGCACCCGGTGGAAGACCTCATCGAAGTCGACCTTCTGGGTCAGGCCCTGCGCCAGGGTGTCGTGGACGACCGCGATGGCATCGACCCGTCGCATCGCCTGTGTCAGGGCGTCCCGCGCCTCATCGGAGTGCGTGCGCCGCGCCTGGATGCGCAGCAGAGACGCCACCGTCTGCAGGT